>NZ_JAMQTH010000007.1:0-446390 GCF_032883035.1 Mycobacterium appelbergii
TCTGGACCAAGACTGCCGACCAAATCTTCACCAGCATCGGCAACTACTGCATCAGAATTAATGACTCAGGACACTAGACGCTGCTGTCCGGTAACGGCGGAAGCGGCTGCGCATCTGCGGGATTGAGTGCGTCGAGCATGAGGCTCAGGTAGCGCCGTCGCAGTTCCGGTGGTTGTTCCAACGCGACGGAGGCGGCGGTCACCATCGCGACGAAGGTGGGCACGTCGTCGACGGTGAGGTCGGCCCGCAGGTCGCCGACCGCCTGACCACGGGTGACCAACGCGTCGAGCAGTTCACGCTTCTTACCGAACAATCTGGATGTCAGCTCGGTGAGGTGATCCAACGACGGCAGCAGCGACCGTTGCGCGTACATGAGTTCGGCCATTCGCTCGATGACATCGATGAACGCCTCGCGGGGTGCGTCACTGTCGACCAGCGCCAGAATCACCGGTTCGACGTCGGTGGCGAACACGTCCTCGAAAACCGCCGCCGCCAGTGTCTGCCGATTGGGAAAATGGCGGTACAACGTCGCATTGCCGACGCCCGCGCGCGCCGCCACCTGAGTCAGGGTCGCGGCCGCGCCTTCGGCGGCGAAGATCTCGCGAGCTGCAGCAACGATGCGGCTCTCGTTGGCGTAGGCATCGGCACGGCGCCGATCAGTACGTGCAGGCATATCCGATCCGGGTGGACGTGGCGCAGGTCATTCCGGCGCGCGCGGGTGGGGTTCGCAACAAACGATAGCTTACTCCCATATTGGGAGCTTACTCTCACTTATATGTCGACCTTCCTGTACCGGTTGGGACGCTTCGCGTTCGGCCGCCCGTGGCTCGTGATCGGCAGCTGGCTGGCGCTGATCGGGCTGGTGGCCGGGCTGCTGGTGCTGAGCCCACCGAAGATCTCCAACGAGATGCGCATCAACGGGACACCCGCCCAGCAGGTCATCGATGACCTTGCCCAGCGCATGCCTGAATCGTCCGGCGGTCAGGGTCTGATCGCCTTCGCGGCTCCGGACGGTCAGCGCGTCGACCAGGGCGAAAACCGTACGGCACTGCTCGATGCGGTGGACGCCGTATCCAGGACAGACCATGTACTGGACCCGCGTGCACTGTCGCAGGAGGAATTGGCCAAGGGCCCGGCCAGTCCGACGCTCGCCGCCTCGGCCGCCATCGCGAAGGCCCAGGTACCGGCGCCGGTGCCGGCGGGTGCGCCCCAACCGCTGGTGATCGACGGACAACCCGTGCCCGGGGTGTCGATATCCGGGGACGGCGCGGCCGCTCTGTACCAGTTCCAGTTCGACAAGCAGACCGCCGAACTACCGACGGGCACCATCGAGCACACGGTCGAGGCGGCCCGCAACGCGGTCTCGCACACCGCGGTCAGCGTGCTGCCATCGGCAAGCATGATCGAGATGCCCGAACTCGTCGGCGCCGGTGAGGCTATCGGCCTGGCGGTGGCGGCGCTGGTCCTGATCGTCACGCTCGGTTCTCTTGTCGCCGCAGGCCTGCCGTTGGCGACCGCATTGAGTTCGGTCGCGGTCGGTGTAGGCGGAACCTTCCTGTTCTCGCACCTGGTCAACATGCAGTCAATGACGGCAGTCCTGGCCTTGATGTTGGGGCTCGCCGTCGGTATCGACTACGCAATGTTCATCGTCAACCGCCAACGTCGCCTGATCCTCGACCAGGGACTTGGTGCCGCCGAAGCGGCCGGACGGGCGGTCGGTACCGCTGGTAGCGCTGTGGTTTTCGCGGGGACGACGGTGATCATCGCGTTGGTCGCGCTCACGGTGGTGGGCATCTCGCTGCTCACCCCAATGGCCCTCGCCGCGGCGGGCACGGTAGCGGTCGCGGTCCTCGCCTCGCTCACCCTGCTCCCGGCGATGCTGGGCCTCGTCGGCGAACGGATCTGTTCCGAACAGGCTCGGAAAACCCAGTCCGAAGCCAACAATGCCAATCACCGTTTCGCGGCCGCATGGGTCGGTGCGGTGCTGCGCCACCGGGTACCGGTGGCGATCGGCGGCGTGATCGTGGCCGCACTGCTGGCATTGCCGGCCTTGAACATGTCGTTGGGGCTACCGGCCGGCGGTAGTTACAACGAGGGCACACCGCAACGCGAAAGCTACGACGTGGTCGCCGCGCACTACGGTGACGGCTACAACGGCCCGCTGATCGTGGTCGCCGAGCCGACCGCGGGCAACACGAAGCTGTCCTCGGCCGACCTCGTCGGCACCAACAATGACCTGCAGCGCCTGCCCGGAGTCGAATCGGTGAGCCTGCAGAAGGTCAGTGACAACGAGGAATTCGCGTTGTTCTCGGTGGTCCCGACCGACGGACCCACCGCCGACACGACTGCACAACTCGTCCGTGACATCCGGGCACACGCCGGTCCGCTGGCCGAACTGCACAGTGTCGACCTCGGCGTCACCGGCATCACCGCAATGGGGATCGACACCTCCGACCGTCTCGCCGAAGCCGTGCCGCTCTATATCGGTGTCGTGGTCGGTCTCTCGTTGCTGGTGCTGCTGGTGGTATTCCGGTCGATCGCCGTACCGGTGAAAGCCACCGCCGGGTTCCTGCTCAGCGTCCTGGCCACCTTCGGCGCCACCACCGCGTTGTTCCAGTGGGGCTGGTTCCAGCAGCTGTTCGGGTTGAGTGCCACCGGTCCGATCCTGAGCCTGTTGCCGATCATCGTGATCGGTGTGCTCTACGGACTGGCAATGGATTACGAGGTGTTCCTGGTCTCGTCGATGAAGGAAGCCCATGTGCACGGATACCGCGGCGACGCGGCAGTCACCCGTGGCTTCACCCAAGCCAGCCGGGTGGTCGTCGCGGCAGCCGTCATCATGATGTCGGTGTTCGCCGGGTTCGTGTTCAACGCCGACCCGATGATCAAGCAGATCGGTTTCGCGTTGGCCTTCGGCGTCCTCATCGATGCCTTCGTGGTGCGAATGACCGTGGTACCCGCCGTCATGTCGATGCTGGGTGACCGCGCCTGGTGGCTGCCCAGGCGGCTCGATCGGGTGCTGCCTGACCTCGACATCGAGGGCGATCAGCTGAACAAGCAGCTGGCCGAGGCGCCCGCCTAGTTCGGCGAGCAGACGCGTATGTACCCGGCACGCCCGGGAACTGGGTACCTACGCGTCTGCTCGCGCAAGGAAAAGTGCGCGCTAGGAAACTTTCGCCCGGGGCGGTGAATAGCTCGGCTTACCCAGGCCCAACACATGTTGGGCGATCATGTTGCGGAATACCTCCAGCGTGCCGCCGTAGATGCCGACCAGCGGGGCGAAGCGGTACACGTACTCGCTGCGATCGTCGGCTCCCCCGTCGGCTCCGACGGGCAGTGCAGCCACCGATCCCGCGATATCCATCAGCTCCGGCGCGATATCGCGCATGGTCTGTGCGAGGGCCACCCGACCGAATATGCTGGGCGTGGACAGGGACGCCTCCATTCGGGCGACGTTGCAGCCCAGTCGATATGCCACCGATCCGTCGTCTACCGGGCGGTGTCCGCGAGAATCAGGTTGTGCCACCAGCGCGGCGACGTTGTCTGCGGCCTCGGCCATGAACCCGGCCTGGTGCATCATGATCGCCACATCGTCCAGCCCGTCGTCGGCGGCCGCGACGGCCCCGTGCTCGGCGTCGAGCGGTTCACGCACCACGGTCCAGCCACCGTTGACGTCACCGAGGCGGTATCTGTCGTCGACACACACGTCGGAGTAGTAGACGATGTTGGTGCGGTCACCGTCGACGGTGCGGATGCCCTGGATCTCTATTCCGGACAGGTCCAGCGGTACCAGGAACATGGTGAGGCTCTTGTGTTTCGGGGCGTCCGGGTCGGTGTTGGTGATCAGGAAGACGTACTGGCAGTTGTGCGCGCCGGTGGTGAACATCTTGGAGCCGTTAATGATCCAGCTCGACCCATCCGCTTCCCGCACCGCGCGGGTCTTGCAGGTCGCGACGTCCGAGCCGCCATCGGGTTCGGTGTAACCCAGGCATAACCGGACAGTGCCGTCGAACACCCCGCGCAGCACATCATCCCGGATCTCGTCGCAGGCGAACTTCGCCACCGAGCGCGCCACCATCGACGTAGTACCCCAGGTCACCCAGGGCACCTCGGCCCGGCGCTTCTCCAGCTCCCAGATGCGGCGACGGACCCGGCTGAAACCGCCTTCGCCTTCGGCCTTCCATTCCTTCTCCAGATAGCCGGCGGCGCCGAGAGCCAGATGAACGCCTTCATCGAAGTTATCGCCGGTTTCGCGGTCACGCCGGATGACGTCCTCGGTGACATGCGTGCGCAAGAACGTGCGTACCTCGTCACGGAAAGCCGTGTCCTCGTCGGACAGTTCAACGCGGGAGAAATCCATATCTATACCTTGCTTTCGCGCGCAGCGACGATCTCGGCGACTCGGACGGCGGAGGCACCAGGATCGCCGCCGGCCAGCGCCCAACCCCTGGCGCGCACCAGATACGCGGTGGCGGCCGCCTCCGCGGACACCCCGAGCCCGCCCTGCACGTGGACCGCCATGGTGGCCGCCTTGGCGGCTTCCTCGGCCATGAACACGAATGCCGACGGTGCGAGTTCGGGTCGTTCATCAGGTTCGTTGTCGAGGAACCACGCGGCGCGGCGGGCCAGACCCCGCCCACCGGCAACGGTGATCGCGATGTTGGCCAGCGGATGGGAGATGCCCTGCAGTGTCGAGATCGGCACCCCCAACGTGTAACGGGTCTTGGCGAAATCCGCGGCGATCGTCATCGTCTCCTCGACCAGACCGACCAGTGCCGAGGCGGTCAACAACCGCCATTCATCCAATGCCCGTTGGTATTCCGCCACCGCCTGCGCTCCGTCGGCCACCACCACACGATCGTCAGCGACTCCCGGATCCACCCAGGCCATCGGCAGCTTGCCGATGTTGTCCACCCGGGCCGGGCGCGTCGAGAAACCCAACTTCACGACTTCAGACCCGTCGCGGACCATGATGTGATCGGCGATCGAGCCCGTCGGGATGAGCCGTGCACCACTGGGCGCGACCTGTTGGGGATCGAGCCCGACCAGCCGCGTGCCCTGCACGATGTCTTCTGAATCCAGCACGCCGAGGCGGGCAAGCAGCCGCGCTGCCACCACATGGTCGATCCACGGCACCGGGGCCAGGGTGCGTCCGATCTCCTCGGCCACCAGAGTCAGGTCCACCAACGTGGCACCGTCACCACCGACCGACTCCGGCAACGCCATCGTCGTTGCGCCCATGGCACACAACCGTTCCCACAGACTCTTGTCGAAGCCCGACGGTTCGGCCGCCCGCACAGTGTCGATATCACAGTGCGTCTTGAAGAACTGCCTGTACGCGGTCTGCAGATCGACGTGGTCCTCGGAGAGGCTGTAGTCCAGCCTGCGCAGCTCGTAACGATCCATGACTCAGTTCTCCTGGTTGCGGGATTCGCCGAAGAAGAATTCGGCGGCGTTGCCGTAGAGGTAGTTGTCCAGAGTTTCGGCCGGCAGATCCAGGGCGAGTACCTCTGGCACCACGCGTTGCATCCGAAGGACGGGGAAATCCGAGGCGAAGATGATCTTGTTCGGACCGCGGGTCCGCATGTAGTGCAACAGGGACTCAGGCAGCCGCTTGGGTGACCACGCCGAGGTCATCAGCCGCAGATTCCGGTACTTGATCAGCATCCGGATCGCGATGTCCCACCACGGGTCCGCGCCGTGGATCATGCACAGCTTCAATTCGGGGAAGCGCACACACACGCGGTCCAGATGAATGGGATTCTGCACCTCGCCCGGAAGCGGCGGCCCGGGCATACCGGTATTGACGCACAGCGGGAGTTCAAGCTCCGCGCATTTGGTGTAGAGCGGGTAATACACCGCGTCACTCGGAGGGTACTGCCCATCCCCCCAGAAGCTCGGCCCCACAACGGTATAGGCCACCGGCAGATCGTTGACCACGGCACTGAGTTCACGCAGCGACGGGATGGGGCGCAGCAGGTTGAGCCCGCCCATCGCCAGGGCGAACCGGTCGGGTTGCGCTTCGACGAACTTGCGGGCCGTCACCGACGGTTTGGCCAGCGAATCCATCAGGATCGCCTTGCGCACACCGTGGGCGTCCATTTCATCGAGGAGCTCCGGCAGGTCGATCGGGTCGTACATCGACGCCGGGCCCTTGAAGTAGTCGTCCCGCACTTTCTTCATGAAGGTGGGCTGATTCTCGGTCTCCCCGAAGTGGACGTTGACCAGACAGTCGATCACCTGACGTGTCATGACATTTCCACTTTCTGCATGGCTTGGCGTTTCGCCCACCGGTAATCCGCTTTGCCATTGCCGAGGCGACGGATCTGATCGACGAACAACACAACCTTGGGGATCTTGAATCTCGCCAACCGCGTCGCGCAGTGCTCGCGCAGCTCATCGCTGCTCACCCCGTCATCCGATGCGACGAGCGCGACGAGTTCCTCACCCCAGCGATCACTGGGCCGGCCCACCACCAATGCGTCCACCACATCGGCGTGGGCGCGCAGTACTCCTTCGACCTCTTCGACGAACACCTTCTCGCCACCGGTGTTGACCACCAGCGAATCCCGGCCGAACAGCCGTAGCGTCCCGTCAGGGTCCAGTGCGGCGCGATCACCGGAGATGACCACGCGCTGACCGCCCACCTCCGGGAACGTCGCGGCGGTGGCGTCGGGGTCGTCGAAATACCCGA
This sequence comes from Mycobacterium appelbergii, assembly GCF_032883035.1. Lineage (NCBI taxonomy): Bacteria > Bacillati > Actinomycetota > Actinomycetes > Mycobacteriales > Mycobacteriaceae > Mycobacterium > Mycobacterium appelbergii. The sequence continues at coordinate 6,695 of NZ_JAMQTH010000007.1, forward strand.
GGGGAATCCGGCCGTCGCGGGCCACCCAACCCACCTCGGCCTCACCTGGTTGCAGAAATCGCGAACAGTCCTCGGCGAGCACCAGGCCGCCCGCCCGCAACTGGAAGGTGTCGGCGGTGGGGGTCGCACGCTGACTGTGGCCGAAGCCCATGTTGCCGGTCTCCGAGGATCCGAACCCGTTGATCACGGTGATCTGCGGGATGTGTTCGAGCAGTGCCCGCTGGTGTTTCGGATTCGTTGCGGCGCCGCCGGTGCCGATGGCGAACATCGAGGACAGATCGTAGGACCGTCGGCCCAGTTCTTCGACCAATGGTGCTGCGTAAGCATCGCCGACCATCGTCATCAGCCCGACCTTCTCGCGCTCGGCGGTCTGCAGTACCGCACGCGGATCGAACCTGGCCTTGGTGTCGTGCAGCACCACCGTCTGTCCGGACAACAGCCCCGAGAAGGCGGTCCACAGACCGGCGGCATGCATCAGCGGGGAGACCGCGAACCAGGGCGGCCCCGCGTTGGCCACCTTGGCATGGATTTCGCCCACCTCGTCATGGTCCGCCCCGTTCATCGAGGACACGTAGATATCACCTTGGCGCCACAGCACACCTTTGGGCCGACCGGTGGTCCCACCGGTGCAGATCATCAACAAGTCATCCGGCGAGGGCGCCGGCGCGCAGCCCGGGTCACCCTGTGCCAGTGCCTCGTCGAGCGTCACCGCGCCCGCCAACTCGTCGCCGTCGCCGTCGCCGACCGAAATCATCAGCTCAACATCGAGCACCTCGGCGAACTTCGCACCAAGCGACCGGTGGTAGATCACCGCTCGCGGCCGGATGTAGGCCAGCAGATCAGCGACCTCGACGGGAGAATAGTAGTAGTTGACGTTCACCGGCACGGCCCGTGCCTTCAGGCAGCCGATCACCATGTCAGGGTAGAGGTCGTTGTGCATGATGATCGCGACGCGGTCCTGGCCGCACTCCCACCGGTTGAGCGCACTGCGTTCGATGTGTGCACCGATACCGTGGCGCGCGAGGTAGTTGGCCAGCCGACGGGTGCGGTCGGCACTCTCGGCGAAGGTGCTGCGACGGTCGCCACAGACCGTCATCTCCCGGTTGGGAACGGCCTCGGCGATGGCGTCGACGACTGCGCCTATCGTCCATTCGGTCATCGCGGTGGTCAGGCCGACGCGGTCGCGGCGTGCGCGCCGGAAGCGTGCCGATCCGGTTCGCCGAGCAATTCCAGGGCGTTGTCCCGCATGACCTTTCGGGTGTCCTCCGCGCTGAACTCGGGAAACTGTGGGATGTCGGCGGTGAATGTCGTCGGATCCGCGAGACCCTCGCCGTGCGGCCAGTCGGACCCGAACAGGATCTTGTCGACACCGATGGTGTCGGCGAGCAGCTTGACGTCGTCCTCGTAGTACGGCGCGATCCAGACGTTGTTCCGCAGCTGTTCCACCGGATCTTCCTTGAAGTGATACGGCGCGTTGTTGGCGGCCTTCTTCAAGCGCTTGATCAGCCGGTATACGAAGTAGGAACCGTTCTCGATGCTGACGACCTTGAGCTTGGGATGGCGGCTGAACACCTGATGAACGATCATCGAGGCCATCGTGTCGTGGATCGCCCGGTCATCGAGTAACACGTTGTCCAGCGGATCCCGGGAACCGAAGCCTTCGAACGTCGCCTTGCCGCCCCACAGCGCCGAAATCGCCAGATAGCCACTGTCGGACAGGTGAAAGCCCACCGGGACACCGGCTTCGGCCAGGCGCGCCCACACCGGATCGTGCAGCGGGTCCCCCAGCGAGCGCGGTTTGACCACACCGGGCACCGGGGCGGGGCGGACCAACACCATCTTGGCACCCTGGCCCAGGACGAATTCGACTTCCTCGATGGCCTTCTCGGGATCGGCCAACGAGATGATGGGCGCGGAGACGATCCGGTTGTCGGGCCGGTCGAAACCCCAGTCCTCGTCGAGCCACAGGTTGAACGCGTGCACCGAGACCATGGTGGCCTCGATGTCGTTCTTGAGTCCCTCCTCGACGCCGCACGCGAACGTCGGGAGCATGAACACCGTCTCCAACCGCTGCCGGTCCAGAACCTTTACCCGGGCATCCCGATTCTGGTACTCGGGATGGTCGGGCAGGCGGTCCACCTTCATCAGCGACGCGGGATTCACGCCCTCGGGGATCTCACCGCGGAACAACAGATCCAGACAGCCGGGTTCGATGATCGGATCGAAGGTCGGGTTGGGGATGAAATGGTTGACCTTCTCCCCCATCATGGCCAGCGTGCGTTTACCGTCTTTGACCATCTGAACGCCACGCCGTTTGAATTCCTTGGGCAGGTGCCGGGTGAAAGCGTCAATCGGCTCGTAGTAGTGGTTGTCGACGTCGACGGCGAGGTAGGGCAGACGCTCTGGCGTGTCGGTCATTTCATCAACCTTTCGTTCAAAGGCGGGAAGTTCGGCGGGCGTTTCTCGAAGAACGCGGTGATGCCCTCGACGAGGTCGGGCCGAACCATGGAATCGTGCATCAGGGTCTCGGCGCGCGCGCTGACATCGACAACGGCGTCGTTGGCGTCGCCGTACAGTTGGCGTTTTATCACCGCCATGGACGCCGGGGAACAGTTGCGGGCCAGGTCATCTGCGTACTCCAACGCCCGGTCCAGCAGGTCCTCGGGCGCCACGACCTCCTTCACCAGACCGAGCGCGGCGGCCTCTTCGGCGAAGAACGTGCGCCCGGACAGCAGCAGATCCGCAGCGGCGCCCCAGCCGGCCAACCGCGGCAGAATCCAGGAGATGCCGTACTCGGCGATGAGACCACGGCGCGGAAAGGCGGTGGCGAACTTCGCACCGGCAGCGGCGAACCGGACATCGCACATCAACGCGTGGGTCAGTCCGATTCCGACGCAGGCTCCGTTGATCGCGGCGACGACGGGCTTGCGCAGTTCGGTCAGGAAACGCGGGTGCCGTTCGCCGACGATCTTGCTGACGTCCGTGTCCCCGGAGATCGAGTTACCCAGCGACGCCATCGAACCCATGTGCGCCCCGGCGCAAAAACCCCTGCCGCTGCCCGTCAGCACGATCGCCCGGACATTCTCGTCGGCCTCGGCGCGGTCGAAGGACGCGTACACCCCGGCGGAGATATCTGCACCCCAGGAGTTGAGCCGTTCCGGCCGGTTGAGCGTGATGACGGCGACGCCGGTGTCGGACACTTCGTAGCGCACCGCATCGGTGACTCCGGCAGAGACGACGCTGTCGTCGGCGAGGGTCATACGAGGTTCACCTCCCGGTCAGGCATAGATACTGTATACCTATCGGTAGAGCATTCCGCAAGCATCGATACCGGCCTGCGACCAGCGCAAAGCCCGTATCAGACGTCGATAAGCCGGGCTTGGCAAAGGAGGTGCGGCAGTGCACTTCCCCCGGGGCTCAGGCAGCGCCGTCGGGACCGCGAGTGCGGTTAGTTGAAATCGCTACCACCGTCGACGTTGACGTTGGCGCCGGTCATGTAGGAGTTGCGTCTCGACGCCAGAAACGCTGCAACCGGTCCGATTTCGTCAGGGAGGCCGGCGCGGGGCAGGTGCGCCGGATGCCCGAAGTGTTTGTCGATGGCTGTCATCAACTCATACGGATCACTGCCGTCGACGCCGACCGAATCGGCCCAGCCCAACAATGCCTCCGACGAAATGCTGCCCGGGGACACCACATTGACCATGATCTCATCGGGAGCCAACAGCAGCGAGAGATTCTTCGACACGCTGTTCACGGCGGCCTTTGCCGCGGTGTAGGCCGGCAGCCGGGTGCTCTGCCGCTGAGTCGAGTGCGCCGAGAAGTTCACGATCCGCCCCCATTGCGCCTTACGCAGCAACGGCAGTGCGGCGCGCACACAGCGCACCATCCCCATCAGTCCGCCGTCGAACGCCGCCTGCCACTGCTCCTCGGAGAGCTCCTCGAAGTTGCCCGCGGCACCCGGCCCGACCGTGTTGACGAGCACATTGAGCTCACCGTCCCACCGGTCGCCGACCTCGGCGAACAGCTGCTCGACCTGGGCCGGATCCCCGACGTCAGCGACAATCGCTACCGCATCCGGACTTCCCCTGTCGGCCAGATTCGTTGCGGCCGCGTCGAGTACCGCTTTGGAGCGCCCGACGACCGCGACTCGGGCACCGTCGTCGGCCAGGCACCGGGCCGTCGCGAACCCCATTCCGCGGCCGCCGCCGACCACAACGGCGGTGGCACCCTCAAACCCGAGATCCATCGGATCCGATCAGCTCCCGGTCCAGTTCGGCGCACGTTTCTCTGCGAAGGCGATCGCGCCCTCCTTGGCGTCATTCGACATGAAGACCGGGGTGATGAGCTCACCCTGCTTCTTCCACATCTCGTCCTCGGACCATTCGGCCGACTTGACGATGATCTCCTTGGTCACCGCCACCGCTAGCGGACCGTTGGCAGTGATGCGCTCAGCGAGTTCGATGGCACCGTCGAGCGCCTCGCCGGGCTCGGTCAGCTTGTTGACGAACCCCCACGCAGCGGCTTCCTCGGCGGTGAAGTTGTCACCGGTGAGCGCCAATTCGAGTGCCTTCTGATACGGAATGCGTTTGGGCAGTCGCAGCAGTCCGCCACCGGCGGCGACCAGACCGCGCTTCACCTCGGGGATGCCGAACTTGGCAACCTTGGATGCCACGATGAGATCGGTGGCAAGGACCAGTTCCGAGCCTCCCGCGAGCGCATACCCCTCGACCGCCGCGATCAGCGGCTTGCGCGGCGGCTTCTCGGTGAAGCCGATCCCCCGGCCCGGCACGTGCGGCACTTCGCCCGCGGCGAACGCCTTGAGGTCCATGCCCGCACAAAAGGTGCCGCCCGCACCGGTGAGGATCGCCACCGAAAGCTCGGGACTGTCGTCGAGTTCATCGACGGCATCGGCGAGGCCCTGACACACGGCCAAGTTGAACGCGTTGCGCGCTTCGGGCCGATTGATCGTGATAATGAGCGTCCGACCTCGGCGCTCCCGCAGAACTACTTCCGACACCACTGCCCCTTCGCTTGCGGAACCAATAACCCGGAAAAGCCTACTATAGGGATTACAGTAAAAACGTGACAACCTGCCCGAACAGGCCCGCGACGCCCTTGCTCACCGCCGTAGAAACGGGCGACGGGATGGCTACCGGTAAGGTTGACGGTGACAATAACCACGGACACGCGCGCGTAAGCGCAGTTCAGAAGCCGGCCGGCGGTAAATTCGCCTGAGTTCGGCCCGCTGCGTGGAGACTGCCTGCGCAGAATCGATTTCGATGGAGGTGCCCGCAGTGGCAAAGCAACCCACCGCTGAGAAACGTCAACGGCGTGAACGCGGGTCCATCAATCCCGACGACATCATCAACGGTGCCTTCGAACTCGCCGAACAGGTGTCCATCGACAACCTCAGCATGCCGCTGCTGGGCAAGCACCTCGGCGTCGGCGTCACGAGCATCTACTGGTACTTCCGCAAGAAGGACGACCTGCTCAATGCGATGACCGACCGGGCGCTGCGGGAGTTTGTCGTTGCCACGCCGTATGTGGAGGCCAAAGATTGGCGCGAATCGCTTGCCAACCATGCCCGAACCATGCGAAAAGCCTTCATGGGCAGCCCGATTCTGTGCGATCTCATCCTGATCCGCTCGGCGCTGAGCCCGCGGGCCGCGCGTCTCGGCGTGCAGGAGATGGAGACCGCGATCGCCGGACTGGTCGAGGCCGGGCTGTCCGTCGAGGATGCCTTCGATACGTACTCGGCGGTCTCGGTGCACGTCCGCGGGTCGGTGGTGTTGCACCGGCTGTACGAGAAGAACCGGGCAAACGACAATGCGCCAGGGGATTTCGAAGAGACGCTGGTGATCGACCCCGAGGTCACGCCCCTGCTCGCGAAGGTGACCAACGAGGGCCATCGCATCGGGGCCGCGGATGAGAAGAACTTCGAGTATGGGCTGGAGTGCATCCTCGACCACGCTGCGGGGCGCATCAAACCCGCCAAGAAGTCACGCAAGGCCGCCGCGGGCTAGCGATTTCGGCGTGATCGGTTGCGCTCAGCGGAACCGATCACGCCGAAATCACCCTTAGACCTCGACGATGACGGCGCCACCCTGGCCGCCGCCTGCGCACATCGCGGCCATACCGATACCGCCGCCGCGGCGCCGCAGTTCGTAGATCAACGTGGTGACCATCCGGGCACCGGACGCCGAGATCGGATGACCCAGGCTGCAGCCGCTGCCGGAGAAGTTCACCAGATCCTCGTCGAGGCCGTACTCCTTGCATGCCGCGATCGGCACCGACGCGAACGCTTCGTTGATCTCCCACAGCGCGATGTCCGACGGCTTCAGCCCGGCGCGGTCGAGAACCTTGCCGATGACGCTCACGCCGCCCAGCCCGGTGTCCCGGGGCGCGACGCCGATGGCGCCCCACGCCTTGACCGTCGCCAGCACGTTGAGGTTCTCCGCGGTGGCATAGTCGTCGGCCACGAGCGCGACAGCAGCGGCAGCGTCGTTGGTGCCGCTGCTGTTGCCCGCGGTGATGGAGAATCCCTCGATCTCCGGGTGCAGGACCTTGAGCCCGGCCAGCTTCTCGGCCGTGGTGTCGCGGCGTGGATGCTCGTCGACGGCGAACTCGGTGACCGAGCCGTCGGGCCGGGTGACCTTGATCGGGACGATCTCGTCGAGGAACTTGCCTGCATCCTGCGCAGCGACGGCACGCTGGTGCGAGCGCGCGGCCCAGGCGTCCATCTCCTCGCGGGTGATGCCCGCTGACTGGGCGGTGTTCCAGCCGACGGTGATCGACATGTCCTTCATCGGCGCGTCCGGCGTCTCCACATGGGTGGGCGTCATCCAGCGCTCTTCGAACTTCAACTCCGGCCCCGGGATGCGCCAGTTCATCAGCGGTGACATCGACAGCGACTGAACGCCACCTCCGATCAGCACGCGCTCCATGCCGGATCCGATCTGCGCGGCCGCGTTACCGATCGCGGTGAGACTCCCAGCGCAGTGCCGGTTGACCGCCTGGCCGGGAACCGACTGCCAGCCGAGGATGTCGGCGACGTAACGCGCGAGATCGCCGCCGCCGTAGTTGGACTCGGCGATGATCAGATCGTCGATCGCCTCCGGGGAGATGCCGGCCCGACGGACCACCTCGGCCAGCACCGGGGTGAGCAGCTCTTCGGGAGGCGTGTTGACGAGGGTCCCCTTGAAGGACCGCCCGACCGCTGTCCGCGCAGCACCGACGACGACAGGTGTGGGCATAGTTTCCGCCTTTACGATAAAGAAGTTTTATGTAACGGTAGCAGGACCGCTTGTCACTGTGGCTCGGGGACGTGGAAATGCTCGTCACGCAGCCGGAAGGCCTCCTTGGTGCCGTGCTGCGCGCGGGCCTTGACGAAGTTGAACTCACCGGGCGAGAACTGCAGGTTCGTGCCGTAGGCGTGGAACATGTAGCTCGCCACCTCCTCCCCCTGGTATGCCTGACTCTGCTCGACGAGCCGGAAGGCCTCCTTGGCGATCACGACGCCGTCAGCGGGCATCTTGGCTGCCTTCTGCGCCCAGTACCGCGCCCGCGCCGGTAGCTGTGTGGCGTCGCAGGTATCGGTGAAGATGCCGAGGTGCTCGACAGCGCCGGCCTCGATGATGTCGCCGGTGAGCAGCATCCGCCGCGCCAGCACCGGGCCCAGTCGGTGGAAGAACATGTGCAGGCTGCCCAGCGCCGGACCGAGGAATCGGGTGGCGGGCATGCCGATCTTGGTGTCGCGCGCGACGACGGAGATGTCGGTCATCAACGCCATCTCGAAGCCGCCGCCCAGGGCATAGCCGCCGATCTCCCCCACGGTGACCTTCGGAAAGCCCAAGAAGTTGTGATAGAAGCCGAATGACTTGCGGTCCACTGTGAGCCGCCGACGCTGGCTGGGACGGGATTTCTTGGCTCCGGGGTCTTCGGGCGAGCGTTCGTCGCCGTACCAGCCGTAGGCGTTGTTCATGTCCGCGCCGGTACTGAACACACCTTCGGCGCCGCGCAGCAGCACCACGGTGATGTCATCATCCTCGGCGACCACGTCGAGGCAGCGGGCGATCTCGTCGCGCATCGCCGCGTCATAGGAATTGCGGCGTTCCGGATTGTTCAGGGTGATCGTGGCGATGCGGTGCTCCGCGTCGACCTCGAACAGCACGCGGTCATCTGTCATGGGGTGTCACCCATCCTGTCCTGTTCCGCCGGCGGCCTTTCCTTGCTAACTTGTACAAGATAGCAACCGCATCGCCTACTGTATGGGCAACTGTATGGATCAGGGAAGGCCGGGTGGCAGGTGAGCGACGGTTCGGTGACCGTATCCCGTCAGGACGATGTCCTACGCGTAACCCTCGATCGTCCCTCCCGGCGTAATTCGTTGAGCCACAGCATGATCGACGACCTCGTGGCCACCCTCACCTCGGCCGCCAGTGACGAGAAACTGCGAGCCGTCGCCATCACCGGAGCCGGCGACGACTTCTGTACCGGGGCCGACTGGGTGACCACCAACGAGTCGGGCAGACGGCCGCGCCCCGGCGATCTGGTCCGACGCATTCCGCACGGCGCGCACCGGGTGATCGAATTGGTGGCGACCATCCAGTTGCCGGTTGTGTGCACGGTGCGGGGATGGGCCGTCGGGCTGGGCTGCAATCTGGCGCTGGCGGCCGACTTCACCGTTGCCGACGCCGACGCAACTTTCTGGGAGCCGTTTCTGTCCCGCGGATTCAGTCCCGATTCGGGTTCCACCTGGCTGTTGCCGCGGCTGGCCGGAGTGGCCAGGGCCAAGCGGATGCTGCTCCTCGGCGAGCGGGTCAGCGGGACCGACGCGGCCGACTGGGGCCTCGTCCACAGCGCAGTACCTGCCGACGAGCTCGAGGCGGCCGCAGCCGACCTGCTCGCCCGGTTGGCCGCCGGCCCGACCGTCGCGATCGGGCTGGCGAAGGCGGCCATCGCCTACGGTCAACACTCAACCTTGACGCAATCGATGAACCAGGAACTGTCCAACCTGGAACTCTCGTGCCGCACAGTTGATTTCAAAGAAGGCCTGGCAGCGTTCCGTGATCATCGCGATCCCGACTTCCGTGGCCTCTGACGATGAAGGAACCCATGTCCTACGACACCATCCGGTACGAGGTGGACGGCCACAAGGCCACCATCACCCTGAACCGGCCCGAAGCGCTCAATGCGTTGTCTCCGCACATGATCTCCGAACTGCGGGCGGCCTACCACGAGGCCGAGAACGACGACAACGTGTGGCTGATGATCGTGACCGCCACCGGCCGCGCGTTCTGCACCGGCGCAGACGTCAAGGAGATCCCCGGCGACGGCAAGGTGATCAACGAACGGCCGTACCTGTCCACCTATGACCAATGGGAAGCACCGCAGGAAGGCACGCCGCCGTTTCGCACGATGGCCAAACCCGTCGTTGTCGCGATCAACGGAATCTGTTGCGGCGCCGGGCTGGACTGGGTCACCACCGGTGACATCGTGATCGCCTCCGAGCGGGCGACCTTCTTCGACCCCCATGTCAGCATCGGGCTGGTGGCGGCGCGGGAGATGGTGCGGCTGGCCCGCGCGCTGCCGCGGTCGGTGGCACTGCGGATGGCTTTGATGGGCAAGCATGAGCGGATGACGGTCGAGCGGGCTCACGAACTGGGCCTGATCACCGAGATCGTCGCGCACGACAGGCTGCTGGAACGTGCCCATGAGATCGCCGACATCGTCAACTCCAATGCGCCCCTGGCGGTGCGGGGCACCCGGCTGGCAATCCACAAGACCCTGGACCTGCCACTGCACGAAGCCGAAATCCTCGCCGAGACCTTCCGTGAGCGCGTGGTCCGCACCGAGGATGCGCTGGAGGGGCCACGGGCGTTCACCGAGAAGCGCAAGCCGAACTGGCAGTGCCGGTAATGGAATTCGATACGATTCTGCTGGATCTCGACCACGAGTCCCGCGTCGCGACGGTAACCCTCAACCGTCCGGAAACGCTGAATGCGTTCAACCGCACCATGTGTCACGAGATGCGCGACAGCTGGCAGCTGATCAAGGCCGATGAAAACATCAATGCGGTCGTGTTGCGTGCCGCAGGCGACCGGGCGTTCAGTGCTGGACTCGATGTGAAATCCAGTTACGGGCAGCCTGACATCGTGTGGAACCACGAGGATCCGGGTGAGCTGCTCAGCCCCAAATGGCAGAAGATGTGGAAGCCGGTGGTCTGCGCGGTGCAGGGCATGTGCACGGCCGGGGCGTTGTACTTCCTCAACGAGTCCGACGTGGTGATCTGCTCGTCGGAGGCCACCTTCTTCGACTCACACGTCAGCGCCGGGTTGGTGTCCGCACTGGAGCCGATCGGGCTGATGCGACGTATCGGGCTCGGCGACACGCTACGGATGGCGTTGATGGGCAACGACGAACGGGTCGGCGCCGATACTGCGCTGCGGATCGGGCTGGTCACCGAAGTGGTGCCACGCGGCGAGTTGTGGGCCCGGGCGCACGAGATCGCCGTCCTGATTGCGGCCAAACCGCCGACCGCCACCCAGGGCACCGTCAAGGCAATCTGGGAGTCGCTGGACAAGCCGTACCGGGCGGCGATGGACCAGGGGCTGATCTACACCCGGTTGGGAAACCCGATCGGCAAAGCTGAGCTCACCGAACGTGACATCCCGAAGCACCCGCCTCGGATCCGCTGATGCCCCACCCTCTTTCGCAACGCATCGCCGATGTCCTTGATCTGGACCCGGCGGCACGGGCACTTCAGTACGACGGCCGGTGGTCGAGCTGGGGTCAGGTCGCGACGCTGGCACGGCAGATCGGTGCGCTGACCGGGACCGCCCGGGTCGGGATCATGCTGCGCAACCAGCCCCCACATGTCGCCGCGCTGCTGGGCGTGCTGGCAGCCGGCGGGACCGTCGTCGTCATCAACCCGGCGCGCGGTGATGACCGCACCCGGGCCGACATCAACGCTCTCGGGCTGTCCGTGATCATCGGACTGGCCGACGACGTCACCGCGCTGGTGCCGCCCGGGACGCAGAGCACGGTGGTGACCATCTCCGACCTGGACACACCGCCGACGGTCAGCGGACAACCCTCAGCCGATCCCGGCAGGCCCGGCGTCGCGGTGTGGATGTTGACCAGCGGCACCACCGGGCCGCCCAAGCGAGTCGACCTGACCTATGACATGTTGGCCCGCAGCGTCATGGGCCGGGATCCCGAACGGTCACCGGCGCCCACCGCGTTTCGACACGGGGTTGCGATCGTCAACTCGCCACTGGTCCACGTGGGCGGGGTGTTCCGGGTGCTGCTGTGTATCGCCGAGGCGCGACCGTTCGTGCTCCTGCCGAAGTTCGACCTGGACACGTGGGCCGCCGCCGTGCGGGAGCACAAACCGCGGGCGGTGTCGCTGGTGCCGGCCGCGCTGCGCATGGTTTTGCACTCCGGTCTCACCCGCGAGGACCTCGAGAGTGTCCGGGCGGTCACCTCGGGCACCGCTCCCCTGTCCGCGGATGATGCGGACGCGTTCGCCGAGAAGTTCGGCGTTCCCGTGCTGACCTCCTATGCGGCCACCGAATTCGGCGGCGGGGTGGCCGGCTGGACACTGGCCGATCACCAGCGGTACTGGAAGACCAAGCGCGGCAGTGTGGGACGGGCCAACCCGGGAGCGCAACTGCGGGTCGTCGACGACGACGGACGGGTGCTCGGCCCCGACGAGACCGGGTTACTCGAGGTCATCCCGCCGCAACTGGATGCGAGATCGGGATGGATGCGCACCACCGATCTGGCCCGGATCGACTCCGAGGGTTTCCTCTGGATTCTCGGCCGCGCCGACCAGGCCATCATCCGTGGTGGTTTCAAGGTGATGCCCGACGATGTGCGCATGGCGCTGGAAAGTCATTCCGCGGTGCGCGGTGCGGCCGTCATCGGGCGTCGCGACGAGCGACTCGGTGAGACACCGGTGGCGATGGTCGAATTGCACGGCGGGGTGACCGCTGCGTCGGATGACCTTATGCGGTATCTGCAACCGCGGCTGGCCGGCTACGAGATGCCGACTGATATCGCCATCGTCGAGACGATTCCCCGAACACCCTCGGGGAAGGCCGATCTCGGCGCGATCCGCGACTACTTCGGTGTCTGAGACCGTCCCGTCGACGCGGGCCATGCTGGCGGAACACGGGGACCGCCGGCCACCGGCCGCGAGGAAGTGACTCAGACGATGGCGTCTGTCCGCAGACCCGCGATCTGGCCGGCGTCGTATCCGATCTCGCCGAGCACCTCGTCGGTGTGTTCACCCAGCAGCGGCGGGCGCCGCCGGATACTGCCCGGGGTCGCTGACATCCGGAAGGGCGTATCCACGATCGGAACGTCCCGGGAAGCGCCGGGGAACGCGACCCGCTGCAGGTAACCCATCGCCTGCACATGCGGATCGTCGAGCACATCCTGCGTCGAATGCAATGGAGCGGCAGGCATTTTGGCCTTGTCCAAGAGTTCGAGCACCTGAACTTTTGACTTGTCGGCGCACCACTTCGCCATGATGTCGTTGAGGATGTCCCCGTTGCTCCACCGGCTGTCATCGTTGGCGAAACGCGGGTCGTCGAAGAGTTCTTCACGGCCCACCAGCCGGCACCAGCGTTTGAACATCGGCTGCCCCGCCACCTGCAGCAGCACCCACTGGTCATCGGCGGTCCGGTACAGATCGCACGGCGCCACCGAGGCACCGCGATTGCCCATCCGGGGCTTGTCCACCTGCAGCAGCTCACGCTCGATCAGGAACGCATTCGACAGCATCAGCGCAGTGGGCAGCAGCGCGCCCTCCACGTGTTGGCCCGCACCCGTGCGGTCGCGGTGGTAGAGGGCCATCATCACCCCGATGGTCAGGGTCAGCGCGGTCCCGAAATCTGCGTAGGGCACCACGGTTCGGATCGGTAGATCTGGCAGCCCTTGCCGGTAGACCGCGCCCGACATCACCTGGCCTGCGCCGTCGAAGCCGATCTTGTCGCTGTACGGGCCGCCCTCGCCGTAGGCGGTGGCGCTGGCCAGGATGATGTCCGGCTTGATCGCCTTGAGCGTTTCATAATCCAGTCCGTTGGCCCGCATCCCCGCGGCAGGCATGTTGGCAATCACGATGTCCGACCGCGACACCAGCTTGCGGGTGATCTCGGCGCCCTGCGGGGTGGTCGAGTCCAGCGTCAGTGACCGCTTGTTTCGGTTGCACTGCAGGAACGTGCCACCCTCGCCGCCCTCGGTGACGGCCTGCACCCAGCGGTCCTCACCGCCTTCGCGCTTCTCGACCCGTAGCACGTCGGCGCCCATGTCGGCCAGGATTGCGCTGCACCACGGCGCCGCGATGAACCTGCCGTAGTCGAGCACCCGGATACCGTCGAGAACCCCTGGCATTACCTCCCCTCCCCCCGCCGAGCAGACACCAAGGTGCCCTTTTTCGCGTTGAAAAGGGTACATTCGCGTCTGCTCGCGCGGTTAACCGTCACCACTACTCGAGCACACCCAACCGGACCAGATGGTCGACAAGCGGTTTGGACGCCGCACACAGGTGTTCCGCCATCGCCGCCCGCGCCTGTTCGCCGTCGCGTTCCCGCAATGCCGCCAGCACCCGGCGGTGGTCGTGAGTGGATTGCTCGGGCCAGCCCTCGACCATGGGAAACACCGATTCCAGTGCGTAGCGGGTGATCTGGGACATCAGCTGGGCGAGCTTCGGGGAGTCGGCGGCGACGTTGACCCCACGATGGAAGGCGTGGTTGAGCCGGACTGCCCGTTCGTGGTCGTCCTGCGAGTAGGCCTCTTCGAGCTGCTGCTGAATCGCCTGGAGCGCGTCCAGCTCGGCGTCGCTGATATGTCCTGCGGCACGCGAGGCGAGTTCACCGCCGATGTGGGCCTGGACGTCGGCGACGTCGTCGATATCGCGCCGGGTGACGGGTAGTACCACGAACCCGCGGCGCGGCTGCTGGGTCAGCAGACCCTCGGCCCGCAGACCGAACAGCGCCTCGCGCACCGGTGTGACACTGATGCCGAGTTCGGCGGCGAGCTGCTCGAGGCGGATGTAGTTACCCGCGGTATAGGTGCCGTCGAAGATCCGCCGACGGATCAGTCGGGCCACGTCTTCGGCCAGCTGTGGGCGGGCGGCGAAATCCGGAATGCTCACGGCTCAGACCCGATAGTCGGACAGCAGCCGCTTGCTGATGATGTTCTTCTGGATCTCACTGGTGCCCTCCCCGATGAGCAGGAACGGCGCATCGCGCATCAACCGCTCAATCTCGTACTCCTTGGAGTAGCCGTAGCCCCCGTGGATCCGGAAGCTCTGCTGGGTGACTTCCGAGCAGAGTTCGCTGGCCAGATACTTCGCCATCCCCGCCGCGACGTCGTTGCGTTCGCCGGAATCCTTCAAGCGCGCCGCGTTGACCATCATCAGATGTGCGGCCTCGACTTTGGTGGCCATTTCGGCCAATTGGAATGCCACCGCCTGATGCTCGGCGATGGGCTTGCCGAAGGTCTGGCGCTGCTGGGCGTAGCGCACCGCGAGTTCGAACGCCCGCAGGCCGACGCCGCACGCGCGCGCCGCCACGTTCACCCGGCCGACCTCGACGCCGTCCATCATCTGGAAGAAGCCCTGTCCGGTGACACCGCCGAGGACGTCGTCGGCGCCGGCGCGGTAGCCATCGAAGATCAATTCGGTGGTGTCGATGCCCTTGTAGCCGAGCTTGTCGAGCTTGCCCGGAATCAGCAGCCCCGGAGCCACTTCACCGAAACCGGTGGGCTTCTCGACGAGGAATGCGGTCAGGTTGCGATGCGGCTTGTCGGCTCCCTCGTCGGTGCGCACCAGCGCGGCCACCAAGGTGGAACTGCCGCCGTTGGTGAGCCACATTTTCTGGCCGTCGATCACGAAATCGCCGTCGGGTGCTTTGGTGGCACGGGTGCGGATCGCGGCGACGTCGGAGCCGAGTTCGGGTTCCGACATCGAGAACGCGCCACGCGTTTCACCGGTGGCCATCCGCGGCAGGAACCGTGCCTTCTGGGCATCGGTGCCGTGCTGGCGGATCATGTACGCGACGATGAAGTGGGTGTTGATCACGCCCGACACACTCATCCACCCGCGGGCGAGTTCCTCGACGCACAGCGCGTAGGTGAGCAGGGATTCGCCCAGACCGCCGTACTCCTCGGGGATCATCAGCCCGAACAGGCCCATCTCTTTCATCTGATCGACGATGGCCTGCGGGTAGGTGTCGGCGTGCTCCAGTTCCTGAGCGACGGGGATGATCTCCTTGTCGACGAATTGCCGTACCGTCGAGACGATCTCAGTCTGAAATTCGGTGAGCCCCAGGGTCTGCGCAAGTTTCGTCATGAGGCCCTTTCGAACACAGCGGCCAGCCCCTGACCGCCCCCGATACACATGGTCTCCAGTCCGTAGCGGGCCTCACGCCGGTGCAACTCGCGCGCCAGCGTGGCGAGCATACGTCCGCCTGTGGCGCCGACCGGGTGGCCGAGTGAGATTCCGGAGCCCCGGACATTGGTCCGTTCATGGTCTGCCGCACCGAATTTCCACTCTTTCATCACTGCCAGCGCCTGCGCGGCGAACGCTTCGTTGAGCTCGATGAGGTCGATGTCGGCGAGCCGCAGACCCGCCTTGGCCAGCGCCCGCTCGGTGGCCGGTACCGGGCCGATGCCCATGAGGTCGGGCGCGACGCCGGCGACGCCCCAGGACACCAACCGAACCAGCGGGGTCAGACCGAGTTCGGCCGCCTTCTCCGGAGTGGTCACAATGCACATCGAGGCCGCATCGTTCTGGCCGCTGGAATTGCCCGCGGTGACCGTGGCCTCAGGATCCTGCTTGAGCAGAACAGGTTTCAGCTTGGCCAGCGATTCGACCGTGGTGTCGGCGCGCGGGTGCTCATCGGTGTCGACGATCCGGTCGCGGACGGTGACCGCAATGATCTCTTCGGCCAACACACCCTCGGACCGGGCGGCCACGGCGCGCTGATGGGAGCTCACCGCGAGCTCGTCCTGCTCCACGCGCGTGATGCCGTACCGGCGGCGCAGGTTCTCCGCGGTCTCCAGCATGCCGCCGGGTACCGGATGGTTCCGCCCGCCTGCGGTGGTCCTGCCACGGGCCAACCCATCGTGGATCTGGACTCCCCCGCGCGCTCCACCCCAGCGCATGTCAGTCGAGTAGAACGCGACGTTGCTCATGCTCTCCGCGCCGCCCGCCACCACGAGATCGTTGTCTCCACTGCGTACCTGCAGGCAGGCCTGGATCACCGCCTGCAACCCCGACCCGCAGCGGCGGTCCACCTGCATACCCGGCACCGTCACCGGGAGCCCTGCGTCCAATGCCACCACCCGGCCGATCGCCGGTGCGTCGCTGTTGGGATAGCAGTGCCCGAGAATCACGTCCTGCACCTGCTCGACTGCCACGCCGGTACGCTCCAGCAGTCCCTTGAGTGCGGCGACTCCGAGATCGACGGCGGTCAAGGATGCGAATATGCCGCCATAACGTCCGATAGCGGTGCGGACCGGCTCACAGATGACGGCCTCGCGGACAGTCACAGGTGCCTCCCGCCGGTCACCTCGAGGACGGTGCCGGTCATGTACGACGACAGATCACTGGCAAGGAACAAGGCCACTTTGGCCACCTCGTCGGGTTCACCGGCCCGGCCCATCGGTACCTCGGCCACCTTCGAATCCCAGATACGTTGCGGCATGGCCTCGGTCATCGCGGAGCGGATCAGGCCCGGCTGGATCGCATTGATCCGCACACCCAGATGAGCCAGCTCCTTGCTGGCGGCCTTGGTCATGCCGACGATGCCGGCCTTGGCCGCCGAGTAGTTGGTCTGACCGAGCATGCCGACCTTGCCGGAGATCGAGGACATGTTCACGATCGCCCCGCGCTTGTTCTCACGCATGATCGCGGCGGCGGACTTGATGCCGTTCCAGGTGCCCTTGAGGTGCACCGAGATGACCTGATCGAACTGCTCCTCGGTCATCTTGCGGATGGTGGCGTCGCGGGTGATGCCTGCGTTGTTCACCATGATGTCCAGCCCACCGAAGCGCTGCACCGCCGCCTGGACCAGGGCCTCGACCTCGGCGGCCGAGGTCACATCGCACCGGACCGCCGCGGCGACGTCCGCACCGCCCAATTCTGCGGCGGCCGCCTCGGTGGCCTCCAGGTTGACGTCGCCGAGCACCACCCGGGCACCTTCGGCGATGAAGCGCTGTGCGATGGCGAAGCCCAGACCTTGGGCGCCGCCTGTCACCACGGCAGTCTGACCAGTCAGCAATGACACGTGATCACCTGTCCTAACTCTCGTTCCCGGGGGTCCGTCAGAAAAGCATCATATTTCATATACGATATTGGCAATCCGCGGGCCCCTGGCCTCTTCGCAGCAGAAGGAGTTTCGTCTGTGACCACCACCGAGGCGACCGCCGACGTCAGCGACGAGGATTTCCAGCACATCCTGGCGCAGACCCGCAGCTTCATCCGTACCACCGTGGTCCCCCGCGAGAACGAGATCCTCGCCACCGACAAGGTGCCCGACGACCTGCGCGACCAGGCCAAGCAGATGGGCCTCTTCGGTTACGCCATCCCACAGCAGTGGGGCGGTCTCGGCCTGCACCTCGCCCAGGACGTGGAACTGGCAATGGAATTCGGCTACACCTGCCTGGCGCTGCGGTCGATGTTCGGCACCAACAACGGCATCGCCGGTCAGGTACTGGTCGGTTTCGGCACCGATGAGCAGAAGGCCCAATGGCTCGAAGGAATCGCCTCCGGCGAGGTTGTCGCGTCATTCGCACTCACCGAGCCCGGTGCCGGATCAAACCCCGCCGGGCTCCGCACCCGGGCCGTTCGCGATGGCTCCGGAAACGACTGGGTGATCAACGGCCAGAAGCGGTTCATCACCAACGCGCCCACCGCGAACCTGTTCGTGGTGTTCGCCCGCACCCGGCCCGCCGATGATGCCGGGCCGGGTATCGCGGTGTTTCTCGTCCCCGCCGACGCCGCGGGCGTGGAAGTCGGCGCGAAGGACGCCAAGATGGGCCAGGAGGGCGCATGGACCGCCGACGTCACCTTCACCGACGTGCGGGTTGCGGCAGATGCGTTGATCGGCGGTAGCGAAGACGTCGGTTACCGGGCGGCGATGACCTCACTGGCCCGCGGGCGCGTGCACATCGCCGCGTTGGCCGTCGGCTCCGCCCAACGCGCCCTCGACGAATCGGTGGCCTATGCCGCGGCCGCGACCCAAGGCGGACAACCGATCGGCAGCTTTCAACTCGTGCAGGCGATGCTCGCCGACCAGCAGACCGGAGTCCTCGCCGGACGCGCGTTGGTCCGCGATGCGGCGCAGAAGTGGGTGTCCGGCGAGGACCGCCGCATCGCGCCGTCGGCGGCGAAGCTGTTCTGCACCGAAATGGCAGGCAACGTAGCCGATCTCGCCGTACAGATACACGGCGGCAGCGGTTACATGCGGGAGGTGCCCGTGGAGCGCATCTACCGCGAAGTCCGGTTGCTGCGGCTGTACGAGGGCACCAGCGAGATTCAGCGCCTGATCATCGGCGGCGGGCTGGTCAAAGCCGCCCAGCGCCGGGCCTAGACCACCACAAACAACAGCAAGGGAGATTCCATGGCAGAGCGGTTGACCGGCAAGGTCGCGTTCATCACCGGGGCAGCACGCGGACAGGGTCGCGCACACGCCGTGCGGATGGCCAACGAGGGCGCCGACATCATCGCCGTCGATCTGGCCGGACCGCTGCCGCCCAGTGTGCCGTACGACTCGGCAACACCGGAAGATCTCGCCGAGACGGTCAAACTCGTCGAGGACACCGGCCGCCGAATCCTCGCCTCCGCCGTGGACACCCGTGACTTCGACGGGTTGGGCGCCGCGGTGGACAAAGGCGTCGCCGAGTTCGGCCGATTGGACGTCATCGTCGCCAACGCCGGCATCACCGTTCCGGAAGCCTGGAACGAAACGACGCCGGAGTCGTTCCGCGATGTCATCGACATCAACCTCACCGGCACGTGGAACACGGTCATGGCCGGTGCCCAGCACATCATCGACGGCGGCAACGGCGGGTCGATCATCCTCATCAGCTCGGCCGCAGGTATCAAAATGCAGCCGTTCATGGTGCACTACACCGCGAGTAAGCACGCGGTTGCCGGCATGGCCAGGGCATTTGCCGCCGAACTCGGCAAGCACAAGATCCGGGTGAACAGCCTGCACCCCGGCGCCGTCAACACCCCGATGGGTACGGGCGACATGATGGCGGCACTGCACCGGGCCAACGAGACCAATCCCGGACTGATGAACATGGTCACCCCGTTCCTGCCCGACTTCATCGCCCAGCCCGAGGATATCGCCGACGCCGCATGCTGGTTGGCCAGCGACGAGTCGCGGTTCGTCACCGCCAGCCGGATCCCGGTCGACCTGGGATCCACCCAGTTCTGACCCCGCGTGAGAACACGATTCGCCGACACCCTGGCCTGTGCCCTGGCCGGGTACGGTGACCGTCCCTTCCTCGAGTTCGAGCGGAAGTGGTACACCGGCAACGAGTTAACGCGCTACATCGACCAAATCTCGGCCGCCTTGGCCGCTGCCGGCATCGGTGATCATGAGCCGGTCGGCGTCGTGGTGCGCAACCGGGTGCCCCACGCCGCGGCGATCCTTGGATTCATCGCCACCGAACGGCCAGTGGCAATGATCTACTCTTACCAGTCAGCGACGGCGATCGCCCGCGATATCGAGACCCTCTCCCTCCCTGCGGTTCTCGCCGACAGTCAGGACTGGACGCCCGAAGTTGTCGACGCCGCGCGACGCACCGGTACCGCGGGTATGGCGTTGTCCGACCATCCGCTCGATCTCAGTATGACGACGGCTCCCGGTGCCGCACAGCCCGATCCGGGCTTGACCCTCGCCGGTCTGCACATTCTGACCTCCGGCACCACGGGCCCACCCAAGCGGATCCCGGTCACCACCGAGGCTCTCGCGCACACTGTCTTGAGTATGTCGGTCGCGGACGCGACGAGCAGAACGACATCAGGCCGGACCGTCGCAGATGACGACCCACCCGATCTGGTGTACTGGCCATTCGGCAGCATCGGGGTGTGCCAGTTGCTGGCCGCGCCGTCCAGCGGGAAACGCATGGTGTTGCTGGAGAAGTTCACGGTCCCCGAATGGGTGCGCGCAGTGAAGACCTATCGGATCAAGCGCACCGGCGTACAACCGGCGATCATCCGCATGCTGCTGGAGGCCGACGTGCCACCGGCCGATCTGGCGTCGCTGGAATATCTGCCCGGCGGCTCCGGTCCACTGGAGCCTGAGCTACGCGAGGAGTTCGAGCAGCGCTACGGCATACCGCTGTTATGGGCCTACGGGGCAACGGAGTTCGCCGGTTCGGTATGCGCCTGGACTCCGGATCTGCACCGCCGATACGGTACCCAGAAACCCGGAAGCGTCGGCCGGCCGCTGCCCGGGGTACGGGTGCGCATCGTCGACGCCGAGACCGGCACCGAGGTACCGGCCGGCACGATCGGGCTGTTGCAGGCCGTCGTGGAGGCCATCGGCCCGCATTGGGTGCGTACCACCGACGTGGCGTCGGTGGACGACGACGGGTTCCTCACCGTGCACGGCCGCCGCGATGGCGCCATCAACCGCGGCGGCTTCAAGATCCTGCCGGAATCTGTACGGCACGTGCTGATCTCGCATCCCTCGGTGCGTGATGCCTGTGTCGTGGGGGTGCCGGATCACCGGCTGGGCCAGGTGCCGTTCGCAGCGGTCGAGCGCAGAGTCGGTGCAGTCGCTCCGACCGAGAACGAGTTGAAGGATCTGGTCCGCGAAACGCTGCCCAGTCATCACGTGCCGGTGGCCGTGGCGGTGGTCGACGAGTTACCCCGCAATGCGGCGATGAAGGTGCGGCCGGGAGACGTGGCCGCACTGTACGACACGCTGCGCGACTGAGGACATCAGCGTGATGCGACCAAGCCGTCGACCAGCAGGTCGAGCAACCGTTGCGCCTGCTCGTGCGATTGACTCACGAGGAGCCTTCTGCAGCAGACGCTCACGGTTGTGTCGTGCATCCGACCGGATCTGGCCAACCGTAGCGGAGGGTTCTCCGCTTCTGTATGGTGCTAAGCGGAGGTTCCTCCGCATCTTGCATTATGCCATGACAGGAGCACGTATGACCATCTCCACACACGCCGGAGGCACGGCCCGGCTCGGAACACACACCGTTGCCCGAATCGGCTATGGGGCCATGCAACTCGACGCATCGCTGTCGACCGAGGATGCCGTCGCAGTGCTGCGGCAGACTGTCGAACTCGGCGTGAACCACATCGATACCGCCTCGTTCTACGCAGGTGGCGAGGTCAACCGGCGGATCCGGCAAGCCCTGGCGCCGTACCGGGACGATCTTGTGATCGTGAGCAAGGTCGGCGCAGCCCACACCACGACCGGTCCCCTCCCTCTTGCTCCCGCCCAGCGGCCGGCCGAACTGCGCGCCGCGGTCGAGGACGACCTCGCCCAACTGGGCCTCGACCGCATCCCGGTGGTGAATCTGCGGCGCCTGGATCTCGGACGCAATCTGGGCGCTGCCGGCGACCAGATCGTCGACCTCGACGATCAGTTGGCAGAGATGATCACGCTGCGCGACGAGGGCAAGATCGGCGCGATCGGCATCAGCAGTGTGCCCCTCGAGGTGGTGCAGCGAGCCTTACCGGCCGGGATCGTCTGCGTGCAGAACGCCTACAGCGTGCTCGACCGCACTCAGGAGGCAACGCTTGACTTCTGTGTCGCCGAGGGCATCGCCTGGGTGCCGTACTTCCCGCTCGGCTCAGCCTTTCCCGGCGCTGCCAAAGTCACCGAGCATACCGAAGTGCAGTCCCTCGCAGCAGAGTTGGCCGTCTCGGCGGCCCAGGTCGGGCTGGCGTGGCTCCTGGCCCATGCGCCGAACACCCTGCTGATCCCGGGCACGCGCTCCAGCGCGCACCTGCAGGACAATGTCGATGTCGGCTCGATCGCCCTCAGCGCAGATGCGATGGCACGCCTGGATGTAATCGGCGACCGGTGAACTGCCTGCCCCTAACGACTGTCCGTGTCACGGTCTGTGGACGGCATTGACCGCGTCAGGAATGCAGCCTGGTGTTCGGCGGCAGTGTCGAACCAGCCGTGCCCGGGCCACACGTCGAAATGGTCGCACGGGTAGTGATGCACCTGGGCCCTGGCCTGCACAGCGGTCTTGACCACCGAGTTCGCCGGGACAAACCGGTCGAAATCGGCGATCTGCACCAGTACGGGACAGCTCAGGCGCTTGGCCGCCGTGGCAGTGCGGATCCGCATCAGCTCCATCCCGATGCCCGCGTCGATTTCGTTTCGCCAGGTCGGGCCGGCGAGCGACCGGTAGCTTTCGTATGCGCCGTCCAGGGCGAGAGCGCCCGGCTCACCCGGTCGCGCGGCCAGCGGCATCAACGCGGGACTGCCACCGGTGGCCACAGCCAACCGGCTCTTCAACCCCATCAGCGTCCAGCGCAGCGCCGAGCCGACGTCACGGTGCGCGACTGCCGCCCGACTCGCCGCCAGACCGCTCGTGAGCGGGGTCATCGCGATCACCGCCGCCACGTCGGCACAGTCGGCGGCCGCACGCAGCACGTGACTGCCGGAGAAGGACGATCCCCACAGCACCACCCGGGCGCGGTCCACGCCTGTCAAGCGCCGCGCCGCACCGATGGCTGCGACGTAGTCCTCGAGTTGACGGTCAACCGAAACACTCTGCCGGGGTAGGCCTTCCGAGGTGCCGAAACCCCGGTAGTCGAATGCCAGCACGTCAAGGCCTGCCGCGGCGAAGCGCTCGGCGAACGGCCGCAGGCCCGAGTCTTTGGTCCCCCCGAAGCCGTGCGCCATCACCACTACCGGTCTGCCGTCCGGCCCCGCGAATCTCTGCCCCACGCCGCGGAAGTGCCAGCCGCTGCAGACCTCGCCGCCGGAGCGGAAGCTGACTTCCGAGTACGTCATCGAAGGGCCGTCGACACGCTCTGATGACGCTGCGCGTCAGCTCTTTTCACGCCAGCCGGTAGTTCACGGGCGCGGAGGTCGTGCTCGTAGTAGAAGTAGTCCACCTGCTGGGTATGGCGCGGGCGATCTGTGCAGTGCCCGGCATGTACCTGTTGATCAGCGTCGATCACCCGCTCCATCTCCCGGGCCGGGGGCAGTGCGTACCGTCCGACCGCATACGCAGCGAGCAGCCGGGATTGACATTCCACGAAGGGGAACAGGGTCGGGATCGCCTGAGCGAAACCGATGAACACCAGGTCGTCGAACCCCGGCTTGAACATGCGCTTGTACAGCCGGATCTGATTACCGGGTGCGCTGATGACGTCCGGGTCGAAGAACGGGAACGTGATGTTGTATCCGGTCGCGTAGACGATGACGTCGAAGACGTCGCTGCTGCCGTCCTCGAAATGCACAGTGTCCCCGTCGAGCCGGTCGACATTCGGCTTGGGCCTGACGTCGCCGGATCCCAGACGCAGTGGCAGTTCCACCGACTGCGTGGGGTGCGCTTCGAACAGCTTGTGATCGGGAGCCGGCAGTCCGTAGGCGGTCGGGTCGGTGCCGAGCATCGGTGCGAGCAGTTGCGCTGCCTTGCGCTGCCAGGACAGCGGCAGGTACGGCGTGGTCCGGAAGAACTTGTCCCCCGGTTGCCCGGCAATGAATTTCGGCACGATCCAGGCACTCGACCGTGTCGACAGCGTCACCTGGTTCTGCAGTGACTTCGACGAGAGCTCGACAGTGATGTCGGCGGCACTGTTGCCGATACCCACGACCAGGATCCGTTTCCCCGTGAGGGCCAGCGGGGTCTGGGGGTCGATGTAGTGGTGCGAGTGGATCGACTCACCGGTGAAGGTCCCCGGGAACTCCGGCAGCCGGGGATCCCAGTGATGACCGTTGGCGACCACGAGTAATTCGTAACGACGTCGGTTGCCGGCCTGATCCTCGATGTCCCAGCCACCGTCGGCAACACGTGCGGCATGTACCACCCCGTTGTTGAACTCGATGCCGTCGAGCAGTCCGAACGTGTCGGCGTAGGCATCGAGGTAGGCCTTGATGTCGGTGTGATGCGGGAACGACGGGAAATGATCGGGCATCGGAAAGTCCTTGAACGACAACCGATGTTTACTCGTGTCGATATGCAACGACCGGTACGCGCTGCTGTGGCCGTTGGGGTTGCCGAACGCCCAGTTGCCCCCGATGCGGTCCGAGGCCTCGAACGTGGTGTACGGGACGCCGTAGTCCTTCAGCATCTTGCCGGCGGTGAGCCCGCTGATACCCGCACCGATGATTGCCGTCCGAGGTGGTGATTGCCGTATCACTGGGCTCCCTCACATTGTGATGCAGCACACTAACAAAGCTTTTTGACGGACGTCAATGGATTCTGACAGTTGTCAGTAACGCCGGTACGGGCTGTCACCATTACCCGCGAGCAGACACTTAGGTCCCCGAAAACGTGGCATTTCGGGTACCTAAGTGCCTGCTCGCCGGAAAAGGGTCAGCCGATGAAACGGACGATTGACTCGGCCACTGCGGCAGGTTTGTCAGAACCGTCAATTTCCACGGTAACCGTCATGGCGGCTTGAACCGCCCCCTCCAGCGTGGTGACATCGGCGATCTGGGCCCGGGCTCGCACCCGCGCACCCACACGGACCGGAGTGATGAATCGGACCTTGTTGTAGCCGTAGTTGATAGCCATCGCGATGTTGTCGACGCGGTAGAGCTGATGGGTGAAATACGGCAGCAGCGACAGGGTGAGCAGGCCGTGCGCGATCGTCCCGCCGAACGGCCCCCCCGCCGCCTTCTCCGGATCAACATGAATCCATTGGTGGTCATCGGTGGCGTCGGCGAACAGGTTGACCCGTTCCTGGGTGATCTCCATCCACTCCGTGGGCCCCAGCTCACTTCCCGCTGCAGCCACGAACTCCTCAAGACCGTTGAACACTCTGACCTGCGCCACCGTGGACTCCTCTCGAACCTGATACGGCTCCTCACAGTGCCATACACCGGCTGCGTCCGGATCACCCGCCGGGACCCACCGGAACCCACCCACAGGGCGCACCACGGGAGGTGCCTCGGGCGGCGATTCACATTCTCAATCGCTGTCAACCGGCTGGATGTACTGGCTCGCGGCCCGGACAGCAAAACAGACCAAAACTGACGTAGAGAAACATTAATCTTCGACTACGTCAAATCAAATCTTTGCTGAACATCAGGTTATCCGGCATATTCACTACTGATAAGCAATAGTTAATTTGCCAAAATTGCATGTACTGGTGAGTACAACGGTTGCGACAGTACCGAATTGAACACCAGGCTGGACAAGGTTTCTCAGCTAGCTGGAATTACCATGCCCTGCGGCGGGATACTCATGTTCGCGTATTGGCACAACCGTGCCGCGCACTAGTAATCAGCCGCGCCAGTCGGGGGACACGGCTGACCGACGAAATGGATCCGCATGACCGCTCCCCATCTCGAAACTGCAGTCCGCTCCCCTCTCACCCTGGAGAGGAGTCCCAGTTGGTGGGACCCGGCCAGTGAGTGCACGATCGTTGTCGCCGATCCCGGCACCGAACGCGAACTGTGGCACGAGTACGTGCGTGGTGCCGAACAGAATTATCTGAAGCACGGCGTCGAGCAGGCGCTCGATATGCAGGCATTGCGCACCGGCGACGACACGGCGCTGTTCTGTGTCGGGCTCAACGATGCCGGGCGGGTCGTCGGGGGGCTTCGGGCCAAGGGTCCGTACCGCAGTCCTGAGGAATCTCACGCCGTGGTCGAGTGGAGTGGCCAGCCCGGCCTGGACACGGTGCGCAAGATGATCGCCGACCGGCTGCCGTTCGGCGTGGTCGAGATGAAGACCGCATGGGTCGGCGACGACCCTGACCAGAGCCGTGCGCTGACCGACACGTTGGCCCGCATGCCGCTACATTCCATGGCATTGCTGGATATTCAGTTTGCGATGGCGACAGCAGCGGCTTACGTGCTGAAGCGTTGGCTGTCCTCGGGCGGGGTGTTAGCTTCGAAAATTCCGGCAACGCCGTACCCGGATGCGCGGTATCAAACCAAGATGATGTGGTGGGATCGTCGGACGTTCGCCAATCATGCCGATCCGAAGCAGCTTTCAGCGTTCTTCGCCGAAACGCAGCGGATTTCGCCGCGGCTGGTCACCGCTGGTGACGTTGACGCCTCCGCCGCGACTGGGCGATGATCGACGGCATCGACGAGTCAGCGAAATGCCACGCGGTAATCATCAACCCCGACGATCCCTCCGACAGCAGCCTTTTGGCGGAACTGCGCGCCGATCCCGCGATCGCCTTCATCGACGATCGCGGCCGGCAGCAGGAGGCGCTGGCCGAACTCACCCCGGCGGCCGAGCCTGAGCTACTGGACGAGCCGACCCGGTGGGCCTACTACCCGTGGCGGCGCACCGTGGTCGGCATCGTGGGCCCGCGCTCGTTTCAGCGCTTGCGCCTGGACCGCAACCGAAACCTGATCAGCGCCGACGAACAACAGCGTCTGTCGAAGTTGCGGATCGGGGTCATCGGGTTGAGCGTCGGCCACGCCGTCGCCCACCAGCTTGCCGCCGAGGGACTCTGTGGAGAGTTGCGGCTCACCGACTTCGATGAGCTGGAGCTACCCAACCTCAACCGGGTTCCCGCGACGGTGTTCGATCTCGGGCTGAACAAGGCAGTGGTCGCCGCACGCCGGATCGCCGAGATCGACCCGTACCTGCCCGTGCGGGTCGACTCCGGCGGGGTACAGCCCGAATCCGTCACGGAGTTCTTCGGCGGGCTCGACGTGGTGGTCGAGGAATGCGACTCACTCGATGCGAAAGTCCTTGTCCGCGAGACTGCGCGGGCATTGCGGCTGCCGGTGCTGATGGCCACGGCCGATCGAGGCCTACTGGATGTGGAGCGCTTCGACCTGGAGCCCGACCGGCCGATCCTGCACGGCCTGCTCGGTGACATCGACACCGCACGGCTGTCCGGGCTCAGCAGCAAGGACAAGGTGCCGCACGTCCTGCGGATACTCGATGCGGCCGAACTGTCACCGCGCATGGCCGCATCACTGGTGGAGGTCGGCAAAACCCTGACCACCTGGCCGCAGCTCGCCGGTGAGGTGGCGCTGGGCGCCACGCTCGTCGCCGATGCCGTACGCCGCATCGGATTGGGTCAGCCGCTGCGATCGGGCCGGCTGCGACTGGACGTCGCGACCGAACTCGATCAGCTGGCGGACCCGCTCATTGCGGCGCCTGGCCCATCGCCGGTGCGCACATCGGCCGACCCGGCCGACCCGGCCCAGCCGGTCAAGCCGACCGAGGTGGCCGAGGTGGCCGAGGTGATCGCGACAGCCGCCAACCGGGCACCGTCGGGCGGTAATGCCCAACCGTGGCAGATCGAGTCCAGTCGCAACATGCTGAGCCTGCGACTGGCGACGAAGTACACCACCGCGATGGATGTCGGTTACCGCGGGAGCGCTGTCGCCCTGGGCGCGGCGGCATTCAATGCCAGGGTCGCGGCCGCCGCCCATGGACTGGTCGGACAGATCGACTGGCGCCGCGGCGACGAGGGCACTCCCCTGCACGGCGTCATGCAGCTCTCCCCCGGCAGCGCACCAGATTTGGCGGCACTGTACGACCCGATGCTGCAACGCGAGACCAACCGGGCGCGCGGAACGGCCACCCCCATTCCCGCCGACACCCTCGCGGCACTGGCCACCGCGGTCCGGGAGGAAGGTGCGCGTCTGCAGATCCTCGACGCGGCAACCGATGTCGAGGCCGCCGCGGGAATTCTCGCCGAGGCCGATCGCATCCGTTACCTCACGCCGACCCTGCACCGGGAGATGTTCTCCGAACTGCGCTGGCCCGGCGACCCTGAACCGGATTCCGGGCTGGAGGTGTCCAGCCTCGGCCTGGATCCGGCCGACCTGGTGCTGCTGGATATCCTGCGCCGCCCCGATGTGATGGCCAAGCTGTCCGACTGGAGCGCGGGCGCCGCGCTTGGCGAGGACACCTACGAGCGGGTCACGGGAAGTTCGGCCATCGCGGTGGTGTCGGTGCCAGGCCGTCGGCTGACCGACTACGCGCACGCCGGCTCGGCAGTGGAGGCATTCTGGGTCCATGCCCAGAAGCACGGACTCGCCGTCCAACCGGTGTCGCCGGTCTTCCTCTACGCCCATGACGACCGGGATCGTGAGGAGCTGTCGGCAGCCCATGCCGATGCGCTGCGCGACCTGCAGTACGCTTTTCGTGAGTTGACCGCAACCGAACGCAACGAGTCACAGGCGTTGGTACTGAGACTGTCCATCGCACCGCGACCTTCGGTTCGCAGCCGGCGGCGCAGGCCGGCGCCCACCCACGAGCCGACGGACGGCTGAGGTACTCACCGGAGGTTCCGCGTGCCACGCAGCCTGGAGTTGGTCGTCACATCAGTTGCCACGCAACTGATGGCCGTCAATGCCGCCACGGCTGCCGGGGTGAGCCAGGAGGTTCTGGCCGACCTGGTCTCCTACTTCGACGTCGACGTGAGCTTCCTGCGGCACAACGATCACCTCACGCACGTCACCAGTCTGGTTGCCGAATGGCCACCACGGCCGGTGGATTCCCCGACCGATCCGCTCGCGGTCATCCACTTCGCCGACGCCGACCCGGTGTTCGCGATGGCCGAACACCTCAAAGAACCGGCGGTGTTCCGGCCCGAGCCGGCCACCACCGACTACCAGCGGACCATTGAAGCCGGTCGGCACATCCCGTCGACGTCGATGGCATGTGTGCCGTTGTTGTCCGGGGAGGTGACCACCGGAGTGCTGGGCTTCGTCAAGTTCGGCGACCGCGAATGGAAGCCTGCGGAGCTCAACGCGCTCAAGGCCATTGCATCGTTGTTCGCACAGGTGCAGGCGCGCATCGCCGCCGAGGAACGGTTGCGCTACCTCGCCGACCATGACCATCTGACCGGGCTGCACAACCGGCGGGCTCTGATGGCACACCTGGAGGCGCGATTGGCGCCCGGCCAGCCGGGTCCGGTGTCGGTGATGTTCTTCGACCTGGACCGGTTGAAGGCGATCAACGACTATCTGGGCCACACGGCCGGTGACGCGTTCATCCGGGTTCTCGCACAGCGCCTGCAGGAGGGCGACGACGAGCCGAAGCTGATCGCCCGACTCGGTGGTGACGAGTTCGTGGTGGTCCCGGCGTCGTCGATGTCGGTCGACGCCGCCGCGGCGCTGGCCTACCGTCTGCAATCGGTCCTGCGGGAACGGGTGGCGATCGACGGTGAGATGCTCACCAGAACTGTCAGCATCGGCCTCGCGGAAGGCATTCCGGGCCGCCACTCGACCTCGGAGCTGCTCAGCCGGGCGGACCAGGCGGTGCTGACCGCCAAGAACGCGGGTGGGAATCAGGTTGCGGTGTTCTCCGACGCGATGGCCATGGAGATCGATTTCCGCAACGACATCGAATTGCACCTGCAGAGTGTGATCGAGAGCGGCTCGCTGCTGCTGCATTACCTGCCAGAGATCGACATGCGCACCGGTGAGGTGCTGGCGGCCGAGGCGCTGGTCCGCTGGCAACATCCGACCCGTGGTCTGCTCGCACCCGATTCGTTCATCGGAGTCGCCGAATCCATCAACCTGGCAGGCGAATTGGGCCGCTGGGTGCTGCGCAGCGCGTGCGAGGAGTTCGCGCGATGGCGGTCGAACGGCGTGGGTCGCCGCATCGTGCTGCGGATCAACGTCTCTCCGGTTCAACTGGTGACCGACGGCTTCGTCGAGTCGGTGGCCAGCACGATGGCCGAGTTCGGCCTGCCACGGGGATCGGTCTGTCTGGAGATCACCGAAAGCGTTGTGGTGCAGGACATCGAGACCACCCGCACTACCCTCGCCGGTCTGAAGAATGCCGGCGTGCAGGTCGCCATCGACGATTTCGGGACCGGCTACAGCGTGCTGTCGATGCTCAAATCGCTACCGGTGGACACCCTCAAGATCGACCGCAGCTTTGTTGCCGAGCTCGGCTCCAATCCC
This sequence comes from Mycobacterium appelbergii, assembly GCF_032883035.1. Taxonomy (NCBI): domain Bacteria; kingdom Bacillati; phylum Actinomycetota; class Actinomycetes; order Mycobacteriales; family Mycobacteriaceae; genus Mycobacterium; species Mycobacterium appelbergii. The sequence goes on from NZ_JAMQTH010000007.1 coordinate 36,760, forward strand.
GGAGACCTGCCGATCGTGCGAGCGGTGATCGCGCTGGCGGGCGCCTTCGGTCTGCAACTGGTCGCCGAGGGCGTCGAGACCGAAACGGCCGCCCTGACCCTGCTGCGCCACGGTTGCTACCGGGCGCAGGGTTTCCTGTTGTCCAAACCGATCCTCGGCCACGAAATGCAGCAGCTGCTAGCCAAGGGGCGGGTACCGGTGCATTTTTCGGCAGCGCCGCGCATGTGACCGGCCGGCCTCACGCAGGCCGTCGTGCACACGGTTGGACCGGCAGTAGGCCGACCGCGGTGCCACCGCGGCGGTCTCGGTCGTCAACAGCTCAACTCGCGCGAACCTGCTGGCGCTGTGCCCGACCAGACACACCTGCAATGGTTGGCCGGGGTCAGAGACGGGCAATGTCATGTCCGTCGTCCCGATCTGGTGGCTGTCGGTCGTGATCGCGACGCCGTGGCGGGCCCGTAACGCAAGTGGGCCGTCCGCGGTGTCGATGACGGCACCCAGCACTTCACCCTCTTCGAACACGATGCGTTGCAGGGCGCAGCCGTCGGAAATCTCGATGTCACGCTCACGGGTCTGGGTCAGCAGCCATTCGTTGACCGCCGACGCCGCGTTGGTGCCGGGCTCCACCGCACCGACGACCTTGACCTGGATTTCTTCGCCGCTGCGGGTTTTCATCGGAGTGGTGTCGCGATCGAGGATGCGGGTGTAGAGCACGCCGTAGGGCGATACCAGGCACTGGGCTGCCCAATCCCGCAGCCGGGCGCCGTAGAACGGCTCGATCCGGGCGCGGGGCCCCGCCGGAACGGGATCGCTCACGACGCGGACGGCCAAGTCGGCGTCGGATGACCCGCCGGCCACCAGTTCGACGTCACCGGAGAGCGCCGCGAAATAGTCGAGGGTCTCCTGATCCTCCACGCCTGAGCCGAGCCATGGAGCGCCGGAGCCGGGAGCGGCCCCGGGTTCGCTGCCGGATCTGGCGACGAATACCTCAAGACCGGCGTCTACCGCGACAATGGCGCTGGCCAGTCCGCCGAAGCCGGAACCGTAGCAAACGACGTCGACTTCGTCATCCCACACCATCAAATGAATACCTCGGCATTGCTATATCGGCCGCGCGGGGTAGGCAGCGAGCGAACCTCAAACCACCTTCGCGAGACAGTCGATGCAGTTGAGCCGCGATGACAGCTCGACGCAGTTGGGGTTGCCACAGCCCGCACCGGGATTCGAGGGGGATTGCCGGTGCAGGCTATGGCAACGCGTGTGGGACAACTCGTGGCAACTGCCGGCGGGGCAATGCCGCGACCGGCCGCAATACGCGTTGCGACGATCTTCGCCAGATTTGCATGGCTCGCCGACTGCGAACCAAGAGTTATCACGTTACGCACCATACATACCTTTAGAATGTTATGCACGTGTCGTGAAGACTTCGAGTATCCGCTTATGATGCCGTGCAGAAATCGACACGATCACCGGTGCTCGGCGTCCGGAATTGCCAGATGAAAGAATCGCCCTGCCCCGTGACTAGCGGGATCCGTATTTCGCTCCAACGATGCAGTCGTGAAGATTCCGAGGTTCCGTGGTGACTGAGCAGCTCGACCGGCGAGCGGACCTCACCCGGCTTCAGATTCTGCGGGCGGCGTCGCGGCAATTCGCTCACAAGCCCTACAGCCTGGTCAGCCTCGACGACATCCTCGCCGATGCCGCAGTCACCAAGGGCGCGCTGTATTTCCACTTTCGATCCAAGCACGCCCTGGCCTCGTCGATTGTCGACCACCGCGCCGAGCAGGCCCGGGTCACCGTCGCGGAGGTCCTCGCCCGCAATCTGTCGGGCCTGGAAACCCTGATCGATATTTCCTATCTGCTGGCCGTCGACGACATCAGCGAGACGATGGCCCGGGCCGGCCTCAATCTGGTCGAATCGATCGGCCGCATGGACAACCTGGGCCCGCGCATGCTCGATTCGTGGGCGCAGGGGTTCACCGAGATCGGGCGACGCGCGGTCACCGAAGGCGATCTGGCCGCAGACAGCGATCCGGGCGCCATGGCCCGGCTGTTGGTCGCGATGTACATGGGCATCCGCCAAACCAGCGACCTGGACGTCCCTGCCCGCTTCCTCACCGACCTGGAGCAGGCCTGGAATCTGATACTGCCCAGCTTCGTGAGCCCGGACCGGCTCAGCTACCTCACCCAGTTCATCCGGCGCCGCACTGCGCTGGCGATCAGGAATGCCGCACCCCTGCTACCCGACGAACCGGCAGTCCGGCGCGACGGTACGGCCTGACGGGGATTCGGGATTCGACATGGCCCGCCAAGCCCGCTCCGGGGTGACCAGACGCAAGATCGTCATCGCCGCCGTCGACCTTTTCAGCGAGATCGGCTACCCGGCGACCGGGTTGGGCGACATCATCCAACGCGCGGAACTGACCAAGGGCGCGCTGTACTACCACTTCGACTCCAAGGAGTCGCTGGCCGAGGCGATCATCGACGAGTGCGGGGCGAGCATCCTGGCCACGTTCCGCACCATCACCGAATCCTCGTCGCCGGCCCTGGAGAACATCGTCCACGGCCTTTTCGTCGTAGCTGATTTCGCCGGCAGCGACAAGACCGCACGAATCGGGATGCAAGTCATCCGGACGTTCACCGGCATCAATGACGCCGCAGGACGGGTGTACGCGAGCTGGCTTGCGGAGCTCACCGAGCAGGTCGAGCAGGCCGCCGCCGAGGGCGATCTCCGAGCCGACATCGATGCCAAGGGAGCCGCCGAGATCATTCTCGGTGCCATGCTCGGGGCCGAGACCCTGTCCAGCGCGACCGCGAATGGCGCTGATCTACGCCAACGGGTGTCGCGGACCTGGGAGCTGCTGCTGCCCGCGATCGTCAGCGCGGAGTCGCTGGCTTACTTCCGCGAGTTCCTGGCCCGGGAAGCGCTGCGGCGCTCCCCGACACCGGCCCTCGAACCGTAGGCGTTAGAGCTCTTCGGCCCACAGCCGTTCGGTGAGATCCTGAAAAGTCGCGAGCGCCACCGGGTCGTCGCCGCGCAGCAGCGCCGACTTGCTCATCCGGGCCCGCACGATCGAGTTGTCCCGGTGCACGAGGTCGACGACAAGCTCGGCGTGCGCCCGCACCACTGAGACAGCGGAATCGTCGACGGGCAACGAATGGAAAACCTCAGCAAACTTCTTTTCTTTAACCGCATCGGTGCTGTAGCCCACCATTTCACCAAAGGCACTGTTGGCGAAGAGAATGCTGCCGTCCTCGGCGATTGCGAGCACCGGCACCGGAAATCGCTCCAAAACCACAAGCGCAGGCATTTGCTGCAACAGTGCCATCGGGGTTTCGGGGTCCTGTCCGTTTTGTCGCCGCTCCACGCCTCCGATTATTGCCCCTCCTGCTCGCCGGTTGCCACCGGTGCGCAGCAACTTTTCGGCCCACTTGACTAACTAGGTTTACTGTGTGGTGGACAGCATCGGCAGACAGGGGCAGGCATGGACCTCAAGTGGTCGACGACCGACCAGGCGTTCCGCGACGAGGTACGCAGCTTTCTCACCGAGAAGCTGACTCCCGACCTGCAACGTGCAGGCCGGTTGATGACCAGCGTTTACGCCGATCACGACGCGAGCATGGCCTGGCAGCAGATCCTGCATGAGCGCGGTTGGGCAGCACCTGCGTGGCCGGTCGAGCACGGTGGCTGTGACTGGAGCCTGACCCAGCACTACATCTTCAGCAGGGAATCGACACTGGCCGGCGCCCCGTCACTGTCACCGATGGGTATCCGGATGGTGGCCCACGCGATCATCGCCTTCGGGACGTCCGCGCAGAAGGAGTACTTCCTGCCGCGCATTCTGACCGGCGAGGTGTTCTTCTGCCAGGGCTATTCCGAACCGGAGGCGGGTTCGGATCTGGCGGCACTGTCGATGACCGCGGTGCCGGACGGCGACGACCTGGTGTGCACCGGCAGCAAGATCTGGACGACGCACGCGCGCGAAGCGAATTGGATGTTCGCGCTGGTGCGCACGACGCGCGCCGCCAAGAAGCAGCAGGGCATCACCTTCGTGCTGATCGACATGGCCTCCGCCGGGATCGAGATCAGGCCGCTGGTGATGACCTCGGGCGAAGAAGTGCAGAACCAGGTTTTCTTCGACGAGGTGCGGGTGCCGAAGTCCAACGTGATCGGCGCCGTCGACGACGGCTGGACCGTCGCAAAGTACCTGTTGGAGTTCGAGCGCGGCGGCGGCGCATCCGCCCCGGCCCTGCAGGTACTGGCCGAGGAGATCTCGACGGCCGCCGCCCGACAACCCGGTCTCGGCGGCGCGCGACTGGTGGACGACCCCGCGTTCAGCCGCAAGCTTGCTGACGCGCGCATCCGCACCGACGTGCTGGAGATCCTCGAGTACCGGGTGCTGGCCGCGGTCGCCGAGGGCCGTAACCCCGGCACCGCATCCTCGATGCTGAAGATTCTGAGTACCGAGCTGAGCCAGACGCTGACCGAACTGGCGATGGAGGCCGCCGGGCCCCGCGGCCGTGCATATCAACCGCACGCCACCCGCCCGGGCGGGCCGGTGGCCGATTTCGAGCCACCGGCTGACGGCTATATCTCCGGGGAGCCGTGGGAGGCCGTGGCACCACTGCGCTACTTCAACGACCGGGCCGGGTCAATTTACGCCGGCAGCAACGAGATTCAGCGCAACATCCTGGCCAAAGCGGCCCTTGGACTTTGACGGGACTGACATGGACTTCAATCTGAGCAGCGAACAAGAACTGCTGCGCGACGGGCTGACCAAGTTCCTGGCGGGCCGCTACGGTCTGGAACAGAGCCGGGCCGCCGCGAAGACGGGCGCCGGTTGGCAGCCCGAGATCTGGCGCGGCTTCGCCGAGGAACTCGGCATCCTCGGCGCGCCCCTGCCGGAGGAGGCCGGCGGCATCGGCGGCGGGGCCGTCGAGACCATGGTCATCGCCGAGGCACTCGGGCACGCACTCGTGGTGGAGCCGTTCGTGGACACCGTGGTGGTGGCCGGCGGACTGCTGCACCGGGCCGGTGGGGAGCGGGCGCATGCCCTGTTGGCCGAGATCGTGGCCGGGTCGGCAGTGGTCGCGGTGGCCGCCACCGAGGCGGCCTCGGGCGAGAACTGGCGGGATGTGGACACCACCGCGCGCCGCGACGGTGACGACTGGGTACTGCAGGGGTCGAAGGTGATGGCGGTCAGCGCGCCACTGGCGACGCACCTGCTGGTCACCGCCCGCAGCTCCGGGGCCCGCACCGACACCGACGGCATCTCCCTGTTCCTGGTCGAAACAGACTCGGCGGGAGGCGGTTTCACCGCACACCCCTACCGCACCATCGATGACCGGCGGGCAGCCGACCTGAGTTTCGACGCTGTCCGCCTACCTGCCGCCGCGCTGGTCGGCGACGAAGGTCAGGCGTGGGCCTCACTGGAGCTGGCCCGCGACGAAGGTGCTGCCGCGGTCTGCGCGGAGGCCGTCGGCGGAATGCGCAAAGTGCTCGCCGACACCGTCGAATACTGCAAGCAACGCCAACAATTCGGCCAGCCGATCGGCAGCTTCCAGGCCCTGCAACACCGCATGGTCGACATGCACATGGAAGTGGAGCAGGCCGCCGCGGCGGTCTACCTGGCGGTGCTGAACCTGGAAGCCGAACCTGCTACCCGCGCCAAAGCCGTGTCGGCCGCCAAGGCCACCATCGGTCGCGCAGCGCGCTTCGTCGGGCAGAACGCCGTGCAACTGCACGGTGGCATGGGCATGACCGAGGAGTTGGCCATCGGGCACTACTTCAAGCGGCTCACCGCCATTCAGTACGAATTCGGCTCCACCGACCAGCACATCAGTCGATACGCGGCGCTCACCCGGCCCCGGGAGTAAGGCGATGGCTGACTCAGCTCACCGGTTGACAGGGTCTACGGCCGCGGGTCGGTGAGATAACGCTGCACGGTCGGTCCGACCCATTCGACCAACTCGTCGACGCCGGCCGATGCCATGGGCTCGATGCGGAGCTGGTAACGCGCGAATGCCAGACCCACCAGGTGCACCGTCACCAATTCGACGCGCAGCACGGCATTGTCGACACCGAACTCGGCCGCGACGCGCTCTGCCACCGGACCGGCGAGCGTGTCATGCAGCAGCTTTCGCGCCAACGGCTGCATCGCGGCTGACCGCCACACCGTGAGCAGGGGGTCGAAAGTCACGCCCTCGTCCCACCGTTCGATGAAATCCCGGACCAACCTCGCACCGATCTGGTCACTCCCCCCGTCGAGCAGGATCGACAACCGGTGCAACGGATGCTCCGGGACATCGATCACAGACGCGTTGAACAGGCCCTCCTTGTTGCCGAAGAAGTAATAGACCATCGCGACGTCGACGCCGGCGTCGGCCGCGATCCCGCGGACCGTGGCCTGGTCGTATCCGTCGCGCATGAAGTGCTCGCGCGCCGCCTCGACGACGCGCTGCTTGTTCTGTTGGCCAGTCCGCCACCTGCCGCTGCGCCGCGTCTCCGACATGATCCAAAGCATACTTCAACAAGCGTTGACCTATCGCCCCGCCACGGCGTACCTTAAAAGTTCAACACTCGTTGGAGAAAGGAGTTCATCATGACGAAGCGACGGTTGTGGTGGCGGCATCTGGTCTCGGTTCTGATCGCCCCCGCCACGATGACGGTCTTCATTCCCGCTCTGATCGCCTGGCTGACCGGACTGCGGGCGCCCGATCTGAGCACCACGAGCGGACTTCTGCTCGCCGTGGTCGGCGCCGCGTTCGTCGCCGTCGGGCTCTGGTTTCTGACCTGGACGGTGTTGCTTTTCGACCGGGTCGGCGAAGGCACGTTGGCCATCGGTTCACCAGTGCATCTGGTGTTGCGTGGCCCCTACCGACACGTGCGCAATCCGATGATGACGGCGGTGTTCTGCATACAACTCGGTACCGCCATCGCAACGGCGTCGCCCTGGTTGTTCGGTTGGTTCGCGCTGTTCGTCACGCTCGTGACGATCGCCATCCCCGCCGTCGAGGAACCTCATCTACACAAACGGTTCGGCGCTGAATACGAGGCCTACCGGCGACACGTGCCGCGCTGGATTCCGCGGGTGACGCCGTGGGCCCAAACCTGACGGCTGGCGTTACGCCGGCGGGTCGGAAACCTCGCGGTCCTTCCACTCCCAGCTTGCGCCCGCGGTGAGCGTGCCGGGCTCGAGTTCGGTCCGACCGGCGTCGCGGACGTGCACCGTCTGCTGCAGGATCTCCTCGGGCTTGCCGCCGATGACGATGACCGGGTGGTGATAGTCGATTCCGTAGAGTTTGAGCGCTGCGTGAACGGCGTGGGCGGCGGCCTTACCCCGGGACATCTTGGTATTGGAATTGACCCTGATGACGAGCCGCTTCTCCGCACCGTTCTCAGTGCTCTCGGAATGCATCACTTGAGCTTAGATCGTTACCCACCAGGTAAGTTCGACCTGACCATGACGTCCAATCGGCTCGATACCGCAGCCCTGACCCGGCGGACAGGGCGACCGGAAAGGCGCCGATTCCATGCCGAGGCGATCGCGGGCGTCCACGGCGAGGATCTCGCGGGTGCGTCGTGGTGGACCCGGTCCGAGCTGCCGGTGCTCATGCTGGTGTTCGGTGTGGCGGCGATCGGGTTCCCGACCATCATCCTGTCGACTGCGGGCCTCGGGCTGACCGCGATCCTCGGATCGACGGCACTGGCCACGGGTTGTGTGGTGGCCGCGATCCTGATGGTCGCCGTCGACAGAGACGAATACTGGCCGGTGCGCGCTCGCCGCCGGTATCGACTGCAGGCGTTCGCCGCGGCGAACCAGCTGGAGTATCAGCCCACCCCGGGGATCGGCCGGCTCGCCGCCGACATCTTCGGTTACGGCAGAAATCGCCACCATCAGGACCATTTCCGGGTGCCCGGCCCCCACGGGTTCGTGATCGCCAACTACGGGTGCGACCCAGCGTCCGACGATCCGGAGACCGGCCGGGACCACTGGGGATATGCCGTGTTCACGTTGCGCGACTCGTATCCGCACACGCTGCTGAGCACACAGCGCTGGCCACTCGGAACGCCGCGCGGGTTCCAGGGCACCGACCCCGTGCCGGGGCCCGGCGGACTCCAGATGCTGTGCCGCAAGCCCGGCCATCCGATGCTGCGTACGCTGCTGACCAGCGGTGTGGTCGAACTGGCGGGCAGCCCGACGCCGATGGCCATCGAGATCGTCGGCAATGAACTGTTCCTGATCGCCGGGAAGCATTATCCGCTGCATTCACCGCGCCTGTGGCGACGGCTGGAGGCGGTCGCCGACGTGCTGGCGCCGTTTCAGGGGGCGCCGACGAAACTCAAGTGAACCCCTGACACCTCGCCGACGTACATCGTGTTGTCCACACGTCGAGGGTTGAGGGAGCACCGCTTGTGAAGGCACGTCCAAAACTGATTCCGTCGGCCTGGTCGGAATCCCCGGTCGATCGCCGGAGCGTCCTGCTCGGCGCGGCGGCCGTCGGCGGTTTTCTCACCCTCCATCTGGGTGCGGTTGCCTACGCCCGCGGGCCGGTCGGTTCCGGCGGCCGGTTGACTCCGCAGGCGTTCATCGACGCCTTCCAACGCGTCAACGGCATTCATCGCGGTTTTCGCCGCAACCACGCCAAGGGCGTATCGGTGACCGGATACTTCGAATCAAACGGCAACGGCGCGGAGTTGAGCAAGGCGGCGGTATTCCGCCGCGGCCGCACGACCGTGGTGGGCCGTTTCTCCCTGCCCGGCGGCAACCCCACCGTGGCCGACACTGCGAAGGCGAATCGCGGACTTGCATTGGCATTCGGTTATCCGGAGTCCGGGCAGTGGCGCACGGCGATGTTGAATATCCCTGTCTTCACGGTCAACTCGCCGCAGGGCTTCTACGATCAGCTCCTGGCGTCGAAACCTGTTGGTGACACCGGCAAACCGGATCCCGAGGCGATGGCGCAGTTTATGGCCGCTCACCCCGAAACTGCCAGGGCGACCAAGGTGATCAAGGCAGCGCCGCCCACATCCGGATTCGCCGACAGCACCTATCGCGGGCTCAGTGCCTTCCTTTTCGTCAGTGCCACAGGCAAAGTGACCCCGGTCCGGTGGGCGCTGGTTCCGATGCAGCCGGTCAGCGCGCCGGGCGCACCCGGGCGTGGCCCGAACTGGATGTTCGACAACCTGATCACCGCCATCCGCAAGAACCCGCTGCGCTGGCGGTTGATGCTGACGGTGGGCGAACCGCAGGACAACCTCACGGATGCGACGCAGGCATGGCCGCCCGAGCGGCGGGTGATCGACGCAGGCACCGTCGTGCTCGACGCGGTCGACAGCGAGCGGCGCGGCAATGCCCGGGACATCAACTTCGATCCGTTGGTACTTCCCGACGGAATTCAACCGTCTGATGACCCGCTGCTGACGACCCGGTCGGCGGTGTATGCGGCCTCATTCCGGCGCCGTGCCGGCGAATCGGGAAGCATGCCTGCGGTCGAGACCAGCGAGGTGTCGCAATGACCGACGCAGCCACCGTGGGTCGGTACAGCCTGTCCGTGCGTGCCCTGCACTGGCTGACTGCCGTGCTCGTCTTCACCGCGCTGATTGTCGGCTTCGCGTTGGCCAACGCACTGGCGGACCGCACCGTGCTACTGGCGGTGCACAAGGTCATCGGGGCACTGATCCTGGTGATCACCGTGGTCCGCATCGCCAATCGGTTACGTCACCGCGCGCCGGCCATGCCCTCGACCGTGGGCCGTTGGGAACGCGGCGCCATCCTCGGTTCCGAGGTGCTGTTCTACGCGTTGCTGCTGGCACAGCCGTTCCTGGGATGGGCGATGCTGTCGGCCTCCGGTGTACCCGTCGTCATCGGTCCGATCCCGCTGCCGCCCATCGCTCCCGTCGACGCCGGCCTGTACGCGGTGCTGCGCAACGGTCATTCCATCGGGGCTTATCTCCTGGTGGCGCTGGTCGCCGCGCATGTTTCAGCGGTCCTGCTGCATGCCGTGTCACTACGAGACGGGATGCTCAAGCGGATGTTGCCGCGGCGGCGGATGTCCGACACGGTGGTGTCCCGGCAGTGAACCGATCCGGGTTCCGCGGCGTAGACATAGGTTGTGACCGTGACAGGAGCAGTACCCGACGTTGCGCGGCCCTGAACCGTGTCGATCCGTCGTCCACGTCGCCGGCCCGTCGTAGCCTCTGGCCGCGAGGCTGATGGCCGCGTGCTGACCACGCTGTATCTTGCCCATGCCGATGCAGTGCGACGGTTCGTGGCCGGCTACGTCGTTGATCCACAACACCGTGAGGACATCGTGCAGGAGACTTTCGTCCGAGCGTGGCGCAACGTCGACCGGATCGACACGGCCAGCGGCAATCCGCGTTCATTTCTGTTCGCGATCGCCCACAATGCCGTGGTCGATCAGTGGCGGGCAAGGTCGCGGCGCCCGGAGGTACTGACCGACAACGACGCCGTGGTGGTGACCGACGACGGTGTCGACAAGTCGCTGGAACGAATCCTGCTCTCCGAGTCGATGCGTCGGCTCAGCGTCGATCACCGCGAGGTGATCAAAGCCTTGTATTTCGATGATCTGACGCTCGCGCAGGCAGCCGACCGGCTGAATGTCGCAGTAGGCACGGTCAAGTCGCGTAGTTATCACGCCGTTCGGGCGTTGCGGGCGGTGTTCGACGAGATGGGTTTGCTATGAACGACGACCCGCACGTTTTGTTCGGTGCCTACATCCTGGGCGGTCTCGACGCCGGCGAGCGGCGACAATTCGAAGCCCACCTCCGCGAGTGTCCGCAATGCCGTCGCGACGTTGCCGACTGCGCCGAGGTGCCGGCATTGCTGGCGAAAGTAGATCCCGCCGACCTGGATTACGACGACACACCTGGCGTTGTCGACGGCAGATACTCTGAGCCACAGCGTAATACACGGCACTGGTGGCGATCCGGGGCGGTCCTGGCCGGCGCCGCGGCCATTGCCCTCACTGTCGGTATCGCCTCGGTGACGATCTTCGGGCAGTCAGCAGGCCCGTCCACTCACACTTATGCCGTGCAGGAAGTCACCGGAGATGTCGCAGGAGTGGTGACACTGACGCCCAAACCCTGGGGCACCGCAATCTCACTTGATCTCGAAAAGCTGCCACACCAAGGCGTTTTCACGCTGCGCACCATGGATGGTCATGGCCGCATGCAGCCGGCGGCGAACTGGGCCGGAATGCCGACCGGCCGGGGGGTGGTGGAGGGCGCCACGTCGATTCCGATGCCCGAACTGCGCACGCTAAGCGTGGTCGATACGAACGACACTGTGCTGGCCACCCTGCAACGCTGACGGGCCAAGTGAACCAATTCATCGCTGCCAGCGTGTATCTCAGGTAGGAACACGACAAAGGGGCACCGATGAACAACTTAGTCACCTCGGCCATCGCACTGAGCACACTGGCGGTCGCGTCACTGAGTCTCGCCGAGCACGCCAACGCAGCACCAACCGGTCCACAGACCCCCGATCAGGTGATCAGCCAACTGCATTCGCAGGGATACCAAGTCATCGTCAACAAGCTCGGCGCGGCGCCACTGGAGCAATGTCAGGTCAGCGCCGTGCGACCCGGGCAGACATACGCCCGGACTGATTCCGGCGTGCCGGGAGCCGGTTCGTCGCTCATCACCACGGTGACCGGCATGACGGTATATGTCGACATCAAGTGTTGAGGCCGGTTGACCGCCGGCCCGGGATGGGCAATGCGGCCAAACATCATGTCGCGAATTCAAGCATGGAAAGACGGGCTGCGAGATAGCCTCGACGGAACCGACAATTTGCTGAACAAGCAGCCCATGGACGGTTCCGCCGAGAAAGGTCGCAATCCATGAGGTACATACAGTTACTGTGCGGCGCGGCCGCCATTGCTTTGGGCGCCGCATTCACGTGTGCAATACCTGCGTACGCCGGGCCCGAACAGGCGTGTGTGCGGCCGGACGGATCGCCATGCCCACCCATGCCACCGGGCTGCGTTCAGGAGAACGGTCTGCCATGCTCGGGCGCCCTGCCCGACATCAACGCCGCGTGCATGCAGAACCCCGTGGTCTGCCGGTGGCTGATCGGGTGATGTGGTGCCGGCGATCTGCCGGCAATGTCGCAGAATGAATGGCGATATGACGACACCCCTGCACTGGCTCACACACCCCGAAACAGACTCCGACATTCCGTCCGTCCGCCGGATCAATCTCGCTGCCTTCGAGACCTCAGAGGAGGCCGATCTCGTCGACGCGCTCCGCACCGATCCCGGCTGGATCAACGGACTGTCGACGCTTTCCACAACCGCGGGCGGCGATGCGGTTGGCTACGCGCTGCTTTCCCGGTGCCACATCGGCGACACCGCCGCGCTGTGCCTCGGGCCGTGCGCAGTACTGCCCGAATACCAGCGAACCGGCGCCGGGTCGGCGGCCATTCGCGCTGCGCTCGATGCGGCCAGGCAGCAGGATGAACGCTTCGTGACCGTCCTGGGGCACCCGACCTACTATCCGAGGTTCGGATTCAGCCGCGCCTCGGTCCACGGGGTCACCATGCGCGACGAGGTACCCGACGATGCACTCATGGTGCTCGCTCTCGACGGGAGCCCGATCCCCACCGGCGTCATTCGCTATGCCGCGCCGTTCGGCGATATTTGAGCATTTCTAGCGCGCGATGGCGACCCGGAGCTCGGCGAGCAGCGCGGTGACGCGGTGTCGGATGTCGTCGCGAATCGGACGCACGGCGTCGAGCCCTTGACCGGCGGGATCCGGCAATTCCCAGTTCTCGTAGCGCTTTCCGGGGAAGTACGGGCACGTGTCTCCGCAGCCCATGGTGACCACGACGTCAACGGCACGCACCATTTCCTCGGTCCACGGTTTGGGGTATTCCTTGGTGATGTCGATACCGACTTCGGCCATGGCGGCGATGGCGGCGGGATTGATCTCGTCGGCCGGCTCGGAGCCACCGGAGAAGGCGACCGCGGCGTCGCCTGCCAGGTGGGTGAAGAAGCCGAGGGCCATTTGGGACCGGCCTGCGTTGTGGGTGCACAGAAACAGCACCGTGGGCTTGGCGCCGGCGATCCCGCCTTCCGTTGCGCTCATCGGGCGTCGGGTGCTGTCTGCGGAAAGCGGCGTCGCAAGGCGAGCGAGACATAGACCAACGCGACCAGGACCGGGACTTCGATCAGTGGTCCGACGACGCCGGCGAGCGCTTGCCCCGAGGTGGCACCGTAGGTGGCGATGGCCACTGCGATCGCGAGTTCGAAGTTGTTGCCAGCAGCGGTGAACGCGAGCGTGGTGGTGCGCTCGTAGCCCAGACCCAACACCGTGCCCAGCAGATAGCCGCCGCCCCACATGACGGCGAAGTACGCCAACAACGGCACGGCGATCCGAACCACATCCAAGGGCCGGCTGGTGATCTGCTCGCCCTGCAGTGCAAAGAGAATCACGATCGTGAACAGCAGGCCGTAGAGTGCCCACGGCCCGATCCGGGGCAGGTACGTCGACTCGTACCAGTCTCGCCCTTTGGCCCTTTCCCCAAGGCGCCGCGAGAGGTAGCCGGCGAGCAGTGGGATGCCGAGGAAGATGAGCACGGATTTGGCGATCTGCCAGGGTGAGGTGTCGATCGTGGTCTGTTCGAGTCCGAGCCAGCCGGGCAGCACGGACAGGTAGAACCAGCCCAGCACCGCGAACATGATCACTTGGAAGATCGAGTTGAGCGCCACGAGAACGGCGGCGGCTTCCCGGTCACCGCAGGCCAGGTCGTTCCAGATGATCACCATGGCGATGCAGCGGGCCAGCCCGACGATGATCAGCCCGGTGCGGTACTCCGGCAGGTCCGGCAGCAGCAGCCACGCCAGGGCGAACATCAAGGCCGGGCCCAGAACCCAGTTCAACAGGAGCGATGACAGCAACAGGCGTCGGTCGCCGGTGACGGTATCGAGCCGGTCGTAGCGCACCTTGGCCAGCACCGGGTACATCATGATCAACAAACCCAGCGCAATGGGCAGCGAAATCCCGTCGAGCTGAACACTTTCCACCACGGTGTTCAGACCAGGGATCCACCGCCCGAGCAGCAGGCCGGCCATCATGGCGGCGCCGATCCAGACCGGCAGGAACCGGTCGAGGGTGGAGAGCTTGCCCACCACCGCAGGCGTGGTGGCTGTTTCGGTCATACCGGTATCTCCGTGGTGCTGTCGGTGGAGGCGCCGAGCAGCACAGCCAGGCTGGCCAGCGCATCGGGCACGACCGCGTAGTACACCCACGAGGCCCTTCGCTGTGACGTCAACAGCCCGGCATCGCGCAGCACCTTGAGGTGATGGGACACCGTGGGCTGGGAGACTTCCAGCCCGGCCGAGATGTCACAGACACATGCCTCGCCTCCGACGTGGCTGGCGATCGCGGAGAACAGTTGGAGCCGCACCGGATCGGCCAACGCCTTGAGTTTGACCGCCATATCCGCGGCCGACACCGCCGACAACGGTTCGTGCAACAGCGCTCCCGGCGGGCAGCACTGCTCGTCGGTCGATGACATGCGCGACGATTTCGACATACGTCGATATTGACAGTCATCGAATCAACGGTCAAGTCGATGCGACCCTACGCAGTGATACCCGTCAGGAGCGCGGTGTGCCCGCCAGGCTGATGATCGTCGCCACCGCGCCCACGGCCCCGAGCAGGAGAAACATCGGCGCGTATCCGCCGAGCATGCCGGCCAGGGCGGCGCCGATCCAGGGCCCCAGCGCGGTGGCCAGGGTGACAGGTGCGGCGAGGACTCCGCTCAGATGGCCGTAATGCGTTGGGCCCCAGCGATCGGTGACCGCGGTGGCCTGCACCAGGGTCAGGATGCCGCGGGCGAACCCGGCCACGACGGCGACAATGATCAGCGCGGTCAGTGAGGTGAACACACCGAGCAGCGCGGTGGTTATCGCGATCGCCGCCAGGATGACCACGGTGCGTGTCGAAACGCTGAGGCGACGGACCAGGGCGCGGTATCCCAATCGGCCCAGCACCTGGCCGGCACCACCGAGACCCAGTGCGATCGCGGCGTCCTGGGTGCTGAAGCCGCGTTCGGTCATCAACGGCACCAGGTTGACGATGATCGCGTAGGAGGCGCACGCGGCCAGCGCGATCGCCACCGTCAGTGCCACGAACGGCAGGCTTCGGGTGGTGCGGGTCGGCGGTTCGGCAAGATGAGGGTGTAGTGCGGGCGGCCACGGTTGACGCAGGCCGAAATAGTGGGCCGGAATGGTGACAGCCGCGAGTAGCCCGGCCAGCACGAGATATGTTGCGCGCCAGTCCAGGTGATCGGACAACGCCGCGGTCAGTGGCGCGAACACGGTGCTTGCCAGCCCGGCAACGAGAGTGAGAATGGTCAGCGCACCGACATGCCGGGGTCCGTACCATCGGGTCAACGCTGCAAAAGCCGGTTGATACAACACCGCGCCCATCGCCACCCCGGCAGCGATCCAGGCCACAACGAACCAAAGCAGATTCGGGGAGTACGCCACGCCAACCAACGCAAGCGGACCGAGGACTGACCCGATGGTCATCACCGCGTGCGGACCGTGGCGGTCCAGCCAGCGGCCCACCACGATACCGACCAGGGCGGAGGTGACCAGAGCGGCCGAGAACGCAGCGGTGACCGCCTGCTGTGACCAGCCGCTCTGCTCGGTGATTTGTACCGAGAGCACAGTGAAGGCGTAGTACAGCACGCCCCAACTGGTGATCTGCGTCAGGCACAGTGTCGCCAGGATGCCGCGCAGCCCAGCCGCAGTCGGCGAAATAGGCTGCGTGGCCGCGGCGTCGGTCATCGCGCCCCAGCCTGCCCGCCACCACCCGGGCAACGCAACCCGAATTCAGCAGCAGGATGCGGCGCCGGCCTGCTCGTCGCCCTTGGCGGTGGCCGTGCCACCGCAGCACGACCCACCCTCTCCCTGAGCCGGGTCTTCGAGGTGTTCGGGGCTGGTACCGAAGGTTTCCGAATCGGCCAGCACCGTGTAGACCTCCCACTTCTCCCCCGCCGGTCCGGTCACCCAAACCTTGTCCTGGGTGGCGAAACAACACGTGGTGCCGATCTCCTCGTCGGTGAACAATCCCTCGCCGGTCAGCCGGGCGATCTCCGCGTGCACCTGCTCACTGGACGGCACTTCGACGCCGAGGTGGTTGATGGTGCCGCCCTTGCCGGGATTTTCCAGCAGGACCAGCTTCAGCGGCGGCTCGGCGACGGCGAAGTTGGCGTAGCCCGGCTTCACCTTCGCCGGCGCGGTATTGAACAGTTTGGAGTAGAACGTGACCGCCTCGTCGAGATCGTCGACGTTGAGCGCCAGTTGGACACGGGACATGATGGGCCTCCTGATACGGATGAGACATATATCGAATTGACGCGTCCAGCTCAGAATGCCACCTTTTTGATATATGTCAATATCGATGGCAAGATGGATGGGTGCCCAAAACCTTGCCCGTGATCGACATGTCCGCCCCGGTGTGCTGCGCGCCGGTGGCCGCCGGACCGATCAGCGACGACGATGCCTTGGCGGTCGCGATGCGGCTCAAGGCGATCGCCGATCCGGTGCGGGTCAAGATCATGTCGTACCTGTTCAGTTCGCCGACCGGCGAGACGACGAGCGGCGACCTTGCCGTGGTGCTGAGTCTGAGCGAGTCGACGGTCAGTCATCACCTCGGCCAGCTGCGCAACGCCGGTCTGGTGACCTCAGATCGCCGCGGCATGAACGTCTTCCACCGCGTCAAGCCGGAAGCGCTGCAAGCACTGTGCGTGGTGCTCGATCCCAACTGCTGTACGTGACAATCGCCCCCTGACGGATCAGACCACCAGCCGGTGTGCGGCAAGGGCCTGACGCAGCTGTGCATCGTCAACGCGGTTGCTCTGCAGCGGAATTGAGGCGGCGACGAACTGGTCTGGGCGGACGAGGTAGAGGCGGTCGGAACGCAGCCTGCCCGGTTCATCGGGACCGAATGCGTGGGGACCCTCGATCCATTCCGGTACGTCGGGCCGAGCGGTCACCCCGGCACCGTAGGTGTGCAGTTGCCAGTTCATCGTGTCGAGGGCTTGCTGGTTGTCGCCGACCGGCGGAAGCCGAAGACCCACTGCCGGATCCTGCGCCCACTCGAGCGAGTGATCGGGTGTGTCGACGTAGTGGTAGCGGATGCGGTACTGCCCGAGATACCCGCCGATGCGCGGGCCCAGGCGCGACTTGACCACCAGGGGAAGCACTTTCGACCACAGCCGGCTGACACGGTTACGGAACAGCGTCGCGAGGGGGCTGCGACGGCCGATGACCCCGAAGGCCCGGTCGGTGACGTTGACCAGGGTGAGCGCGACGGGTCGACGCTCGCGCTCATAGCGGTCCAGCGCGGTCGGGTCCACCCGGCCCTGAGCAACATCGGCGAGCAGCATGGTCAGATTGTGGGCGTCCTGCAGGCCGGTGTTCATACCCTGTCCCCCGACCGGAGAATGCACGTGAGCAGCGTCGCCGGCCAGAAAGACCGATCCGACGCGAAACTTCGTGGCCACGCGGTGATGCACCCGGTAGGTCGAGAACCAGTCGACCGCTCCATGTGTCAGCCCGAGTTCGGCATCGGCAGTCGCGAGCGCCTCATCCTGGGTGATCGCGTCTTTGGCGGCCAGCGCCACCAGTCGGGTGTGACCACTCGGCCCGAGCGGGAACGCCGCCGCGAATGTCGACTTGCCGAATCTCAAGTTCAACGCCCCTTCGGGCACCCCACGCACGTCACGCACATCGGCGACCCAGAATGTCGCGTCATCGGTGGTGCCCTCGAAGGGCAGGTTCAACTCCCGGCGGACCGCTGAGGCGGCACCGTCGGCACCGATGCACCACCGTGACCGGACCCGCAGCAGAGCACCGTCGGAGTCTTCGAGCAACGCCTCCACCCGACCACCCGGTTGCGCCGTCTTGTCGGTCAGGTCAACCAACCGGTGCCGCCATCGGATGTCGTCCCCAGCCGCAGCGAGCGTGGCGGCGAGCAGTTGCTCATTGCGGCTCTGCTCGAAGATCTGGATGCCCGGAAACCGCGTCCCGCCTTTCTGCAGGAGCGCGATGTCCGGGGCGCCGCTGCCGGCGATATTGCCGATCTGGATTCGCATCGCGGGAAACGCGTCCTCCAACACCGCGCCGGACAACCCTAGTTGGTCATAGATCTCCATCGTGCGTGCCTGGACCGCCAGCGCCCTGGATTCGCGTGTCGGACCCGCCTTGCGATCCACCACCACCGCCGGCACTCCCCGACGGCTGAGCACCACGCCTGCCATCAGGCCGGTGGGTCCCGCACCCACGATCAAGACGTCGGTGTCGACCACGGGAAGGTCATCGACGCGCACGGCGGCAGATGTCATGGGCTTCTCCTAGTCGGGGGTTCCCACTGTAACGATCTGCGACAGGACTCCTTGGTCTCATTGAACTGCCCTGCGGCACTTCAAGGAAGCCGGGTTCGTCGGCATCGACGACGGAGAGGTCAGTCGGTCAGTCGTACGGTGACCGTTGGGCGTCCTTTGTCGTCGCGCTTGGCGACCGCGTGCCCGGTGCGATCGGTCCCATCTAGCCGCAACGTGAGGGGGCTCCCGTCTCCGAGAAAGTTGCGCCACCACGTCTTCGCGTCGGGCATGGCGACAGCGATCGTGACCTCGTCACCGGTGCGGCGGTATGCCACCGGCATGCTGAAGTTGCGTCCGGAACGACGACCGGTGTAGCTCAGTATGGCGATGTTGCGGTTCACCAGCCTGCTCAAGCGAGGCGAGGTGGCCACCGCGGCTACCGGCGCATTGAACAGAGGCGCGGTGCGCATCAGAAGCCGTCCGAGTGTTGTTGGTTGTTCTGTCACGATCACTTTCCCTTCAGGTGTTGGATGTTGCGGTTGTCCATCGCCGGCCCTTTTGTGGTCAGACGATCAGCGTGAGGCACAGCGCGGCGACGGCGAGACCCTGCAGGGCGGCCCGAGCGGTGATGACGCCGTCCCAGTTCGACTGCAGCGCACGTGCATTCGGCGGGACCTGCTGGCTGGCGGCGGCTTGGGTGAGCTGGCGGTTGATCGGCGCGCTGATTCGCACGTAAAGCACGATCCAGACCAGCAGCAGCACCACCGCGCAGACCGCCGCGATGGTCTGGATCCATTGACCGGTCACCGCGAACAGTGCGGCACTTGCGATGGCGGCAATGCCGCCGAGAACGCCAGGTGCCGGCATGCGCCGATCCGCGTAGCGATGCATATTGCCCATCACTGCCACCAGGGTGCGATCGTCAACGGCAGCCAGTGCGGGGCGCTGAACAACTGCGCAGAACACGTCGGTGCCGTAAACAACCGCGGTACCTAGAACTGAGATCAGCGCCAGCGTCTTGGCGAGTTCGATCACGTCGCACCTCCCTTCAAGTCGAAGTGCTAGCAACGCTAGCGATTCGCCGAAGAGACGTCAATAGCAGTGCTAGCATTTGTAGCGTTGCTATAGTTTGGTATGGCCATCAGTGAGCGTCGCACTCGCGAGCAAGCCGCACGTCGTCGACTGATCATCGGTACGGCACGGAAATTGGCTGAAGCCGAGGGCTGGGAAGCTGTCACCACGCGTCGGCTGTCCGAGGAGATTGAATACAGCCAGCCGGTGTTGTACAAGCACTTCTCCGGGATGGACAACATCGCCGAGGCAGTGGCGCTCGACGGCTTCGGTGAACTGGCCGAGGCGTTGTCCGATGCTCGTCGTGGGCGACGGACCGCCAAGGCGACGCTGAAACGGCTGGCGCTTGCCTATCTCGACTTCGCCGACAAGAACCCCGCGCTCTACGACGCGATGTTCACCCGCGCAACCACATTACGGTTCGCCGACGCAGATACACCCCCCGAATTGTCAGCGGGCTTCGCCGAGCTACGTCAAGCGGTCGCACAAATTGCCGGTCGGCAAGACGTCGACACCCTCACCGAGGTGCTGTGGGCGGCGCTGCACGGGCTAGCTGTCCTCAGCCGCGGGGCCCGGTTACGTGCCGGGCAACGTTCTGCTCGAGTCGAGCTCCTGATCGATCAGTTCTGCCTCGCGCCGTAATGCTCGTACCCCGCCGTCCCGGCTTGGCCGAGCCAAGGTTCTCCTGAGAGCCCATCCCCAACCGCAAGCCGACAGCCACTCCCGTCGACCGAGTCGGTCACGCTGGCCGCGGCATCGCTGTCGCAAGAAATAGACCTAGCCTTGAGCGCTGCCCGCATCACATGACGGCGAAGTATGTTTCGACCTAAAAGTGCTGGTCGAAACCCTATTTTTAAGTGGAGCTAAGGGGATTCGAACCCCTGACCCCCACACTGCCAGTGTGGTGCGCTACCAACTGCGCCATAGCCCCTCAAGTCGTGCTCATCGAAGTTACACCACGGTCGCGCGCGGTTCAAAATCGCTGGTCACGGCACCTCGCCACCGGCCTCGGGACCCAGCGCCCGCGTGGGGGTGTGCTCGGTGGACGGACGCGGCCGGGTCTCGGGGGCGAATGTCCAGCCCAACCCCGCGAGCAGCAGGATCGCGCCGCTGATCACGAATGCCCAGGAGAACGACAGGTACTGGGCGATCAGGCCCACCAGCAGCGAGCCACCGATCGACCCGACGTCGGCCATCATCTGGAAGGTCGCCACTGCGGTGCCGCCGCGGGCCTTGCTGCCGATGATGTCGGCGACCGCGGCCTGCTGCGGCGCGGTGAAGATGCCGGTCGCGAAACCGGCAATGACGGCCGCGACGAGAAACAGCGTCAGCCCGTCGGTGAAGCCGACCAGCAGCGTCGAGACGCCGGCCGCGGTCAGCCCGACGATCAGCAGCAGGCGCCGGCCCACCCGGTCGGACAGGTAGCCGCTGGGGATCACCGCCGCGACGTTGCCGATCGCGAAGGTGGCCAGGGCAAGGCCGGCGATCCCGGCCCCTTGATGGAGCACCTCGACGACGAACAGCGGGACCAGCGCGACGCGGAGCCCGAAGGCCGACCAGCCGGTCGCGAAGTTCGACAGCAGCGCGGCCCGGTAGGCCCGGTTGCGCAGCGCGATGCGCACTGTCACGGTCGGCCCATCGTCGGGCGCCGGTGCGGCCAGTGACGAATGGCGCAGGCTGATGAACACCACAGCCGCGGCGACCAGCAGCGCCGCACCGTAGATGAGGAATGGGGCGCTCAAGCCGAACCCGGCGGTAAGGCTGCCGAGCACCGGCCCACCGACCGAGCCGACCAGAAACGCCGAAGAGAACATGCCGGCCACGCGACCGCGGGCATCCTCCGGACTGATCCGGATCATCAGGCCCAACGCCGACACGAAGAACATCGTCGAGCCGATTCCGCCCAGCGACCGGAACAACAGCAACTGCCAGTAGGTTTGGGCGAACGCGCAGGCTCCGGTGGACAGCGCGACGATGAGCAGGCCGTTGACGTAGATCCGCCGCTCCCCCAACCGCTGAATCAACATGCCGCTGACCGGTGCGAAGCACAGCCGCATCAATGCAAACGCGGTGATCACAAATGTCGCCGCGCTGATGCTGACCCCGAAGTGGCGGGCGTAAGCCGGTAGCACCGGCGCCACGACGCCGTAGCCGAGGGCAATCACCGCATTGGCGATGATCAGAACCCAGACTTCACCCGGCAGCTTGGGTTTCGTCTGGCCCCGACAGTCACCCTCCGTAACAGAACTCACGCAATCACTGTATTGACCACCTCGCGCGCGGCTTGCTGCACCTCCGCCAGGTGCTCGGCACCGCGGAACGATTCGGCGTAGATCTTGTAGACATCCTCAGTTCCTGACGGCCGTGCGGCGAACCACGCGTTTTCCGTCGTCACCTTCAGCCCGCCCAGCGGCGCGCCGTTGCCCGGCGCGGCGGTCAGCTTCGCGGTGATCGGCTCGCCTGCAAGTTCGGTGGCGCTCACCTGCTCGGCGGAGAGCTTGGCCAGCCGCGCTTTCTGGTCGCGGTCGGCGGGTGCATCGATGCGGGCATACGTCGGTGCGCCGTAACGCTCGGCCAGGGCGGTGTATCGCTGCGATGGCGTCTGGCCCGTCACTGCCAGGATCTCTGAGGCCAGCAGGGCCAGGATGATGCCGTCCTTGTCGGTCGTCCAAGTCAAGCCGTCGGTGCGCAGGAATGACGCGCCTGCACTTTCCTCGCCACCGAAGCCGATGTCGCCACTGATCAATCCGTCGACGAACCATTTGAACCCGACGGGAACCTCCACCAGCGTGCGGCCCAGCCCGCCGACCACCCGGTCGATGATCGAGGAGCTCACCGCGGTCTTACCCACCGCGGTGCTCGACGGCCAGTTCGGCCGGTGTGTGTACAGATAGTCGATGGCCACTGCCAGGTAGTGGTTGGGGTTGAGCAGCCCGGCGTCGGGGGTGACGATGCCGTGCCGGTCGGAATCGGCGTCGTTGCCGGTGGCGATCTGGTAGTGGTCGCGGTTGGCGATCAGTGACGCCATCGCATTCGGTGAGCTGCAGTCCATCCGGATCTTGCCGTCGGTGTCGAGCGTCATGAATCGCCACGTCGCATCGACAAGCGGATTCACCACCGTCAGGTCAAGGTTGTGCCGTTCGGCGATCGCGCCCCAGTAATCCACGCTGGCCCCACCGAGCGGGTCGGCGCCGATGCGCACACCCTCGGCCCGGATCGCGTGCACATCAACCACATTCGGCAGGTCGGACACGTAGGCATCGAGATAGTCGTGACGCTGGGCGGTGCGTAAAGCCCGTGCCAGCGGCACGCGTTTCACCGGTTTGAGGCCGTCCCGCAGGATCTCGTTGGCACGGTTGGCGATGGCTGTGGTGGCGTCGGTGTCGGCCGGACCCCCGTTGGGCGGGTTGTATTTGAAGCCGCCGTCGCGGGGTGGGTTGTGTGACGGGGTGACGACGATCCCGTCGGCCAAGTCACCCGAACGCCCGCGGTTGAAGGTCAGGATGGCGTGGCTGACCGCCGGTGTCGGGGTGTAGCGGTCAGCCGAATCGATCATGGCCACAACGTCGTTGGCGGCGAGCACCTCCAACGCCGACACCCACGCCGGCTCCGACAGCGCATGGGTGTCCCGTCCGATGAACAGCGGTCCGGTGGTGCCCTGCGCGTCCCGGTACTCGACGATCGCCTGGGTGGTCGCCAGGATGTGGGCTTCGTTGAACGCCGCGTCCAGGCTGGAGCCTCGGTGCCCGGAAGTCCCGAACACCACCTGCTGCGCCACATCCTCGGGGTCAGGTTGGGTGGTGTAGTAGGCGGTCACCACCTGCGCGACGTCGATGAGATCCTCGGGTTGTGCCGGTTGTCCGGCGCGGGGGTTGGCAGCCATGCTTTGCGATTCTTCCACCGCAGCTCAAACGGCGCCGGACCTCAGGACAAGCCCGCTGCAAGTCGATGACAAGTGCCGACCGGCACCGTGAGTGCCGTGGATACTCCGATGCAACCGACCCGACTCGCCCGCACCACTGCCCGCAACCCCGGCGATGCCGAACCCGACCTGACCGGAATCACCCTTGCGCACCGCGCCATGGTGACCGACGTGGGCCGTGTCGCGGCCCTGACCACGGCATTTGCCGACGGACGCAGAACATGCGCGCCCAACCAGGCGCGCGCCGTCGCGCGGTACGTGGCGTTGCTGTGCGATTCGATTCACCACCACCACACGACCGAGGACCAGGTGCTGTGGCCGGTCATCGAATCCGTCACGAGCAACTCTGTCGACTTGACGGAGTTGACCGAAGACCATGCAGCACTCGACCCGGAACTTGACCGATTGCGGGAACTCTCCGCAGGGTTTCGGCTGAACTTCGGCAACGCTGAATCGGCGGCGCCGTTGGCTGCGGGACTGGCTCACCTGCACACGCTGCTGCACGAACACATCGCCGACGAGGAACGTGAGATCTTCCCGGTGATCCGCCGGTACGTGGCGGCCGACGATTGGGCCGCGGTCGAGAAGGCCGCCCAACGCGCCGGGCGGATGTCGTTCGACGGCCCGCGGACTCTGGCCGTGATGACCGACAACGAGCGGATCAGACTGTCGGAGAACGTCAGTCCGGTGTTGATCGGACTGATCAAGCTGTTGTCGATGCGCCACCGGCGATTCGACCGTCGGGTGTTCGGCTGAGCAGCCGGGCGGCATCGGCCGCGAGGCGCCGGCGCAGCGCGGCCGCCTCGGCGCGGTAGCGCTGCGCCTGTTCGACGTCGCCGCTCATGTCGGCGACGGCCGCCAAGGCCTCGTCCACCGGTCCGGCGAGCAGGGTCCCATTGTCGAGGCCCGCCATCCGGCCCGAGTAGGGCCGTAACTCGTCGAACGCTGCCCGCGCGACCGCCTCGTCACCGATCCCCACTGCCGCGTGCGCGCGCAGCGTCGTCATGGCGAGCCAGTAGTAGACCCGTTCGACGGGCGCCCGTCCGGCTTGCTCTGCCCAGATCCGCTGCGCCTCGCCGGTCCTGCCTGCTGCCAGCAATGCCAGCACCACCACATCGGCAACCGACACCGACACCGTGTGGTGAACAACGAGCAGCTCGTCGGCCAGCGGCCCGAGGTCGTTGCGGAACAGGGCCGCGGTGATCCGCCCGACCAGCGCCATCAACGCGCCATTGGGCGCGCCGTGTTCGGACAGCGCGGCCGCCGCCGCTGCATAGCGGCGTTCCCCGTCGTCCGGTCGGCCGGCCAGCACCGTCAGCTGCGCCTCGAACACATCGAGTACACCCAGCAGGTAGCCGAGCTGGCCGGTACCCGCCCGCGCCACCGCGAGATCGACGTGTCCGAGTGCGGTCGCCAGATCCGAGCGGCTCGCGTGTGACAGGAACAGCAACCAGTGCGCGACTGCCTGATAGTCGACGGCGCCGCACCTTTCGGCCACGGCGAGCAGCTCCTCGGCCATGGTGTCCCGTTCGGCGGCAATGTCCGGTCCCAGTGCGGCATAGGCGCGGGCGTTGAGCGCTGCGCACAGCAGCCGTCCGCTGCCGTCGGGATCCTCGGCGTAAATCGCGCGTGCACAGTCGAGCCCCGCCGAACTCGCTGTCAGGGCCGCTGGAGTGTCGGCACCCTCGAGCTCGGCGAACAAGGCCAACAGCAGCCGGGCCCGCACCGAGTCGGGGTGATCGCGGCCCAACACGCGACGAAGCGGCGCCACGACATGTGGATCGGCAGCGTCGGTGGTGCGCAGCCGCCATACGAGGGGGGCGTCCCACGCGGTGAGCACCCTGACCGTCAATGCGTCGTCGCCGGCCACCACGGTCAACGTCCGGCGCAGTTCGTCGCGGGCCGAGGCGACGTCGCCGGCGCGGGCCAGGGCAGAGATCAGTCCGCATCGCGCAGGCACACTGTGTTCACCGGTGTCCGGTTGCGGGGGGCTCGCCGAACGCGTCCCGGCAAGGTCGAACATCCGAACAGCCGCCCGCCATTGCCGCGCCGATTCGGCCGGTGCCCCGACCGTGTCGGCCTCGCGTGCGGCGGTGATCGCGAATTCGGCTGCAGCGACCGCAGTATCGGGGGTGGCGGCTGAAACCGCATGGTAGGCCAGCGACGTCGCGTCGGCCACGCTGTCGGGCCGGCGCAGCAGTTCCAAAGCCGCGGCGTGTAGGCGGGAGCGACGCAGGATCGACATGTCGTCGTAGATCGTGTCGCGGACCAGGGCGTGGGCAAACCGGGCCCGGCCTGGAGACGGCTCGTCGAGAAGCCCGGCCAGCACCGCGGGTTCGAGCGCGTCGAGCAGCTCCTCGGAGTTGCCGCTCGCCAGCTCGCCGAGCAGGTCGAGGTCTACGTCGCGACCGAGCACCGCCGCCTGCCGCAGCGCGCTGGCGGTCGGGCCGGGCAGCCGGGCAAGCCGCCTGCGCAGCACATCGCGAACCCCCGCCGGCACACCGACTTTGGCGGCCTCTGCTCCCTCGGCTACCATCAGCCGGGCCAGTTCCCGGACGAACAGCGGATTGCCGCCGGTGCGCTCGCGCAGTAGTCGCAGCGTTTCACCGGCCACCATCGACAGGCCGTAATCCGCGGCCAGCTCTGCCGTCGCCGCCTCATCGAGACCCGTCAGGTTGAGGTGGGCGGCGGCCCGGTTGGCCAGCGCGGCCCGGGCGGTCTCGAGCTCGGGGCCCGACTCCGATGGCCGGTAGGTGCCGATCAGCAGTACCGGGTCACCCGTCAGCCGGTCCGCCGCGAGCCGCAGGAGCTCCAGGGTGAGGCCGTCGGTGCGGTGCAGGTCGTCGAGCACGATGGCCAGTGGCCTGCGGGTCGCCACCTCGCTGAGCAGTTCGGCGAGGGCATGGGCCAACCAGAATGTTCCACCGCCCCTGGTGCGGGTGGGGCTGCCGTCGTGCAGTAGCGCGCCGAGCGCCGCGGACGGCTCGACCTCCGATGATGCCGTGAATTCGCGGATCACCTCGGTCCACGCCCATCCCGGCGGTGCCCCGGCCACCTCGGGGCAGCGACCGGAAGCCACCGCCCAGCCGGTCGTGGACAACCGTTCCGCGGCCACGTCGACGAGGGTGGTTTTGCCCACGCCCGCCTCACCGCATACCCACAGCACGCGGCTGCCGTCGCGTTCAACGGCCGCCGCCGCCTGACCGATCACGGCCAGTTCGGCGGCCCTGCCCCGCGGCCGTGCCGGTGCCTGCCCGGTGTCCGGTTGCGGAATCGGCTTTTCCACCAACGGAATCGGGTCGAGATGCTCGGCCTGCCGCAGAATGTCGCGTTCCAGGTCGCGCAGCGGACGGGCCGGTTCGAGTCCGAGTTCATCGACCAGGTGCTCGCGGGTGCGACGCAGCACGTCCAGGGCCGCGGTCTGACGACCCGTCCGATACAGCGCGGCCGCCAGCAACCCGGCGGCGGACTCCCGGCCCGGGTGGTCCCGGACATGGCGCTCCAGGGCCCGCACCACCGTGGCGTCGCGGCCGAGCATGGACATCGCCTGCGCGTGAGACTCGACGGTGGCCAGCCGCAATTCGGTCAACCGCGCCACTTCCGGTGCCGCCCACAAGGTGTCGACCACCTCCGCATAGGGCGCACCTGACCAGCTCGCAAGCGCCTCCTCCAACGTCTGCGCACGCTCGGCGGGGTCGCTTTTGTCTTCTGCCACAGCAACCTTGGACTCGAAGTGCCACGCGTCGACGGCGTCGGCAGGCAGCCCAAGGCAATATCCCGGTGCGGCGCTGACGATGATGCGTGCGACCGTGCGTGGCGCGCGATCTGGTTCGAGCATTCGGCGCAGATGGGAGATGTAGGCCTGCAGCGACGCCAGCGCCTTCGGCGGCGGTTCGCCCTCCCAGAGATCGTCGATGAGCCGGTCGACCGAGACCACCTGGCCGTGGGCGATTGCAAGCCGCGCCAGTACTGATCGTTGCCTGCGACCGCCCAGTTCCACCGGGTCGCCCGCGACCCACACCCGGATCGGACCCAACACGGATATCCGCACCGTGGAGTTGTCGCCGACCGTCATGGTGAGCCGACCTTAACCGTCCGACGGCAGACCGACATACTTTGGATCATGATGCGTCACGACGGCCGCGAACTCGCCGCAGTGTTCGTCGGAGGCGCGTTGGGCACCGTGGCGCGCGCCGGGCTCGCCACACTGGCCGTGCCCGATCCGGGCCGGTGGCCCTGGCCCACGTTCGCGGTCAACGTCGTGGGCGCGTTCCTGTTGGGCTACTTCACCACCCGGCTGCTCGAACGGCTGCCGGTGTCGAGTTACCGGCGTCCTCTGCTGGGCACCGGGCTCTGCGGCGGGCTGACAACGTTTTCCACGATGCAGGTGGAGACCATCAGGATGCTCGAACACGGACACTGGGGGCTGGCCGCCGGCTACACCGTGGCCAGCATCGGCTGCGGGTTGATCGCGGTCGCGGTGGCCACCGCGCTGGTGCGCCGGGTGCGGGTGCGGACATGACCACGCTGGTGTGGGCCGGGGTGGTGCTCCTCGGCGGTGCCGGGGCGGTATCCCGGTTCCTGGTGGACCGGGCCGTGTCCGCGCGACACACGCGCGGATTCCCGTTCGGCACGCTGGTGGTCAATCTCAGCGGGGCCCTGTTGCTCGGCTTCCTCGGCGGGCTGGCCCTGTCCCCGCACATCGCGCTGTTGGTGGGCACGGCGTTCGTCGGGTCTTACACCACCTTCTCCACCTGGATGCTGGAAACCCAGCGACTCGGCGAAGAACGCCGCGTCTGGCCTGCGGTGGCCAACATCGTCGTCAGCGTCGCGCTGGGGCTGGTCGCGGCCTGGATCGGGATGCGGTTGGGAGCGCAGCTGTGACCGACACCGATTACCTCAAACTCACCGCCTACTTCGGTGAGCGGATGCGCCACGAACACCGCTTCGTGGCCGACACCCTGCTGGACCTCTACGGCAGTAACGGCGTCGCCACCAGTGTGATGCTGCGCGGGATCGCCAGTTTCGGTCCGCATCACGAGCTCCGCAGCGACGAGACCCTGACCATGTCGGAAGATCCCCCGGTGGCGGTCGCGGCGGTCGACGCCGCCGAGAAGATCGCGGCGTTGGCCGAGCAGACTGTCGCGTTGACCGCTCGTGGGCTGATCACCCTCGAGCGCGCGCAGCTGATCAGGGACTCGCGCATGCCGGCAATACCCGAGGCCGCCAAGCTGACCGTCTATGTGGGCCGTCAGCACCGGGTGGCCGGGGCCCCGGCGTACCGCGCGGTCTGCGCGGTACTGCACCGGCACGGCTTTGCCGGGGCCACCGTGTTCCTCGGCGTCGACGGGACGGCACATGGTCAACGCCGGCGGGCGGGCTTCTTCAGCCGCAACGCCGATGTGCCCGTCATGATCGTGGCCATCGGGACGGGTGATCAGCTCGGCGCGGCGCTGCACGAACTGCACGAGATCCTGGATCAGCCACTGCTCACCGTCGAACGGGCGCAGTTGTGCAAGCGCGGCGGTGAACTGCTTGCCCGGCCGGCGGCACTGCCTGCCACCGATGATCAGGGGCGGCCGCTGTGGCAGAAGCTGATGATCCATACGCCCGAGGCCGCGCTGCATGATGGCGTGCCGATCCACCGGGCGATCGTCCGGCGGTTGCTGCAGTCCGGTACCGCTGCCGGGGCAACCGTGCTGCGCGGTGTATGGGGCTACAGCGACCGGGGACAACCCCACGGGGACACGCTGTTTCAGCTCGGCCGACAGGTTCCGGTGATGACAGTGGTGGTGGACACCCCGGCCAGGATCGCGGCCACCTTCGACATCGTGGACGAGCTGACTGCCCGACACGGCCTGATCAGCGCGGAACTGGTCCCGGCGGCGACCACGATCGATGCCGGTGTCCGGCGCGGCAGCATGATTCTCGCGCGGCACAGTTACTGACCTCACACCCAGTGGGTAAGCCTAGCCTACCTTAACTACCCGGTGTACCGTCCCACCCCATGCAGTCGACTACCCCCGAAGCGGTCAGCACCGCCCTCACCGAGATCCTGCGCGACGACATGAATGTCGACATCCGCCGCGTGACCAGGGAATCCCGACTTGTCGACGACGTCGGCCTGGACTCGGTGGCGTTCGCGGTCGGCATGGTGGCCATCGAAGACAAGCTCGGGGTCGCCCTGTCGGAAGAGGACCTGCTGAGCTGTGACACCGTCGGCGACCTCGAAGCGGCGATCCTGGCGAAAGTGCCCGCGGCGCAGAGCAACCAATGAACGCACTGAGCACGGCACTGGCTGAGTCCCTGACCACGAGCAGCGCCGACCTCGTCCTGTTCGACACCGACAGCCGCACCTGGTCCCGCCATCCATGGGCCCAGGTGTATGCGCGCGCCGAGAACGCCGCTGAACAGATCGGCCAGGATGACGCGCGCGCCGTCGGATTGGTCGGTGAGCCCACCGTGGAGTTCGTCGCAGCACTCGTCGGCACTCAGTTGGCCGGTGCCGCGGTGTCGATTCTTCCCGGGCCCGTGCGTGGAGCCGACGCCACCCAGTGGGCCGACTCGACCTTGAACCGTTTCAGCAGCATCGGGGTGCGCACCGTGTTCAGCCACGGCAGCCACCTGGAGCAGCTCCGAGCGGTCGACGGCCCGCTGACCATTCATGACGACAGCGTCGTCGCCCACGACCAACGTTCGTCCACCCTGAACCTGGGTTCGGGCCACGGCGCCGTGGCGATCCTGCAGGGCACCGCCGGATCGACCGGAACACCGCGCACCGCGCAGATATCGCCGGACGCCGCGCTGGCCAACCTGCGTGGACTCGGCAGACGAATCAGCCTGAACCACAGTGATATCGGGTGCTCGTGGCTGCCGCTGTACCACGACATGGGGTTGACCTTCCTGCTCACCGCCGCGGTCAACGGCATCGAGGTGTGGCAGGCCCCGACACCGGCATTCGCCGCTTCGCCGTTCAGTTGGCTCAGCTGGCTCACCACCAGCCGCGCCACGCTGACGGCGGCACCCAATATGGCCTACGGCATGATCGGCAAGCACTCCCGCAGGCTCGCCGATCTCGACCTGTCGGCGCTGCGATTCGCGCTCAACGGGGGTGAACCGGTCGACTGCGAAGGGACAGCACGGTTCGGCAGCGAGATGACCCGATTCGGATTCGACCCCGGCGGCCTCTCCCCCTCGTACGGACTCGCCGAATCATCGTGCGCGGTCACGATTCCCGTGCCCGGGACCGGGCTGCAGATCGACGAGATCAAGGTCCAGACGGAGACCGGTGCCATCATCCGCCAACAGGCTGTGCTCGGTACGGCCATCCCCGGCATGGAGATGCGGTTGCGCCCCAGCGACGACAACGCGGGGGTGACCGACCGCGAGGTGGGCGAGATCGAGATCCGCGGCACCTCGATGATGTCGGGCTACCTCGGCGAAGACCCGCACCTGCCCGAGACGTGGTTTCCCACCGGTGATCTCGGCTACTTCGTCGACGACGCCCTGGTGGTTTGCGGGCGGGCCAAGGAACTGATCACCGTGGCCGGCCGCAACATCTTCCCCACCGAGATCGAGACGGTGGCCGCGAAGGTCGACGGGGTCCGCGAAGGCGCGGTGGTGGCCGTCGGCACCAACGAGCAGGCCGTTCGGCCAGGGCTCGTGATCGCGGCAGAGTTCCGCGGGGTCGATGAATCCGACGCCCGCAGCGAGGTGGTGCAGCGCGTGGCCTCCGAATGCGGTGTGGTGCCCTCCGATGTGGTGTTCCTACCGCCGGGCTCCCTGCCACGCACGTCCTCGGGCAAGCTGCGCCGACTGGAAGTCAAACGGCATCTGGAGGCAGTGAAAGGATGACAACCTCAGTTACCGCGGGTACCACCATTGAGGAGTACCGCGATCTGATCGACACGGTATTCAACGATGAGGTGAAGGCGTGGACAGCCGAAGCCGAAGAGACCGAACGCTTCCCGCGTCAGCTCATCGAGCACCTCGGACGCTCCGGTGTCTTCACCGAGAAATGGGGCGATGGTCAGCAGCCCGATGTCGCCAAACTGAACGAGCTGGCGTTCGCACTGGGCCGCACCGGGTCCGCGGGGATCGGTGTCGGGGTGAGCCTGCACGACTCGGCCATCGCGATCCTGCGTCGCTTCGGAAAGTCGGACCACCTGCGGACGATCTGCGAACAGGCCGTGCGTGGTGAGGCCGTGCTCTGTATCGCCGCCTCTGAGGAGTCCGGCGGTTCGGACCTCCAGATCGTGGAGACCGAGGTACGCACCGCCCGCGACGGTTTCGAAGTCAAGGGCATCAAGAAGTTCGTATCGCTCTCGCCGATCGCCGACCACATCATGGTGGTGGCACGCAATGTCGATCACGACCCGACCAGCAGGCACGGCAACGTCGTCGTGATCGCTGTCCCGACCACACAGGTCGAAGTCCAGACGCCCTACCGCAAGGTGGGCGCGGGCCCGCTGGACACCGCTGCGGTTCACATCGACACCTGGGTTCCGGCCGATGCGCTGGTCGCGCGTGCGGGCACCGGGTTGGCGGCGATCTCCTGGGGACTGGCCCATGAGCGGATGTCGATTGCCGGCCAGGTGGCCGCCTGGACACAGCGAGCTCTCGGAATCACGTTGGCCCGCATGATGAAACGCCGGCAGTTCGGCCATACCCTCTACGAACACCAGGCCCTGCGCCTGCGCATCGCCGACCTGCAGGCACGGGTGGATCTCCTGCGCTACGGCCTGGCCGGGATCGCCGCGGGCGGCAAACTGGACCTGCGTGCCGCAGCCGCCATCAAGGTCACCGCCGCCCGCCTGGGCGAAGAGGTGCTCTCGGAATGCATGCACATCTTCGGCGGCTCGGGCTACCTGGTCGACGAAACACCGCTGGGCAAGTGGTGGCAGGATATGAAGTTGGCCCGCGTCGGCGGCGGAACCGACGAAGTGCTCTGGGAGCTGGTCGCCGCGGCGATGAAACCCGACTACGACGGCTACGCGGAATTCGGCCAAGCCTGAGCAGTTGACCTCCGCCATTGTGAAGCCTCTGCGAGAAATCGGCTGAGATCTCGCAGAGGCTTCACACTCGGTGACAGCCCGTCAGCGCGGCGCGTCCTCCGGCGTACGGGGAAGCGCGTACAACGCCATCCGTCGGTTGGCCATGTCGTGCTCGCCCAGGAAGGTGCACCCGGCCCATTCGCACAGCCGCCGCGCCCCACCGTTGCGGTGATCCGGGTCGAACATGATGCGCCGGCAGCCCGGCTCGAGCTCGAACACGCTCGCCACGATGCGGGGCAACAAGATTGGGGCGATCCCGCGGTTGACGAAACGCACATCGGCGATCGCGGCGTGCATGCCGATATCGCCCGGATCGGCGGCATAGCGGGGCGCGATCGAGTCTTTGGCGGCCCGGTAGAGCTCGATGTACCCGACATCTTTCCCGCGGAAGCTGACGACGAACGGTCGCGAGTACTGCCCGTCGAGCTGGGCTCGCAGATAGCGGCGCCAGCGGTCCGGCGGCCAGTCGTACTCCCAGGCCTCCACCAGATGCTGGCGGTTCATCCATTCCGACACCATCTCGGCATCGGCATCCGCATCGACCACACGGACGTGGTACGGCTCGGCCAGGACCGGGGTCGGCGGCGCCGCCACCGCCCGCACAGCCTCGGAGATGTCAGTCAGCTGGCGCGGAAGCACAGGTGCCGGCGCCTCGTCGATATCGGTCATCGACCGCCGAGCCTACCGCAGTCAGTGAGGGTAGGTTTACCTTCCTCCACGAGCGGGTCCGGCTTCTCGTGCGCCCGGGCCACCCCGCACGTGCGGCATCGTGGCCGTGGCGTGCAAAGGTAGACGGATGGAGGTCGATCGAGTGGCCGATCTGCAGCGCTGGGAAGATTCCGGGGCTCACTGGCAGGTGCTTGCACGCACCCACCAGGGCCTCACCGTCGCACTGTTGCGCTGCGACGGCGGCGAGGAAGTGGACCGCTTCACCTCGGCCGATCCCCGCTTACTGGAGTTCATCGGTTCCCGACGCAGCAGCGAAGACCCGGTCACCTGACCCACGCCCCGCGTCGCAGCACGCCGGTCACAGCCAACTCGGAGTCCAGCACCACGAGGTCCGCGGCGGCGCCCGGCGCAAGTCCCTGGCACGGGAGGCCCAGGGCTCGTGCCGGGTTGACCGAGGATTGCCGCACGGCCGCCATCAGCGCGTCGTCACGGGGCAGGCCACTGTGGGTGACGGCGAAACGGAACACCTCATCCATGGTCGCCGTGCTTCCGGCGATGGTGTCGGTCCCTCCGACCCGCGCCACCCCGGAAACGACCTCGATCGGCAGCGGCCCGAGGTGGTAGATCCCGTCGTCCATCCCGGTCGCGGCCATTGCGTCGGTGATCAGTGACACCCGGTCTTCTCCGGCGCTGCGCGTGACGTGCCGGTAGATGGCGGGGTCGAGGTGCACGCCGTCGGTGATGAGTTCGACGGTCACCCGGTCGTCTTCGAGCAGTGCAATGGCAGGCCCGGGTTCGCGGCGGTCGATCGGGCGCATCGCGTTGAACAGGTGTGTTGCCACCGTGGCGCCCGCCGCGATCGCGGCGCGCGTCTGCTCATAGGTGGCCTCGGTGTGTCCCACCGCGACCACCACGCCGGCATCGACGAACTGTGCGATCGCCGCGAGGGCGCCGTCACGTTCGGGCGCGATGGTGACCATGCGGAGGGCTCCTGCGCCCGTCTCGAGTACGCGGTCGATCTCGGCTGCGTCCGGGTCACGCATCAACGACGGCTCATGTGCCCCGCACCGTTTCGCCGACAGCCAGGGGCCTTCCAGATGGATCCCGTCGATCAGCCCCGCCCTGACGTCGGCCGCCAAACTCGTGACCTGGCACAGTAATTCGTCCGGACCCGCGGTGACCAGGGAAGCCACGAGCGTGGTGGTGCCGTGCCTGCGGTGCAGCGCGACGGCGGTGGCGGTCTCGGCCTGGGTCGCGGTGGAGAAGTTCGCCCCTGCGCCACCGTGCAGGTGGGTGTCGACGAATCCCGGTACCACCGTCGCGGCGCCCAGGTCGCAGTCGGCCACCGTCGCGGGAAGACCCGCCCCGACGGCGGTCACCGTCTCCCCCGCGATCTCAATCCATCCGGGTCGCAACAACTCTCGTCCCGTCAGCACCGTTCCTGCGGTCAACAGCACTTAGATGCCCTGCCAGTGCGGTTTGCCGCGGTAGGTCTCGCGGTAGTAGTCGACGAGCTGCAGGCGGCCCGCGGCCGCATCGTCTAGCAACACCGTGACGTGCGGATGGTGCTGCAGGATGGTCGCAGGCCACATCGCACTCACCGCACCCTCGACGAGGTGGTGGACGGCTTCGGCCTTGCCGCTGCCGAGCGCCGCGAGGATCACGTGCCGGGCGCCCATGATCGTCGCCAGTCCCTGGGTGAGGCAGTGCGTGGGCACCTGTTCGACGTCGCCGCCGAAAAAGCGCGCATTATCGGTGCGCGTCTGCATGGTCAGCGTCTTGATGCGGGTCCGGGAGGCCAGGGAGGATCCCGGCTCATTGAATGCGATGTGACCATCGGCGCCGATTCCGAGGATCTGCAGGTCGATTCCGCCGGCATCGCGGATCGCGTCCTCATATGCCGCGCAGGCGGCCGGGATGTCGGCTGCCAGACCGTCAGGTCCCTGGACCGCGCCGTCGGCGAAATCGACCCTGGACACGAACGCGGTGTCGATGACGTTGCGGTACCGCTCGGGATGGTCCGCGGGCAGGCCGACGTACTCGTCGAGGGTGAACCCACGGGCCTGCCGGAAGGAGATCGACCCGGCATTGCAGCGCGCCGCGAGTTCGTCATAGACGGCCACCGGCGAGGACCCGGTGGCAAGCCCGAGCACTGCGGTCGGTTTGGCTTCGAGCAGGGCACCGATGGCGTCGGCGGCAATTCTGGCGATCTCCGCGGGACCCTGCTGGATGACAACTTCCATCGGACTATTTGTTGGCGATGAACAGGGCTGCCCCCGAGGCGATCATCGCGCCCTCGAGGACGGCTTCGGACGCGATGACATTGCTGGATTCCCGTTCGTCCATAACGACAACCGGGACAATGGGATTGAGTCCCTTGGCTTCGATCACCGGAACATCGTAGGTGATGATGATCTGGCCGGCGGTGACGTCGGCGCCCTGGCTGACGTGGGTGGTGAACCCCTCCCCGTTCAGCGCCACGGTGTCCAGGCCCAGGTGAACCAACACGCCCACATTGTCCGGGGTCATGATGATGTAGGCGTGCGGCATCAGCTTCAACAACTTCCCGCTGACCGGGGCGAGGGCGTCGATCACCGCACGCGGGGGGTCGACGGCGGCGCCGTAACCCACCATGCCCTGGGAGAACACGGGGTCGGGGACGTTCTGAAGCCCGATGGCACGGCCCTCGACCGGGGCGAGGACAGATGTCTTGCTCATGCACCAAACAATACGAGCGTGCCGCAAGTCGGTCTCCGGTTCACCGGTTCTCGTTTAAGCTTCGCCCACAGCTTCTACGGTCGTCGTGCGCGGCGAAGGAGGACAACCTGGCATGAGTGATACCGCCAAACCACAAGGGGTACAGACCAAGTCAGGGGTGCGCATACCGGGCTTCGGGCAGTTGCAGCGGTTGGGCAAGAGCCTCATGTTGCCGATCGCGGTGCTCCCGGCGGCGGGGATCCTGCTTCGGCTGGGGCAACCGGACCTGTTGGGCAGGATCGAAGCACCGGTCATCGGTCCGTTCTTCAAGGCGATGAGCGCTGCCGGCGACGCTGTCTTCGCCAACCTTCCTTTGCTGTTCGCGGTCGGTGTCGCCATCGGATTCGCGCGTAAAGCCGACGGTTCCACCGCACTGGCCGCGGTGGTGGGCTATCTGGTGGTGGACGCGGTGTTCAAGACCATGTCGCCGATCGTCCTGGCCGGCGAGCTGGACAAGGCAGGCGAGCAGGCGCAGATCAACTACAGCGTGTTCGCCGGAATCGTGGTCGGGCTCGTGACCGCCTGGCTGTTCGACCGTTACCACACCATCCAACTGCCGTCCTATCTCGGATTCTTCGGCGGCAGACGGTTTGTCCCCATCGTGGTGTCGTTGGCCTGCCTGTTCATCGGCTTCGCCATGAGCTATTTCTATCCGCTCTTCGATGCGGGCCTGACCAGCCTCGGCAAGTTCATCGGCGGGGCGGGGGCACTCGGTGCGTTCGTGTACGGGTTCGCCAACCGAATGCTGATTCCGCTGGGCCTGCACCACATCCCGAACTCGTATGTGTGGTTCCTCTACGGCGACTATCAGAGCCCCGACGGCACCGTGGCCACCGGTGAACTGACCCGGTTCGCTGCCGGCGACCCCACCGCGGGCATCCTCACCTCAGGCTTCTATCCGGTCCTGATGTTCGGGTTGCCCGCGGCCGCACTGGCGATGATCCACGTGGCGAACAAGAAGCAGCGCAAGGTGGCGGTCGGCATCCTGTCGGCGGCGGCTCTCACGGCGTTCCTCACCGGCGTGACCGAACCGCTGGAGTTCGCCTTCATGTTCGTCGCGTTCCCGCTGTACGTGATTCACGCGGTGTTGACCGGGCTCTCCCTGGCGATCGCGTACCTGCTCGATATCCACCTTGGCTTCTCGTTCTCGGCCGGTCTGATCGACCTGTTGCTGTACGGCACCGCGCCGGCGGCCAAGAACATTCCGTTGCTCATCGGTATGGGTGTGGTGTTCTTCGCCGTCTACTATCTGCTGTTCCGGTTCGCGATCACGAAGTGGAACATGCGTACCCCGGGGCGCGAGCCGGAAGCCGTGTTCGAGGCCGAAGAGCGGGCGAACCTCGGGGAAGGCGCCGACTCCGCCACCGCCGTCTCGGCCAGTAGCGGCGCGACCACCACGATCACCGCACCCGCCCGCAGCGACAGCAAGGCCGAACAGGTCATCTCCGCGTTCGGCGGCCGGGACAACCTCGTGCGCGTCGATGCGTGCATCACGCGCCTGCGTATGGAGGTCGCCGACAAGAGCAAGGTCGATCAGGCCCGGCTGAAGAGCCTGGGCGCCGCGGGCGTCATCGAAGTCGGCAACAATGTCCAAGCGGTCTTCGGCACCGACTCCGAGGCGCTGAAGAACGCGATCATCGACAGTCTCTAGGTCGACTCCACCGCAAGGGCGCCGCGGTCCGGTGAGCGACGGGTGGTGGCGGTGGCCGCCGCGGCGACGGACAGGCACGCGATCACCAGACACACCATGGTGTACCAAAGGCTTCCGGTCGGGTCGCCGCCCGGTGTCACGCCGCCGACGGCGCTGAAGTAGGCCGGCAGGGCGCTCACCCACAGGACCGTCATGACCGCGAGGTAGCACGCTGCGTAGCGCAGGATCATCGGGTTCACATAGGCCTCGGCTGTCCCGGCGCTGTCGCCGCGCATGGCCGACCACTGCCGCAGCAGCACCGGTATCGCCACCACCGTGAGCACAACGAGTTCCGCGGCGTAGATCACTCCGCCCACCGTGGTGCTGCCGGAGATCGACGCGCCGATCGTGGCAGGCATGGGGAGCACCGCGGTTCCGATCGACGCCAGCACGCCGACGACAATGGTCCGCCACACCACCTGCAGACCGGTGAACGTGGCGCCCCCGTCCACGTGCCGACCGACGAAAAACTGGACACAGAATGCCAGCGACATCGGCCACAGCGCGGCGAACACCACGACGCTCGGCAACGGCACCGAGTCGAAGAACGGCTGATTCATCGGGTGATCCAGTGTCCACTCCCACCACCGCAGCTGTGGTCCCAGGTGATCGAAGATCTCGTAGAAGGCGTGATGGACGAATCCGACGCACACCGCCCCGACGAGCGCACCGTAGCGGCGGAAGACGCCGAGCATCCGGACGATCTCAAATGCCACCGTGGCCATCATCGGGTAGATCGCGACGATGTAGAGCGGTAGGCGGCCCCACAGGAAGTCGACGGTGAACACGTTGTGGGCGAACATCGTGTCGACGTACTCGCTGATCCCGAACGGTCCCGGGAAATACAGCGGCGGCTCGATGATCAGCAGATACGCGATGGCGCCGAACCACAGCACGAGGTTGGTGGGGTCATGGTGACGGCGCAGTCGCACGATGGCGTACACCAGGGCCAGCACCGCGCCCACGATCACGGTGATCTCCAGGACCGGCAGCGTCCAGTTCTCCAGGCCGAAGGGGTTACGGAACTCTGCAAGGCCACCGGCGGTGTCACACGAAAAGCCCAGCCGCCCGGCAAGATCAGCGAATGTCGGTGAGCACAGGTCAGACATGGGCCGTGCCCGTCTTCGTTTCGGCCGCGTTCCCTGCCGTGTACCACTGCGTCACGTCGTAGCCGGCGTCGTAACGATTGAACCACTCATCGGCCAGCACCGGCAGCTTCTCGTGGGTGGGATCGTGACCCGGAATCTGGCTGCGCACAACACCTGCCATGGCCGTGAGCTGCTCACGCACCGGCAGGTGGGCGAACGCGTTCGCGAAAGGACCGTCGTTCGGAGTGTTGAAGAATGGAAGTCT
The DNA here is from genome assembly GCF_032883035.1 of Mycobacterium appelbergii. NCBI lineage: Bacteria > Bacillati > Actinomycetota > Actinomycetes > Mycobacteriales > Mycobacteriaceae > Mycobacterium > Mycobacterium appelbergii. The sequence goes on from NZ_JAMQTH010000007.1 coordinate 75,637, forward strand.
TTGCATCAGCGCCTTTTTGCGGGCCTGCATGCCGAACATCGACAACGCGTCGATCTTGCGCTCCTCCACCGGCACGTGTTTGTTGAAGCCCTCGCAGGCTATCCGGAGCACGCCCCACACATGTTTGAAGATCGACGGTGCCACTCGCATGCGGTACCACGGGTCGTCGACCACCGCGTCGTAGATGATCAATGCCGAACTGCGGTGCTCGACCTCTTCGACGAAGTGCCACAGGAACAGTGAGGCAACCCGGTCATCGCCGGGTGCGAACAAGGTGTCGTCGTGGTCGAGCATCAGCTTGAACACCGGGGTGAACGTGGCCTCGAGGTCGGCGGTATAGGCCAGCCGGTACTTCAGCGGCGTGTTCGCGGTGAGATCGTCGAACGCCGCGAGCACCTCGTCGAGGGTTTCCTTGAGCGCCGGATAACTCTTGATGAGCCCCTTCGCGTGCTGACGATGGGCCATGGAATGCTGGCCCTCCTGCCGCACGAATGCCTGTGCCTCCTCGGCGATCTCGGGATCGGCGATGAACGGCATGGCTTCGGGGATCATCTGGCCGATCATCTTCTCGAAGGCGATCGCCAGGAAAGACACCGCATTGGCCATGCTGGAGAACGCGGGATTGTCCTGGTTCCACAGAAACGGCACGTGATGGTCTGCGAACGCGAACCGCATCTTGCGCACTATCAGGTCTGTCATCGAGGCCACCTCGTTCGAACTCAAGTAATCATACACAGCTTGCAACGAATGTATGATTACCGCATGTGACGCCGAACGTCAACGACGGGGGCGATATCCTGCAGACATGCCGGTGGCCGAGGATTCAGAGCGTGGCGCGTAGGCGCGGGTGGGACGGGAGCCCGCCCGCGACCGATGAGGAGGCCTCCGAGCGCATCGTGGCCGCGGCGGTGCAGTTGATCGCAGAGACCGGCCGCGACGTCAGCGTCGCCGACGTCGCGGCATCGCTTGGCGTGATCCGCCAGACGGTGTACCGCTACTTTCCGACGGCGGAGGCACTCATGCACGCGGCCGCGATCGCGTCAGTGGACGGCTTTCTCGACCGGCTCACCGTCGCCGTCCGCGGCATCTCCGATCCAGCGGAGGCGATGGCCGAGGGTGTGCTCTACTCCCTGGAGGAGGTCGCCCGCACGCCGCATCTCGGCATCCTGCTGTCCGAGCCGTATGTGGCGGCGAACTCAGGCAACCTCGCATCGGACGAGGCGCAGGCGATCGGCATGCGAATGCTCAAACGCTTCGACGTCGACTGGGACAAGTACGGATACGACGAGTCGGCTCAGCATGAACTCGTGGAGTTCACGCTGCGGACGATGCTGTCGTTCTTCGTCGCCCCCAACGCGCCGAGCCGCAGCCGAGATGACTTGCGCCGCTTCATCAGACGCTGGTTGGGGGGTGCGATCCTGGCGCAGTCGCGCGGCGACGCGCGGTAACCGGCGGGTCAGCGCCCACCGCGCACCAATTGGCCGGGCCGGGCGCCGGTGTCCACACCGTCACGGCGGGTGACGACACCGCTGACGATTGTGGCGACGTAGCCCGAGGCGCCCTGGACAAGCCGATGACCGCCGGCAGGCAGGTCGTAGGCCATCCGAGGCGCGTGCAAGGTGAGTGCGTCCAGATCGATCACATTGAGGTCGGCCTTCTTCCCGACGGCGATCACTCCCCGATCGGCGAGCCCGAACAGTTCCGCGGTGTCGTGGGACTGCTTGCGAATCACATACTCCAGGGGCAGCTTCTCGCCCCGGTGGCGGTCGCGTGCCCAGTGTGTCAGCAGGAACGTGGGATAGGAGGCGTCACAGATCATGCTGCAATGTGCGCCGCCGTCGGACAGTCCCAGCACACCGGCAGGGTGCGTCATCATCTCGCGGATCGCATCGTGGTTGCCGTCGGCGTAGTTGAACATGGGCAGCATGAGCATCGCACCGGCGTCTGCCTCCAGCATGAGGTCGTACATGGTGGCCAAGACGTCCTCGCCACGGTCGCGGGCGATCGCGGCAACGGTCTTCTCGGCAGTGGGCTCGTAGTCCGGCGGTTCGCCCAGCGAGTACAGCCGGTCGGCGGAATACTGGGCAAGCGCGAACATGCCGTCGAAGAGCACATTCGGATCGATGGGCAGATCTTCCTCGGACAGGATGGCCGCCCGCACAGCGGGTTCGGCGAGCCGGGCCGCGAGTTCGCCCCGGCTGCCCGCGGCCTTGAGCCGGCGATAGGTGGGGCGGTGGGTAAACGCATGGTGGCCAGGGAATCCCAACAACATCCCGAACGGACGGGCCGCCACCTGCGGGTGCAGCCGACTGCCCGCCTGGTGTGCCGCAGCCGAGAGGTCCAGTTGCTCGCGCCACAAGTTCGGGTCGGCGTCGACCTGGATGAGCGCGAAGCTCAGCGCGCAGTCGATCTCGGCTCCCAACCGGCGCATCCACTCCAGCTCCTTGCGCGGCGCGACGATGTCCTCCCCCGCCGCGCCCTGCGGCGCGAGCTCGAACACCGCACCCCCGCCGGCGGCAGTGGCCCGCCCCAGCGCAAACAGCTCATCCTCTGCCGCGAACGTGCCGGGCACCGGTTCGCCGTCCATGGCACGGTGGGCGAGGGTGCGCGACGACGAGAAGCCAAGCGCGCCTGCCTCGATCGCCTCCTGCACGAGTCGACTCATCTCAGCGATGTCCTCCGGTGTGGCGGGTTCGTTGCGGGCGCCACGCTCCCCCATCGCATATGCCCGCACCGTTCCGTGCGCGATCTGACTCCCCATGTCGACGGCGAGGTTGCGCTTGCCGATCACATCGAGGTAATCCGCGTAGCTTTCCCAGCCCCAGGTAATGCCTTCGGAGAGCGCGGTTCCCGGAATATCCTCGACACCCTCCATCAGCTCGATCAGCCACTGCTCCTGGCCCGGGCGCACCGGCGCGAAACCCACGCCGCAGTTGCCGGCCACCACCGTGGTGACACCGTGATTGCTTGACGGTTCCAGCAGGTCATCCCAGCTGACCTGCCCGTCGTAGTGGGTGTGGATGTCGACGAAGCCCGGTGCGACGATCTTTCCCGTCGCATCGATCGTCTCGGCGGCCGCCCCGTCCAGCGGCGCGTCACCGGGCCCCCGCCGCTTGACCTCGACGATCTTGCCGTTCCTGACCGCCACGTCGGCAGGGAACCTGTCGGCCCCCGTTCCATCGACTACGGTGCCGCCCGTGATCAACAGATCGAACACGATTCACTCCCTCGTCCACCTACCGGCCGCTACGGTGTGCAATGTAACACCGTTACAGAAGCGACGTGCCGCGTTTTGACGCACGCGCGAAAGGGGGCGTGACCGTGACTCGCCGCGCCCCGGCTGCCCCCACCTCGGTATCGAAAACCGTTGACGCCGAGAGCATCCTCGATACCGCGGCTCGACTCATCGAACGCAACGGGGTCGAAGCGTTCACCATGCGCGGGCTCGCCGAACAGCTCGGGGTGGCCGTCACCTCGATCTACTGGCACGTCGGTGGGCGGGACACACTCTTCGACGGTCTGATCGAGCGCCTGCTCGGTGAAATGGCCGACCTGCCCGTACTCGGCGACTGTCCCGTGGACCGGATCGCCTGCCTGGTCCGCTCCCAGCGACGACTGTTGATCGAACGCCAGCATCTGCTCGCCATCGCCCACGAGCGCGACCGGACACCGGCACTGTTCCTGCCCATCCAGCAGACACTGGCGGCACAACTGGCCGAACTGGGTGTCACCGGAACCGACGCCGCGCTCATGTTGCGGGCGGTACAGGTGCACGTGATTTCCTCTGCGGTGATGCAGTTCTCGGCCGTACGCGATTCGGCGCATCGCGAGGAGGATCCATCATTGTGGACCTCCGACTGGCCCGACCAGGCGCTCGTCGAAGCGCTGCAGTCACCGACCGACTACGACGCCGTCTTCGAATACGGACTCAACGCGCTGCTGACCTCGCTTCGCCACCCCTGACCAGGGCCGCGCTACAGCTGCGCGAAACAGGGATCGGCTTCGTCGTTGGGAATCGACGCGTTCTGGCTGGAGAACTTCCCGACGACGCCGGTGTCGGTCACCGCGACACTGTCGGCATGAATGCCCAGCGGGTAGTTGTCGTTGAGTTTGGTGGTGAGTTCGTTCAGTGCGGTCTACACGGTGTCCTTCGCGAACGGGCCGGTGACATCGAGCACGCGCAGGCCTAGATTGCCGTCGGTGACTTCGGGTGCAGCCGTCACGCTGGTGTCTCCGACGGCCTCCAGCACGATGGTGCCCGCGGCGGCGTCGGTCCGCACACCGCTGACCAGGCTGCCGACGCCGGGAAGGTTGGCCGCCACGGTGTCCTTGATACCTGCCGACGTCCAGGCCAACGTCGCGTCCAGAGATCCGATCGTGCCCTTGGAGTCCCCCGAACTCTGCAACCGGATGTCGGTCAGGGTGACATCGGCGGTCATCCCCTCGGCTTCCTGGACCTGGTTCCCCGCCGTCTGCACGGAGATGTTGGTGTAGTGGCCGGTGATGTGCTGCCACAGGAACGGTGGGCTCACCCCGAAGGAAATCGTGGCCCCGTCCTGGACGACGCACTGGGTGACGTCGGCGAGGATGGTCCCCGCCCGGTGTCGCGCATAGAGCTCCGCCCCGGCGAGCCCGGCGGCCACCAGCGCGAGCACGATGATCCCGATGAGCAGGATCGACAACGGGCGGCGGCGAGATCGGACCGACGGTGACGGCGCGGCGGGCGGCGGCGCGGCGGGCGGTGTCCGGCCACCGCCTCCGGGTGGATTGCCTGCGGGCGGGCGGGGTCGCGCAATCTTCTCGGTGGCCGCGTCAGCGGGCTGGTGTCGCGCGCGGAACTGCTCGGTCGGCGGTTCGTGACGGGTGGGACGTGGCAACCGTCGGGTTTCCGGGTCAGGCGGCGGCACGGGACGGCGCCGGCCCGGTTGGCCGGGACGCTGCGGCGGAATCGACATCTGGCAATTCTGCCTTAACGGCACCGGCTGGTATCGGAACCAGCGGCAGCACCCCCGGTATTCGTGTTGGATGAGAACGTGGCACATCCCATCCGCGCAGTGGAGCGCGAGCGTGACTGAACAAAGCCCGGACATCGTCATCCTGATGACCGACGAAGAACGCGCGATTCCGCCCTACGAATCCGATGATGTGCGCACCTGGCGCCGGGGCGCACTGGGCGGCCGACGCTGGTTCGATGAGCATGGCGTCAGTTTCGCCAGGCATTACACGGGTTCGCTGGCCTGTGTGCCCAGCCGCCCGACCATGTTCACCGGCCAGTATCCGGATCTGCACGGCGTGACCCAGACCGACGGGATCGGCAAGCGCTACGACGATTCCCGGCTGCGATGGCTGCGCAGTGGCGAGGTGCCGACACTGGGCAACTGGTTCCGCGCAGCAGGATATGACACACATTACGACGGTAAATGGCACATCTCGCACGCCGATCTCACCGATCCGGCGACCGGACAGCCGATGGCCACCAATGACGATGACGGAGTCATCGATCCGGCAGCGGTGCAGGCGTATTTGGACGCCGACCCGCTGGGCCCCTACGGCTTTTCCGGCTGGGTCGGCCCCGAGCCGCACGGTGCGGCCACGTCCAACAGCGGCTTTCGGCGTGACCCGCTATTTGCCGACCGGATCGTGGCCTGGCTGGAAGACCGGTACGCACGCCGCCGGGCAGGTGACGCCGGAGCCATGCGGCCATTCCTCTTGGTGGCGAGCTTCGTCAATCCGCATGACATCGTGCTGTTTCCGGCCTGGGCACGGCGCAACCCACTATCCCCGTCAGCCGCGTTGGAGCCGCCGCACGTGCCGGCCGCACCGACGGCCGAGGAAGACCTCAGCGCCAAGCCGGCCGCGCAGAGCGCCTACCGCAAGGCCTACTTCTCCGGGTACGGCCCCGCTCCGGCGATCGAACGCACCTACAAGCGCAAGGCACAGGAATACCGTGACCTGTACTACCGGCTGCACGCCGAGGTCGACGGCCCGCTGGACCGCGTCCGCCGGGCCGTCACTGAGGGCGGATCCGAAAATGCCGTGCTGGTACGCACTTCCGACCACGGCGAGCTACTCGGTGCGCATGGCGGGTTACACCAGAAATGGTTCAACCTCTACGACGAGGCCACCCGGGTGCCCTTCGTCATCACCCGGATCGGCGACGACGCCACCGCAGCGTGCACGGTCTCGGCGCCCACCTCGCACATCGACCTGGTGCCGACGCTGCTCGGGGCGGCCGGAATCGACGTCGACGCAGTGGCCGCGCAGCTGACCGCCGAGTTCACCGAGGTGCATCCGCTACCCGGGCGCGACCTGATGCCCGTGGTCGACGGAGCTGAACCCGATGAGGACCGGCCGATCTACCTGATGACCCGCGACAACGTGCTCGAAGGCGACACCGGCGCGTCGGCGACGGCACGAATGCTGGGCCGGACGGTGAATCCCCCTGCACCGCTGCGTATCCGCGTCCCCGCACACGTCGCTGCGAACTTCGAAGGTTTGGTGGTACGGGTCGAGGAAGCTTCCGGTGGCGGCGGGCATCTGTGGAAGCTGGTGCGGACCTTCGACGATCCCGGCACCTGGACCGAGCCGGGTGTGCGCCAGCTGGCGACCAGCGGCTTCGGCGGCGAGGGCTACCGCACCGATCCGCTCGATGACCAGTGGGAACTCTACGATCTCACGGCCGATCCCATCGAGGCCGAAAACCGCTGGACTGATCCCGGTTTGCACGACCTGCGCCAGTATCTGCGTACGCAGCTCAAGCAGGTCCGCGCGTTTTCGGTCCCCGAGCGTCATCAACCGTGGCCCTATGCCAGCCGTCGATCGCCCGGCGGTCGACCTGTCGGCATGATGGGTAAGCTCCTGGCTCGCATCGGGTTTCAGCGAAACTGAGCCAGGTAGGCCAGCGCGTCGGCCCCTTCGTCGGCGACGTAGACGAGCTCATCCAGTCCCACCGGCAGGAATCCGTCGTCGGCCATCCGTCGGAGCTGAAGCACCAATCCGTCGTAGAAGCCGGCGGTGTTCAGCAGCACGATCGGTTTGTCATGCAGGCCGTGCTTGCGCAGCTCGAGGATGTCGGTTGCCTCGTCCAACGTGCCCAAGCCGCCGACCATCACGACCACCGCATCCGACCGCGCCAGCATCAATGCCTTTCGTTCAGCGAGATCTTCGGCGATTACCATCTCATCGGCGTCTTTCCTGGCCACCGAACGTAGGAACGTGACCGATATCCCGACAAGCTGCCCGCCGGCCTCCCGCACGCCATCAGCGACGATCTTCATCAATCCGGTATCGGACCCTCCCCACACCAGGGTGTGCCCACCCTTACCGATGAGTTCGGCGAACTCCCGGGCCGGCCGCGTGTACCGCTCGTCGAGGTCGGCAGCGGACAGAAAAACGCAGATTCTCATGGCGGATCTCCAATGCGCATCGCCCGAATATCCATCGCGCTCAACGGCAGTACGCGTGGGTCGCGTACCCGAGGGCAGCCGGGTCGGCATTCCGTTCGCGGACCACCGTGTCCACGGCGTCGGTGAGTTCGGCCGGACACGCCGGCGAATGCAGGGTCGACCACTGGTCGGCGATCTCGTTCACCATCGTGTGATTCAGTCCGTCGATCGTGGTCCGCGATGCTGCGAGGTCAGGCGTGGTCGACGGGACAGCGGCCGGATCCAGCTTCCACTGCGCGAACCGGCTGTGTTCCACGGAAACCGTCGCATCGATCTGGTTGCGGAACACGTCACGGACATATGCCGGATCGACACCCTTCGCCGTGGCATCCGCGGTGACCGCGTCGATCACCTGCTGTTCACGTGGGGGATCGTCAATCGCCCCGCCCGTTCGAAACTTATAGGCTGCCACGGGATCTGCTGTTTGCAGGCGCTGCGCCGCGGCATCGACGAGCGGCAGCAGCGGGTTGCCATCGTCTGCGTGGGCCTGGACCCCGCTACCGGCACCCAGCGCCGTGAGAACGATCGCGGCGAATCCCATGGTCTTGGCTGTCCTCGCGGTCATCACCCCAACCTAGACAATCGGCGGATCGCAGGCGCCGGCGGTATCGGCCGTTGTGATCAATTGCCTCCGAGCAGATAGGGCGCGCGTCCGTACGGATAGAAATTCCTGGCCGGCGTGGAGTTGATGATCTCCACGTTGCCCGGTGTCTGGCAGGTGGTCGCCGCGCCGGACGTGACGCAGGCTCTCGGAGGTCCCGTGGGAGCAGCCACGGCAGGCGCTGCGGCGGCGATCGCCGAGGCCGCCAGCACCGGCGCCAGCACCGCCAGAGGGGTTATTCGTCCAATTCGCATCACAGTGTCCCTTCACTATTCGAACTGTTGATTTGTGACTTTGACGCTACGGACGCAATGGCCTACAGGTATGGTCCAGTTTTATGGCGAATCCCTGGGCCACTTCGGCGGCTGACGCCCCGGCCAAACTCGGCATCGACCTGCATCTGGACGTCGAAGGACCAGGACTGCGCGCGGGACTCATGAACGCCCTCCGCGACGCTGTGCGGACCGGGCGGCTGGCACCGGGAACCCGGCTGCCGTCGTCCCGATCGCTGGCAACAGACCTCGGCATCGCCCGCAACACCGTGGCCGACTCCTATGCGGAACTGATTGCCGAAGGCTGGCTCATCGCACAACAAGGTTCGGGAACCCGGGTGGCGAGCCGAGCCGAGCCCCGCAAGCCCGCTGCCGGTGCCCTCACCGCACCGCCTCCGCGGCGTCCGAGATACGGACTGGTGCCCGGGTCGCCGAACCTTGCGGAGTTTCCTCGCACCCAGTGGCTCGCCGCGGCTCGGCGTGCCCTGAACACGGCGCCGTACGACGCCTTCGGCTACGGCGACGCTGCCGGTCGCCTGGAATTGCGTACCGCGCTTGCGAGCTATCTGGCGCGCGTCCGCGGCGTGGAGGTCGAGCCACAACGGGTCGTCATCTGTGCAGGCTTTCACCATGGCCTGACACTGGTGTCACAGGTGCTCAAGGCACGACGGGTCCGGGCGGTCGCCGTGGAGTCCTACGGATTCGAGGTCTACCGCGACACACTCACCCACGCCGGCCTACGTACCCCTGCGCTCAACGTCGACGAACACGGCGCCTGCACCGATGATCTGGCACGAATGCGGGGAGTCGGTGCAGTGTTGTTGACACCGGCACATCAGTACCCGACCGGGATCGAGTTGCGGGCGGACCGGCGCGCGGCGACCGTCGACTGGGCACGAACCACCGGCGGGCTGATCCTCGAGGACGACTACGACGGGGAGTTCCGATATGACCGCCAGCCGGTCGGCGCGTTACAGGGCCTCGATCCCGAGCGGGTGGTGTACTTCGGTTCGGCCAGCAAGTCGCTGGCACCCGGACTGCGACTCGCCTGGATGGTGCTGCCCAACGATCTCGTCCCTGAGGTCGTGGCAGCCAAAGGCCACGCCGACTGGTCGAGCGCGCTGGAGCAGTTGACGCTCGCGGAATTCATCACGGCGGGCGCCTACGACCGTCATGTGCGCGCCATGCGGCTGCGCTACCGCCGCCGCCGTGACCAGTTGATCGCAGCCTTGGCGCAGCGTGCGCCGAACGTCCGTGTCACCGGCATGTCCGCCGGCCTACAGGCCGTCCTCGAACTGCCTCGCGGCACCGAGCGGTCCGTGGTGGCGGCGGCGGCACACCGGAGCCTGACCGTCCACGGAATCTCGGTTTACCGTTACCACGGGGCCGACTCGCCTGCGCCCGAGCACGACGCGCTCGTCATCGGCTATGCCGCACCTCCCGACAGTGCATGGGCGGGCACGCTGGATGCACTGTGCACCGTGCTGAGTACAGTTTCCAATACTCAGGAATAAGTGGGCGGGGTCAGCGCTTGCTTCTGGTGGTGGTTCCCAACCATCGCCGCGATAACCGATTCGGGAGGCTGGCACATATGACTGTCGTCAGAGCCGCAGCAGTGCAAATCAGTCCAGTGCTCTACAGCCGAGACGGGACCGTCGAGAAGGTCGTCGGCAAGATCGCCGAACTCGCACATCGCGGGGTGCAGTTCGCGACGTTCCCCGAGACAGTGGTGCCGTACTACCCGTATTTCTCTTTCCTGCAGCGACCTTTCGAGATGGGCGCGCAGCAACTCACATTGCTCGACCAGGCAGTCACCGTACCGTCGGCGGCCACCCACGCCATCGCGGATGCCGCGCGAGCAGCCGGCATGGTGGTATCCATCGGCGTGAACGAGCGCGACGGCGGCAGCCTGTTCAACACACAATTGCTGTTCGATGCCGACGGCAGCCTGATTCAGCGGCGCCGCAAGATCACTCCGACCTACCACGAACGGATGATCTGGGGTCAGGGTGACGGCTCCGGGCTGCGGGTCGTTGACAGTGCGGTCGGTCGCGTCGGCCAGCTGGCCTGTTGGGAGCATTACAACCCGCTGGCCCGTTACGCGCTGATCGCCGACCGCGAGCAGATCCACTCGGCGATGTTCCCCGGCTCATTCGGCGGGCCCCTGTTCGCCGAACAGACCGAGATCAGCGTTCGCAATCACGCCCTCGAGTCGGGCAGTTTCGTCGTCAACGCGACCGCCTGGCTGGATGCCGGACAACAGGAAAAGATCGCGGCGGATACCAGATCGCCGATCGATCCCATCTCCGGGGGCTCGTTCACCGCCATCATCTCTCCACTGGGCCAATTACTCGGTGAACCACTGCGTTCCGGAGAAGGTGAAGTAATTGCCGATCTCGATTTCACTCTGATCGACCAACGCAAATCCAAAATGGATGCCAGCGGGCACTACAGCCGCCCCGAACTGCTGAGCCTCAGAATCGATCACACTCCGACCGCTCACCTGCACGAGCGCACGGAATCCGCGACCCTCGACCAGAATCTGGAGACTGATCATGCCCACGTCTGACCCGCAGGAGATCCCGTTCTCCGGTGTACGTTTACGATTCGACAGCGCAAAGGGTTTCAGTGAACTCGTTGCCGCATTACTCGCCCGGGTCGGCGAGACCCCGGTGCCGATAGACGATATCGGGGCGAAGTTCCCGACCTGGGAATCGTATGAACGCGAGGTGCAATCACACGTCGGCCCAAGTGGTTTCATGCTGTTCGCGCAGTGGGACCATGGCGCCTGGATCAACAAGGCCGGCATCGACAGGCAGGTGCTGCGCGTGGTGATCGGCAATCCCCTGATTGCGATAACCATGCTCCGTCACGATGTGACCGCTGGCCTCTTTGCGCCGGTTGAACTGCTGCTCACCGAAGAAGCAGGCGGCCGAAGCGCACTCACCTATGTGGTGCCATCGTCGTTGATGGTCGTCGAACCCAACCGTCCGCTTCTCGAGGCCGCCAACGAACTGGACGTGAAACTGGCGGCACTGGCAGCGGCGGCGACCGCGTCGTAGCGACGGTCTAAGGCAGCACCGTCTTCATCAGCATCACGTTGTACGCCGACCACAGCGACAGGTTGTAGTACAGCTCCTTGCCCGTCGACCACGGGTGAAGGTACGGCGCGTAGATCCCGCCAGGGATCTGCGACGACGGCACGAGCAGCTGCTCAGGGCCCCATGGTCCTTGCGGAGCCGGCGCGGTCCGCATCACGATGTCGTTGGCACCATTGCCGTAGAGCGCGAGGTACTGCTTGAGATACGTGTTGTATTGGGCCGACATTTCGCTCACCGGCCCAGGGATCACCGGGGTCGCGGCCGCCGGATTGCCCGGCACCCAGGCATTGCGATCGGCGTTCCAGTATTCGTATCTCGTGAGATCCGGTATGAAACCCGGGGACACTCGCGCCAGATAGGCCGATCCACCACGCCCGTTGGGTGTCCCGAATGTGTAGACGTACGGATCGCCGGGCCCGGGCTTGAGGAACGCCCCCATCTGGAAGTTCTCATTACCGGCGGCGGGCGTACGGATGGTGCCCGGGTAGACGCCCCAATTCTCGCCATTGTCCTGCGACACCGCGATTGCCGAGAAGTTCGTCGACCACGATCCCGGGCTGTTCCAGTCCCTGATCGACATGAAGTTCAGTAGTTGCTTCCCTCCCACGGCGATGCCCGCCGTCGGAATGATGCCCGTTTCCTCCGGCGCCCGCCCGATGCTGTTGATGATCTGCTTCGAGATGCCCTGCCGCCACACGGGCGAGCCGGAATACTTGTTGCCGACAACGCCATTGGGGACAGCGACCGTCTTCGACAGCGCGCCGTCCTGGCTGCGGAACAACGCGTTGTACCGCCACTGCTTGCCCGGGATGTCGCAATAGCCGTTGGTGTCCCCGAAGGCCATCAGCACCTGTCGGTTGGCGGGATCGCCGTTGTCCCACATGATCCCGAGGTCGGTCCCGGTGATGGCGAACCGTTTGATCGTCTCGTTCGGACTGTCGGGCCCGGTCACCCATCCGACGATCGATGTCCCGGGAGGTTGCGCAGGCGCCGGAGCCGGTTGGGCCGCCGCTGGGGCCGGAACCGGCTGCGGTACGGCGGGAACCGGTTGGGCGGCCACCGGATTGGGTGAAGGTACGACTGCCGCTTCCTGCTTCACCTGCCCGGACTTCTGCCCGGACTTCGGAATGAGCGCTTTGAGGATGGCCAGCGGCAGCTGACCCAGACGAGGTAGCGGCGCCTGGTCATTCGCACCGACGGGCTTGTGCCCAATCGGGCGGTTCAGCGGTGCGATCTTGGACGGATTCGGGATCTGGAACGCCTGATTCGGCAGGGGCCGTGCCGCTGCCGCAGCGCCTTCGCACGGTTCGGCGAACGCCGGCGGCGCTACACCGATCGCAACAATGAGACCGATAGCGGCCGCCGACGCCATCGGAATCGAGGCGATTCGAGGACGTCGCGACATGTCACACCTTCCCGGAGGGGACGTCGCAGCGACGTCAACAGTTGGCAGATGTGACAATAGTGATCAGTGAGGCTATTGCGATCAGTGATGCATCGATGGATATGCATCCGTGACCGTGTCGCAACCGGGCGTCGCGGGTCCAGCGGCGATGCGCGGGGTGAGATCTCGGCGTTCTCGCACGTGGTTCGCGGTATCTCGATAACGTGGCCGAAGGTCGAAGAAGTGAGGGGTATCACCATGGCCGAGAAGGGTACGTACGACCCGAAAAAGGGCGGCAAGTTCGAGCCGACCACCAAAGCCAAGCCGCCGCCTCCCCCGCGGCCCGGAGGCAACAAGAAGTAACAGCGCTCAGCATTTCTTCCTGTCTGTCGGCGGAAACGACCCGCCGTAGGGTGGCTGGATGAGCGCTGGAGAGCAACGCGCTGGGGTCGACCTGACCAATCTCGACCAGACGTTGAGTGCGGGGAGCGGGCCGGGGCCCACCAAGCGCGATCTCGTGGACTACCTCGACGCCGTCGCCGATCGGATCCTGCCTGGTCTCACCGACCGTCCGCTCACCGTATTGCGGGCACTGCGTGGACGAAAACCGTTCATGCAGAAGAACGTTCCCAAGTACACGCCCGACTGGATTCCGACCGTCTCGATGTGGGCGGAGGCGTCCCAGCGTGAAGTTCGATACGCGTTGTGCAACGACCGACGCACATTGCTCTGGCTGGCCAATCAGCGCGCGATCGAATACCACCCGGCCCTGGGCCTCGCCGACAACATCTATCAACCCACGCATCTGGTACTGGACCTTGACCCGCCCGGTGTCGACGACTTCGCCGCGGTGGTGGCCGTCGCGCACCTGGTGCGGCAAGCCCTGACGGATTGCGGCCTCACCGGCGCCGTCAAGACCAGTGGCTCACGGGGCGTGCACATATTCGTCCCGGTCGACGACAGCATCCCCGGCGAGGACGTGGCCGCCGCCACCCGCGCCCTCGCCGACCGCGCCGAGGCGCTCGACCCCGCCATCGCCACCACCGCCTTCATCGTCGAGGACCGGGCAGGCAAGGTGTTCGTGGACTCGACCCGCTCGGGCGGCGCGACTGTCGCCGCGGTTTACAGTCCTCGGCTGCGTCCGGGCATACCCGTGTCGTTCCCGCTGGCCTGGTCGGATCTCGAGCAGGTCTCCCCCGCCGATTTCACTGTGCTCACCGCGGTGGGCGCACTCGCCGGCCGTGACCCATGGGCAGACTCGATGCCGGCCCCGCAGCGCCTGCCCGACGATCTCATTGCGCAGGGCCACACGATTCCCGTCGCCCGCGTCGCCGCCATGCATGAAGGCAAACGCCGCGCCCGCGCTCGGCGAGAGACCGACGTCGGACTCACGGAATGAGGACCACCCGCCCGAACACTTCGCCATGATCCATCTGACGGTGTGCTTCAGCGGCCCGTTCCAAGGGCAGGACCTCGTGAACCACGGCGTGCAGTTCCCCACGTCCGGCGGCGGCAAATTGTTCGGCTCGCACCGCGTCTCTGCGACCGACCGGAACGGTGTCGAGACTGAAGGTGGCGAACGAGCGGGACTGTTGGAATGCGCCGATGAGCCGCATGCCGAAGTCCGCCGGAGGCCAGCCTGCCACCACGCCGGCGACGACCATGCGTCCGTTCGCCGCGAGTCGGTCGACGAACGCGGGCACCTCTGCTCCGCCGACGATGTCGATGATCACATCGAACGACGTCGGTCCGGTCGGATCGCCGTGCCCGGCGCGGTCCAATACGTGTGTCGCACCGAGGTCGCGAAGCCTTCTGCCACGCTCGGGCGATGACGTGGTCACGGCGATTGCGCCTGCGCCGCCGCGCACCGCGAGTTCCACCGTCGCGATCCCGATGCTGCCTGCCGCACCGCGCACCAGAACAGACTCGCCGGAAGCGAAATGCGCGTGGGCGAGCGCAAAGTGGGCAACCGGAGCCGCGCTACCGAGGGTGACCGCATCGATCGACGACAGCGCCTCCGGGAGCGCGACGACGTCATCGACCCGCGCGACCGCCTGCTCGACGTAGCCGCCTCCGGTGCCGGTGAACGCCCATACGCGCCGACCGATCCACGACGTGTCGCCGTCGGCACCGACCGCAGTCACGATGCCTGCCACCTCGCTGCCGGGCACCAATCCCTCACTGAAGCCATAGCCGCCAAGGGTCCCGCGGCGAATCACGGCGTCGACGCCGCCCACTCCGATGGCCTCGGTGGCGATGACCACCTGCCCGGGGGCCGGGCCCGGCGCCGGCAGTTCGATCACCGCCATGCCGCTCGGGTCGCCGAATCGCTGAATCGCCACTGCGCGCATTCTTCGTCTCCATCGTGTTCGGGTTCTGCGGTACCGTGGCGACGGTAATGGACGCCTGCGTCCACTTCTGCGAAGTGAGAACCATGACCGACGAATTGCCTCACATGCTCCGCTCCGACGCCCGGGACAACCGCGACAGAGCCGTCAAAGCCGCACGGGAACTGTTCGCGGAACGCGGAATCGACATCACCATGCGGGAGGTCGCGCGTCGTGCCGGAGTAGGACCGGCAACCCTGTACCGCCGGTTCCCCACCAAGCAACTACTGGTGGACGCGGCCTTCGAAGACGAACTGCACTCATGTCGAGGAATCGTGGAAGACGGCTGCGCCGATCCCGAGCCATGGCGGGGGTTCTGCTCCGTCATCGAACAGATCAGCGTGCTCAACAGCCGCAACCAGGGGTTCGTGGACGCGTTCGTGTCCACACACCCCGAGCCCGACACATTCGCCGCTCACCGGCGATTGCTGCTGGGGATGCTCACGGACCTGACCCGGCGGGCAAAGTCGGCCGGCGGATTGCGTCACGACTTCGTCATCGACGACCTCGTGCTCGTTCTACTTGCCGGACGGGGACTCACATCGATCGCGCCCGCAGCCCGTGAGACAGCGGCACGGCGCTTTGCCGCCCTCGCCATCGATTCGTTTCGGGAGTCCGAGGCGAACGAACCCCTTCCCCGCGCCCCGCGACTGTCAGTGCAGGAATCGCTTCGCACCCGCATTTGACCGCGCTCCGCAGCCGGGCTGCAACTCCGAATGAGAGGCCCGGCTCAGAGGCCCGCCGCGATGTGGTGATAGACGGCGTTCCATCGCAACTCACGTTGGAAGCTGCGCGGGGTGGTGTTCTCATCGATATCGAGCAGTTCGGTCGCGGTGATCGTCGCGAAATCGCCGATGGTGTCCGCCGATACCGACGTGGTGAGCACAGTGTGATGCGGACCCCCCGCCATCAGCCAGGCCTCTGTCGATGTCGACCACGACGGCTTGGGCTCCCAGACCGCACACGCAACGGGCAGCTTCGGCAAGGCTGCCGACGGTTCCACCACCGTCACGTGATTGGCCACCAATCGGAATCGGGTACCCATGTCGCAAATACCCAGCACCACACCATCACCCGGGGCTCCGGTAAACCTGAGCCGCACCGGATCCTCACGCCCTCCGATGCCGAGCGGGTGCACCTCAACGGTCGGCGTCTGCGCCGCGATAGTCGGACATACTTCCAGCATGTGGGCACCGAGGATCCGTTCGGCCCCTGGCGTCAGGTCATAGGTGTAATCCTCCATAAACGAAGTGCCACCAGGCAACCCGACACCCATGGTCTTGACGGCGCGCACCATCGCCGCCGTCTTCCAGTCGCCTTCGGCGCCGAATCCGAAACCGTCGGCCATCAACCGCTGAACGGCGATTCCCGGCAATTGACGCAGCGCGCCGAGGTCCTCGAAGTTCGTCGTGAAGGCGCCGAACCCGCCGCTGACGAGAAAGCCCCGCAGCCCGAGTTCGATGCGGGCACCTTCCCGCAGCGAGGCATGTCGTTCCCGTCCCCGTCGCAGTTCTTCGGCGACGTCGTAGGTGTCCTCGTACTCGTCTACCAGCTTGTCGATTTCGCGGTCGCTGACCTGGAACACCGCATCCGCCAGATCATTCACCGAGTAGGTGTTCACCGACATCCCGAAATGGGACTCCGCCTCGACCTTGTCCCCTTCCGTGACCGCGACGTCACGCATGTTGTCACCGAACCGGGCGATACGCAGACCCTGCAACTCGGACGCCCCGAGTGCCGCGCGCATCCAGGAGCCGATGCGGGAGGTCGTCCGCGAGTCACTGACGTGGCCCGCGACGGTGGTGCGTGGTATCGACAACCGCGATTGGATGTAGCCGAACTCGCGGTCGCCGTGCGCCGCCTGGTTGAGATTCATGAAATCCATATCGATGCTGTCCCAGGGGATCTCGACACCGAATTGGGTATGCAGGTGTAGTAGTGGCTTCTGCAGGCCGTTGAGGCCGCGGATCCACATCTTGGCCGGCGAGAAGGTGTGCATCCAGGCGATCACGCCGGCGCACTCCGGGCGGGCACTCGCGTCGCGCAGTACGTCGTAGATGGCTGCGCTGGTGGTCACCACAGGCCGCCAACGCACCGGGACAGGAAGATCCGGGCTGGCGTCCAGCTGGTCAGCGAGTTCGCGCGACTGGTCGGCGACCTGATCCAGAATGTGCTCACCGTACAATGCCTGGCTTCCTGTGACGAACCATACCTCCTGGCCGGTCATACTTTTCGGCACTTTCAGCCTTCCTGAATGACGCTGTGCGAGCTCGGCTGCTGTCCGTAGACGTTCTGATAGCGGTCGTAGAGCCGCCCCACATCGGCCGCGGATATCGCGGCCGGGGCGCCGAGCTGAAGACTGATGTGCACGGTGCGGGCAACATCCTCGACCATCACCGCCGCTTTGACTGCCGCGCGCGCGTCCCGACCGATCGTGAACGGACCGTGGTTGCGCATCAGCACAGCGCACGATCTGCTGTGCCGCAGGGTTTCGACGATTCCGCGGCCGATCGAGTCATCACCGATCATCGCGAACGGTCCCACCGGGATGTCGCCGCCGAACTCGTCAGCGCTCATCGTCAACACACACGGTATCGGTTCCCCACGGGCCGCCCATGCGGTGGCATAGGTCGAATGGGTGTGCACCACCCCACCCACCTCCGGCATGTGCCGGTACACATAGGCGTGTGCCGCGGTGTCCGATGAGGGTGCCAGATCGCCGTCGACGAGTTCACCGTCGAGGTCACACACCACCATCTGATCGGATGTCATCGAGTCATACGACACACCTGAAGGTTTGATGACCATCAGGTCCCGGCCGGGCACCCGGGCGGACACATTGCCCGCAGTCCAGATCACCAACTGGTAGCGGACCAGCTCAGCGTGCAGGTCACAAACCTGGCGCTGCAAATCGCGGATCACCGAGTCGATCTCGGTCGAGATGGTCATTGTGCAGAACCCACCGTTTCCCGTAGACCGGCTTGGCCTCGTAGTATGCGAAGTCGACGCATGAGCGGGTTTTTGCGACCGAACCAGTCATGCAGCTCGACGTAATCGGCATAGAGCGCGTTGTAGCGCACGACATTGTCGGAGATCGGCGTGAACGCGCTCTTCCTGCGACCACCCATCCGCCCGGACGCCGTCGGCACATTGCGGTACGCCCCAGCGGCCGCAGCGGCATGGATCGCTGCGCCGAGAGCCGGTGCCTGCGTGGACGTTACGCACGACAGCGGCAATCCGGTGACATCGGCGTAGATCTGCATCAGCAGCGGGTTCTTGATCAGCCCGCCGGCCACCACGAGCTCCTCGACCGGGACACCGCTTCGCTGAAAGGTTTCCACGATCATCCGGGTGCCGAACGCGGTGGCTTCCAGCAGCGCGCGATACTGGTCGACGCAGGTCGTGTGCAATGTCTGCCCCACCATGATGCCGGAGAGGTGGTGGTCGACGAGGACCGAACGGTTACCGCTGTGCCAGTCCAAGGCGATCAGCCCGTGCTCGCCGACCGCCTGCGCTGCCGCCAGGTCGGACAGGTGTTCGTGCAGCGTCATTCCGCGCTGCGCTGCCTCCCGCTCATGTTCTTGCGGTACACAGTTCTTGGTGAACCAGGCGAATATGTCGCCGACGCCGGACTGCCCCGCTTCGTAGCCCCACAAGCCATCGGTGATGCCGCCCTCGACGACTCCGCACATTCCGGGGACTTCGCGCAGGAACTTGCCGTTCATCACATGGCAGGTCGAGGTACCCATGATGGCGATCAGCCGTCCCGGTTCGGCGGCGTCGGCGGCCGCGACGGTCACGTGGGCGTCGATGTTTCCCACTGCGACCGCGATACCCTCCGGCAGACCTGTCCACGCGGCGGCCTGCGCGGTCAACGTGCCTGCCGCCTCGCCGAGACGGCCGATGGGTTGCTCGATCTTGTCCTCGACGAAACCGGCGAAATCCGGGTTGAGTTCGGCCAGGAACTTCCTTGACGGATATCTGCCGTCCTGGCGGATGGCCTTGTATCCCGCCGTGCTGATATTTCGCACGTAACGCCCGGTGAGTTGCCAGACGATCCAGTCCGCACCCTCCACCCAGCGGTCGATCGCCGCATAGACCTCGGGGTCTTCCTCGAGTATCTGCAGCCCTTTTGCGAACTCCCATTCGCTTGAGATCAAGCCGCCGTACCGGGGCAACCACGCCTCGCCACGCGCCGCGGCGAGCGCGTTGATGCGATCGGCCTGCGGTTGCGCGGCATGATGGCGCCACAACTTGGCGTACGCGTGCGGCCGATCCGCGAATTGTTCGAGTTGGCAGACCGGTGTCCCGTCGCCGGTCGCGGCGACCATTGTGCAGGCGGTGAAATCAGTGCCGAGCCCGACGATGTCGCCCGGATCGATTCCCGCCTTCGCCACCGCATCCGGCACCGCGAACCTCAGCACATCGATGTAGTCCGCAGGTACCTGGAGTGCGTAGTCGGCGGGTAGGCGAATCTCCGGGTGGTCCGGTAGCACCTCCGAGATGACGCCGTGGCGGTATTCGTGCTCAGCGGACGCCATCTCGTGACCGTCAGTGACGCGCACGACGAGCGCCCGGCCCGACAACGTACCGAAGTCGACGCCGATGACGTACTTCGCCGGGGTCATGAGCGGCGGCCGATCACGGGTCGTCGGGACGTCGCGACTGCACCGACCGGCAGGCGGTGCCACGTGGGCGGTGTTACCCACTGAAACGTTGTGGTCTGAGTCACAAGAATGGATGTTAGCGTTCACATCACAACGTGGTCAATGGTGTCACTACCCAGCAGACGACGGCCAGAACACCTTGACCCGGCCATCTGTGAGCGTTAACATCGCGCAGTGTGATCGGCGTCATAGTCACGGCGAACAGCGGTCAACCCGCACATGTCCTGATCCAGCTCGCACCGCTGCCAAAAGGAGTCTTCTGGTGAAAAAGATGTTTGCCGTGGCGATCGGCATCGTCGCTGTCGCGACCGCAGTCACGGCGTGTGGAAGCGGAAAGGCGCCGGCAGGGCAGGACGCTGGCGCACCTGACGGTGCCCTCACCCTCGGGTTCGCCCAGGTGGGCGCGGAGAGCGGATGGCGCACCGCCAACACCGAGTCGATCAAGAGCGCCGCGGAAGCCGCCGGTGTCAACCTCAAGTTCGCCGACGCCAACGGCGAACAGGAGAAGCAGATCTCGGCGATCCGTTCCTTCATCCAGCAAGGTGTGGACGTCATCGCCTTCAGTCCCGTGGTTCGCACCGGGTGGGACGCGGTTCTTCAGGAAACCAAGAATGCCGGAATTCCGGTGATCCTGACCGACCGCGCCGTTGATACGCAGGACAAAGACGTCTACAAAACGTTCATCGGCGCTGACTTCGTCGATGAAGGCCGTCGAGCCGGCCAGTGGGTGGCACAGCAGTACGCGACCGCCGGCGGCCCGATCCACATCGTCCAACTGGAGGGCACCACAGGCGCCGATCCGGCCATCGACCGCAACACCGGCTTCGCAGAGGGAATCTCGGGTAACCCCAACCTCAAGGTCGTGGCATCTCAAACCGGCGACTTCACCCGATCCGGTGGCAAGCAGGTCATGGAGGCCTTCCTGAAGTCCACCCCGCAGATCGACGTGGTATTCGCCCAGAACGACGATATGGGCCTTGGCGCAATGGAAGCCATCGAAGCGGCAGGCAAGAAACCGGGCTCTGATATCAAGATCGTCGCCGTCGACGCCACCCATGACGGAATGCAGGCATTGGCGGACGGGAAGCTCAACTACATCGTCGAGTGCAACCCACTGCTCGGCCCGCAACTCATGGATCTCGCCAAGAAGGTCGCTGCAGGTGAACCGGTACCCAGCCGCGTCGTGACACCTGATCAGGCGTTCGACCAGGAACAGGCAAAGGCTGCACTGCCCGAACGCCAGTACTGAAAGGGCAGGCCGGGTAGATCATCTCTCGCCCTCATCGAAAGGAGCAGGGGTGGGCGCTACGACATCATCCGGCGCAGAGCCGCTACCGGTCGTCGAGATGCACGACATCAGTATCGAATTCCCCGGGGTGAAAGCACTTGACCGGGTCGACTTCCGACTGTTGCCCGGTGAGGTACACGCGTTGATCGGAGAGAACGGCGCCGGCAAGTCGACGCTCATCAAAGCCCTGACCGGCGTGTACCACATCGACACGGGATCCATCGTCGTCAATGGCACGCCACGGACCTTCACCGGGCCGCGACAATCGCAGGAAGCGGGCATCAGCACTGTCTACCAAGAAGTGAACTTGTGCCCGAATCTCACGGTGGCCGAGAACATTCTGCTCGGGCGTGAACCGCGGCGGTGGGGGCGGATCGACTACCGCAGCCTCAATCGCCGGGCCCGCGAACTGCTCTCTCAGCTCGAATTGCACCTCGATCCCAGATCTCAGCTGGGATCGCATCCCATCGCGATCCAGCAGTTGGTCGCGATCGCCCGCGCCACCGCCGTGCACGCACAGGTGCTCATACTCGACGAACCCACGTCCAGCCTCGACGCGCGGGAAGTCGACGAGCTGTTCCGCGTCATCCGGCAATTACGCGCCGACGGAACCGCGATTCTGTTCGTATCGCACTTCCTCGATCAGATCTATGCGATCTCCGACCGGATGACCGTATTGCGCAACGGAACTCTCGTCGGTGAGTATGTGACCACGGAGCTACCGAAACTGGACCTGGTGGCGGCGATGCTGGGCCACCAGCTCGACCTTCTGGACGAGGTCGCTGAAGTCGCGGCACAGACCACCGCCGAGATCGCCGGCCAACCCGTGCTCCGCGCCGACCATCTCGGCCGGACCCCCGCCGTTCACCCCGTGACACTGGATATCCGCCGGGGCGAGATCCTGGGCCTGGCAGGCCTACTGGGATCAGGACGCACCGAACTGGCCCGGCTACTGTTCGGCGCCGACCGCGCCAGCTCTGGTCACCTCGAAATTCACGGCAAGCGGACGACGCTACGGACACCGCGATCGGCCATCTCACACGGCTTCGCGTTTACCTCCGAGAACCGCAAGGACGAGGGCGTCGTCGGCGATCTGAGCGTGCGCGACAATCTGATGCTCGCACTGCAGGCGCGGCGGGGGTTCGCCCGGCCGCTGTCGACCCGCGTGAAGGATGCACTGGTCACGAAATACCTTGAAGCACTGGATATCAGGCCGAGAAACCCTGAGGCGTTGTTGAAGAACCTCAGCGGCGGCAATCAGCAGAAGGTGCTGTTGGCCCGCTGGCTGATCACTGAGCCGCAACTTTTCATTCTCGACGAACCGACGCGCGGCATCGATGTCGGGGCGAAGGCGCAGATACAGAAGCTCGTCACCGAACTCGCGGGTGAAGGAATAGCGATCGTGTTCATCTCGGCCGAACTCGACGAGGTCACCCGCATCTGCAACCGGATCGTGGTGATGCGCGACCGCCACTGTGTCGCCCAGATCGATTCGGGCGCGGCGTCGTCGACACTCACCGCTCTCATCGCCGGGAGCTCCCCGTGATTACAAAGCTCAGTCGGACAACGTTGTTGTGGCCGGCAGTGGCTCTCGTCGCGCTGCTCGCCCTCAACGCGTTCATGACACCACAGTTCCTGAGTATCCGGATCCAGGACGGGCATCTGTACGGCAGTGTGATCGACATCCTGCGCAACGGTGCACCGACACTGTTGGTCGCACTGGGCATGACGCTGGTCATCGCGTCCCGCGGGATCGACCTGTCGGTCGGCGCCGTCGTCGCCATCTCGGGTGCATTGGCCTGCTCACACATCGCAGCGGCCGATGACCCGGCGAATGTGGGAACGGTGTGCTCCGCGGTCGGGCTCGCGCTCGTCGCAGCCGCTGCACTGGGCCTGTGGAATGGAACATTGGTGGCAGTTCTCGGAATTCAGCCGATCATCGCCACGCTCGTGCTGATGACTGCCGGGCGCGGTATCGCCTTGTTCGTCACCGAGGGACAGATCATCACGGTGACCAGTCCCCCGTTCAAGGTGCTCGGTGCGGGCTACGTCCTCGGGCTTCCGGTCGCGATTCTCGTGAGTCTCGCGGTCTTTGTCCTCATCGCCCTGTTGACCCGGTGGACCGCGTTGGGAACGCTGCTCGAAGCGGTCGGAATCAACCCTGAAGCAAGCCGGCTGGCCGGTGTCCGCAGCCGCACGATCGTGTTCGCGGTATACGTGTTCTGCGGGTTGTGCGCCGGGATCGCCGGCCTGATGATCGCGTCGAACATCTCGGCTGCCGACGCGAACAACGCCGGACTCTGGATTGAGATGGATGCGATCCTCGCCGTCGTCATCGGGGGCACGTCGCTGCTGGGCGGTCGCTACAGCCTGACCGGCACCGTGATCGGCGCGTTGATCATCCAAACCCTCACCACCACCGTCTATACCGTCGGTATCCGACCTGAGATCACACTCGTCTTCAAATCGCTGGTGGTGATCTCCGTGGTATTACTGCAGTCCGCCAAGTTCCGCGCGCTGGTGCGCGGTGGGCGCGCTCGCCGGAGTCCGTCGGGGCGTCCAGTGAGGACACCCGAACCTCTGACCGGGACGTTGGCGTCATCGCCGCCGACAACCGCCCAGACAACCCTTGAGGACGCGGACACAAAGGTGCATCAGCGATGACCTCCACTGTCACAGAACCTCCGCCGGGCAAGAGGCCGACCGTGGCATCCGCGCCCGCGCGGGCGTTGGGCGCCGTTCGACGCCACTCCCAGGGCCGGTTCGTCGGTCCGGTCGCGACACTGGTGTTGTTCATCGTCCTGTTCGCTGCAGTTCTCGACCGTTACCAATTCGCCAGTCCCGCACAGGTCTTTCTCAACCTACTGGTCGACAACGCCTACCTCATCGTGCTCGCCGTGGGCATGACGTTCGTGATCCTCACCGGTGGAATCGATCTGAGCGTCGGGTCCGTGGTGGCACTGTCGACCGTCATCCTCGCCAAGACTCTTCAGCTCGGCTGGCCCGCACCCATCGCGCTCACCGCGGTGATGATCGTCGGCCCGCTGCTCGGTCTGTTGATGGGCCTGATCATCGAGCACTTCGATGTCCAGCCGTTCGTCGCCACGCTGGCCGGAATGTTCTTGGCCCGCGGGCTGTGTTACGTGGTCAGCGTCGACTCGCTGCCGATCAACGACCCGTCACTGCGCAAGCTGAGTTTGACGTATCTCTACCTCTACGACGACAAGTTCATCCGCTGGCCGGTGATCATCGCGCTGATGGTTGTCGTCGGTGCGATGTACGTGCTGCACCTCACCCGCTTCGGCAAGACGGTGTATGCGATCGGTGGTAACCGTCAGTCGGCCCAGTTGATGGGACTCAACGCCTCCGGAACTCGCGTATCGGTCTACGTCATCAGCGGATTCTGCGCATCCCTCGCCGGAATCCTGCTTGCCGTGCAGAAGCTTTCCGGCTACAGCCTCAACGGGGTCGGGCTCGAGCTCGACGCCATCGCCGCCGCCGTCATCGGCGGGGTGATCCTCGCCGGCGGAGTCGGCTTCGTCGCGGGTGCGCTTGTGGGGGTCTTGGTGCTGGGAACCATCGAGACGTTCGTCACCGCCGAAAACCTCGATTCCTACTGGACACGCATCATGACCGGTGGTCTGCTTTTGGCCTTCGTGCTGGTACAACGAGTGTTGGTGAGGAAGCCACGGTGAACCGCAGCGATAATGGATCCATGACACGCAAACCGGTGATGGCGGACGTCGCGCGCCTGGCCGGTGTGTCGCACCAGACGGTGTCGCGAGTGATCAACGGGTCACCGAGCATTCGCCCGGACACCCGGCAGCGCGTCGAGCACGCCATCGCCCAGCTCGGATACCGCCCCAACACCGCGGCACGCGCCCTGGTCACCAATCGTTCGGGCATCATCGGCATCATCGGAAGCAACACCGGACAGTACGGGCCGACGAGTATTCAACGCGCCGTCGAGGAAGCCGCTCGCGATGCCGGATACTTCTCCAGCACGGTGACGTTGGCTTCGGTGTCCCATCAAGAGATCCGGGGCGCAGTAGACCATCTTTCACGACTGTCGGTGGAATCGATCGTGATGGTAGCCGCGCAGCAGGACGCACTCAATCTGGTGCGCTCCGAGGATTTCGGGGTGCCCGTGATCGTGGTCGAGGGCGACCTCTCCGGCGTCGGACCGTCAGTCGGGGTCGACCAGGTCGGCGGCGCCCGCAAGGCCACGCAGCACCTGATCGACCTGGGCCACACCGCCATTGCTTATGTCAGCGGTCCCCCGAACTGGCCTGAGGCGGCGGGCCGCACCAAGGGTTATCTGGACGCCATGATGGCGGCCCGGCTGGTTCCGCGCCCCGACTGGCATGGCGACTGGAGTGCCGCGCGCGGCTACGCCATAGGACAACAGATTGCCGACCAACACGACATCACCGCCGTGTTCGTGGCCAACGATCAGATGGCGATCGGCATCCTGCACGCACTGGCCGAAGCCGGCCGCAGCGTGCCCGGCGATGTCAGCGTCGTCGGCTTCGACGACATACCCGAGGCCGCCTATCTCATTCCCTCACTCACCACCGTCCGACAGGATTTCGCGGCGGTCGGCCACCGCGCCATCACCCTGGTTGCCGCCCAACTGTCGGGAACCGAAGCCGAAACCGCGCTGCTCCCCGCAGATCTCGTGGTCCGGGACAGCACGGCTCCGCCCGGCGGCCGCAGCGGTGGGACGGCCCGGTGATGCTTCCGCGAATATTCCGCGTGGCTGGGATCCTGTTCGACAGCGATGGCGTGCTCGTGGATTCGCACGCTGCCGCAGCGACCGCCTGGAACCGTTGGGCGCAGACCTGGGCTCCCGGTTTCGATTTCCACCGAGATGCCCAACACGGCCGCCGACTGGCCGACGTGGTGGCCAGACTGGTCAGCCCCGGCGACGTCGCTCACGCAACACAGGTGTTGTCGGACCTGGAGGTGGAGCTGGCCACCGAGGTACCCGCCATACCCGGCGCCGTCGGACTGTTGCGATCAAGCCCACCCGGCGCGTGGGCAGTGGTCACCTCCGGCGGTCGTGAGATGGCCTCAGCCCGGCTGGTTTCCGCGGGCCTGCCCGCGCCCCGCGCGCTCGTTACGGCTGACGATGTGAGCGCAGGCAAGCCGGCGCCCGAGCCCTATCTGGCGGGTGCAGCTCTGCTCGGGGTCGACCCGCGATCGTGCGCGGTGTTCGAGGATGCCCATCTGGGAATCGTCTCCGCCCGTGCGGCCGGTGTGGGAGTTGTGGTGGGCGTGGGTCCGCAGACGCTGGGTGAGGATGTGGACGCCAGCGTGGCCGATCTCAGCGGCATCACGTTCGACGGCAGTGAACTGACCATCCGTGGCGATGCCATCCTCACGCTCTGAACCGCGACATCACCGACCGCCCTTGCGCTTGTTGTAGACGTCGAATCCCACCGCGGCCAGTAGCACCAGGCCCTTGATCACCTGCTGGACATCGCTTCCGATGCCGAGAATCGACATCCCGTTGTTGAGCACACCCAGTACCAGGCCGCCCACGATGGCGCCGAACACGGTGCCGACGCCGCCGCTGGAAGACGCGCCGCCGATGAATGCCGCGGCGATGGCCTCGAGTTCGAAGTTGATGCCGGCCTGCGGCGTCGCGGAATTGAGTCGGGCCGCGAACATCAACCCGGCGACCGCCGCGAGCATGCCCATGTTGACGAACACCAGCAGGGTGACCCACCGGTTGCGGATACCGGAAAGCGCTGCCGCCGCGGCATTTCCGCCGACGGCGTATACCTGACGCCCGAAGACCGTGTTCCGCATCATGAACGCGTAGACGAGTGTCAACACCACCAGGATGATTCCGACGATCGGGACACCGCGGTAGCTGGCCAGCAGCAACGTCACAGCCCCCAGTGCCACCACGATTGCCACACACTTTGCGATGAACACGGGGATGCTCGAAACATGTTGCGCATAGCGGGTTTGTGAACGCCGTCGGCGGATCTGCACGACCACCGCCGCAACCATCATGACGCCGCCGAGAATGACCGTCGGCCAGTGGTAGAGCGCGTTGGTCCCCCACTCCGGCAGGAAGCCGCTGCTGACCTGTTCGAGCCCCTGTGGCATGGGAGCGATCGACTGGCCCTCGAGCAGATACTGGGTGGCGCCGCGAAACACCAGCATGCCGCCGAGCGTGACGATGAATGACGGGATCCCGACGAACGCGATCCAGAACCCTTGCCAGGCGCCGATCAGGGCTCCCATCGCGACGCAGGCCACGACCGCCACGGGCCAGGGCATGTCATTGCGCACCATCAGTACCGCGGACATCGCTCCGATGAACCCGGCCACCGATCCCACGGACAGATCGATGTGGCCGTTGATGATCACAATGACCATCCCGATGGCCAATACCAGGATGTAGCCGTTCTGCTGGATGATGTTGGTGACGTTCAGCGGCTTCAGCAGAATTCCGCCGGTCCAGACCTGGAACAGCAGCACGATGGCGACCAGTGCCACCATCATCCCCGACTGGCGGACGTGCGACATCAGGTACCCGGACAGTCGGGCACGGAAACCCGGTGGGGTCGGCGAGGGTCCGGAGGACGGTGGTGACGCCGACTGGAGAGACTCTGGGTTCACGGTCGCGGTCACTCAGGCACGTCCTTTCATCATGTATCGCATGAGGGTCTCCTGCGTTGCGTCGACGCGGGCCACCTCGCCGGTGAGTCGACCCTGGCTCAGGGTGAAGATTCGGTCGCAAAGACCGAGCAGCTCAGGCAATTCCGACGAGATGACGATAATCGCCTTCCCCCGCGATGCCAGTTCGTTGATGATCGTGTAGATCTCGTATTTGGCTCCGACGTCGATGCCCCGGGTCGGCTCGTCGAGAATCAGCACATCCGGATCGGTGAACAGCCATTTGCCCAACACCACCTTCTGCTGGTTGCCGCCCGAGAGCTTCCCGGTGACAGCCGACACCGATGAGGCCTTGATCCGCATCGATGCCCGGAAACGTTCACCGACGGCAGCCTCCTGGTGCGGATCGATCACCGACCGCTTACTGACCTTCGCCAGCGAGGCCAGGGTGATGCTCTGGGCGATGCTGTCCATCAGGTTCAGGCCGAGATGTTTGCGGTCCTCGGTGGCGTACGCGATGCCGTGACGAATCGCATCCGATACCGTCCTGGTGCTGACTTCGCGGTTGTCCTTGAAGACCTTGCCGCTGACATACCTGCCGTAGGACCGGCCGAACACGCTCATCGCCAGCTCTGTCCGACCGGCGCCGACCAACCCGGCGACGCCGACGATTTCGCCGGCACGAACGTCCAATGACACATCGTCGACGACCTTGCGCTGCTTGTCGATGGGGTGCAGCACGGTCCAGTTGGTCACCGCGAAGGCGACATCACCGATCTCGTGGTCTTCGCGTGGAGGAAAGCGGTGGGTGAGATCGCGACCCACCATTCCGCGGACGATGCGGTCCTCCGTGAGATCGTCGTTCACCTCGATCGTCTCGATCGTCTGTCCGTCGCGCAGGATGGTGATGGAGTCGGCGATCTGCAGGACCTCGTTGAGCTTGTGCGAGATGATGATCGACGTGATGCCGTGGGTACGCAGATCGGCGATGAGGTCCAGCAGGTGGCGGCTGTCCGAATCGTTGAGCGCCGCGGTCGGTTCATCCAGGATCAACAGACGCGCATCCTTGGCAAGGGCTTTGGCGATCTCGACAAGCTGCTGCTTGCCGACACCGATATCGGCGACGCGCGTCTGCGGACTCTCGTGGAGTCCGACCCGGTCCAGCAATGCCTGGGCGGCGGTAAGCGTCCGGTCCCAGCCGATCACGCCGCGCTGACTGATCTCGTTGCCCAGGAACACGTTCTCGGCGATCGACAGGTACGGCACCAACGCGAGCTCCTGGTGGATGATCGCGATCCCAGATCGCTCGCTGCTCCGAATATCCCTGAACTCGCAGGACTTTCCGTCGAAGAGGATGTCACCGTCGTAGCTTCCGTGGGGGTACACCCCGCTGAGCACCTTCATCAAGGTCGACTTGCCCGCGCCGTTCTCGCCGCATATCGCGTGGATCGCCCCGGCACGGACCGACAAGTCAACGTCTGACAGCGCCTTGACGCCGGGGAATTCCTTCGTGATTCCCCGCATTTCGAGAAGTGTCCGGGTCACTGGACCTGCGTCTGGGTGTAGTAGTTCGAATCGATCAGCACCTTTTCGTAGTTGGACTTGTCCACACTGACCGGGTCCAGCAGGTAGGACGGCACGACCTTGACCCCGTTGTCGTAGGTCTTGGTGTCGTTGACCTGCGGCGTTCCGCCGGTCAGGACCGCATCTGCCTCCTGCACAGCGGCTTTCGCGAGTTCACGGGTGTCCTTGAAGACGGTCTGGGTCTGTTCGCCCGCCACGATCGACTTCACCGACGCCAACTCGGCGTCTTGTCCGGTCACGATCGGCAACGGCTTCGCCGCATTGCCGTATCCCGCGCTCTTCAGCGCCGAGATGACGCCGCGCGAAATTCCGTCATATGGAGACAGCACCGCGTCCACCCGTCCACTGGTGTAGGCCTGGCTGAGCAGATTGTCCATCCTCGATTGGGCCAACCCGCCGTCCCAACGCAGCGTGGCGATCTGGTCAAAGGAGGTCTGACCACTCTTGACGACCAACCGGCCACTGTCGATGTAGGGCTGCAGCACGCTCATCGCCCCCTGGAAAAAGTATGTGGCGTTGTTGTCGTCGGGTGAGCCGGCGAACAGTTCGAGGTTGAACGGACCCTTTCCGCCGGCCAGGCCGAGGGTGTCGACGATGTAGTTGCCCTGTAGGACACCGACTTTGAAGTTGTCGAAGGTCGCGTAGTAGTCGACGTTGGGCGTGCCCTTGATCAGCCGGTCGTAGCTGATCACCGGGATGTGAAGATCCGCGGCATGTTGCAGCGTGTTGGTCATCGACGAGCCGTCGATGGGGGCGATCACCAAGAGCTTGACCCCCTTGGTGATCATGTTCTCGACCTGGGAGACCTGGTTCTGCACGACGTCGTCCCCGTACTGCAGGTCGGTCTCATATCCCAGCGCCTTGAACTGGTCGACCATGTTCTGACCGTCGGCGACCCAGCGCTCGGACGACTTGGTCGGCATGGCGATGCCGACGGTGCCCTTGGTGCCGTCGTTCCCACCGGCCGACTCGGTCGACCGGCCACAGCCGGAAAGGGCAAGCATGGCCACCGTGGCCAGCATGGCCGCAAGCCAAGTCAACTTCCGCATCAAATCCTCCTAGGTGAGCCCTTGAGATAAACGACGGCGACTACGGTTCAGACGAACATCGACTGGCGATCGGTTACGTCGAGATCCTGAATGTGAGCGTTAACATCGCGTGGATAAGTATGTGATCCACTTCACTGACTTGTCAATGAATCCGGCCAAGCTCTCGGCGCCCCGGGCTATGAGCTGCGGCGTTCAGGAGGGACCGAGCGGCGAACATGACGAAGTCGGCGCCCGCCTAGATCTGGACCGTCACCTCGTGGCTCCCGGCTTTGTGAGCATTAACATCACGTGCCGACCCGGACCCGCTTCGGCGGTCCCGTTACCGACCTCAATGGACTGCGGAGACCAATCCGTAGTCAGGAGCAGGAGACGGTGAGACCGGCGCGGTTGTCGACGGGACAGACCCGGGTGGCTGTAGGCCGTAATCCGGCGTCGTCGGGGCGTATCCCGGTTGCGGGCCATACCCCGGTTGCGGACCGTGCAACGCCGTGTCCGGGCCGTAGCCGGGCGTCACCGGGCCGTACAGCGACGAATCCGGGCCGTAGCCCGGCATTTCGGGCCCATACCCGGGCACCGACTGACCGGAACCGGCCAGCAGCTTCGACGCGGCGAAAGCCGCCGCCTGGGTGGTGTACACGGGGACGTAGCCCTCGGTGTGTCCGCTCCATTCGTTGCCCTGACCCTCGTGACAGATCGGATCCATGGGGTTACACAGGTCGATCGCCCTGGACCCGAACAGTGCGCTCTGGGTTGAAATCGATTGCTTGGTGCGGGTGCCCACGTCGCCGAAGGTAGTGATCGCCGCGACGTTGTCCGCATACTCAGGCGGCAGCGAATCGCCCCATTTGATGCCACCCAGCGGGTTGCCTGCCACGATGTTGATCACGCTCGCACCCTGCGAATAGCCGCCGAGCACGATCTGGGTGTCGGGGCATGAGGACAGCGTGGACTTGATGTGCGAGATCGCGTCTTTGGCGCCGTCACCACCGTGCAGCTGCAGCTTGCTGGCCTTGTAGTCCACCGCGTAGGTGTCGATGTTCATGCCGACGGCCTGCTTGCGTAGGGATTCGACGAACGCGTCGCCGACACGGCCCATACCGGCAGGCTCATCGGTGCCGCGCGCGAAGACGACCTCGGCGTCGGCGCAGTCGTCGGCAGACGCTACCGGGGCGATAGGGGTGACCAGCGAGACGCCGGCGACGAGAAGTGCAGTAGCGCCAAGCCCGACCCAGCGACCACCTGACCGCACACTGCCCATCTCAGGGCTGGGTTTGCGGTGAGAAAACACTCCTCAATCTAACCCGTATCCACGACAGGCGAACCCCCTCGGCCTGCATGGATGCGTTCCGTCTCGGTCACACCTCCAGGACGAAATATTGACGGCAGAAGAAACCAGAGCAGAGATTGTGTCCCTGACCTGCCTGGTTGCCCGCCAGGCAGAGACGGCAATGTGAAGCCCAACCCCGGTCGGTATCACCGTGGCGAACGCTACTGCGCGAGGTATCCCCCGTCGACAGGCAGCACCACGCCGGTGATGAAGGAGGCGTCGTCAGAGGCAAGGAAGACGATGGCGTTGGCGACTTCGGCCGGTTCGCCGAGACGGCCCATCGGATGCATCCGCTCGATCGTCGCCAGGTATTCCGTGCCACCCGGCTCCTCCGGGAGCCGCTTGACCCGCTCGGTTCGAATCGTTCCGGGGGCAACCGCGTTGACTCTGATTCCTTGATCGGCCCACTCGACAGCCAGATGCTTGGTCAAGCCGGTAGCGATGAACTTGGCGGGGCCGTAGGCCGCCTGCCGTTTCTGGCCGGCCAGTCCCGAGATCGAGGACAGACAGACGATCGCGCCACCGCCGGTCGGCAGCATCGCCTCGATCGCGAACTTGCACGTGAAGAACATGCCGCGCCCGTCGATGGCCATCACCTCGTCCCAGCCGGCGGCGGTCACCTCCGTCACATCACCGAGCGGGATGATGCCGGCGTTGGCCACCAGCACATCGAGCCGGCCGAAGCGGTCGGCCGCCGCCCCGATCATCCGCCGCGCGTCTTTCTCGACCGAGACGTCGCCGATGACCGTCTCGACCTCCGCATCGGCGCGCCGCAGTTCATCGGCCAGCGCCAGCAGCGGATCACCCTGGATGTCGGTCAAGGTCAGCCGCGCGCCCTCGCGCGCGAAGAGCTCGGCGGTCGCGCGGCCGATGCCGAAGGCTGCCCCGGTGATCACAGCAGACTTCCCGAGGAGGCGTCCTGACCCTTGGATCACAGCTTCCCCATCGCGGTCAGTCCACCGCTGTTCGCGCCTGCGTTCACCGCAGCATCGTTTCACTGCTGGTAGGACGGTGTCCGCGCTTTGATCATCGCGGTGCGCGTCGGGGCCAAAAGAAAACAGGCCAGGGATTTAATCCCTGGCCTGCATCTTCAAAAGTGGAGCTAACTGTCATATTCACGGTGTCTTCCGTGTCGTGTGTATGCCGCTTCATCCGCGCCGGGACCGCGAGGTGTCTTCCGTAGATCGAACCTACCCTCTAGCCGAGACGTGCAAGCCGTCCGCGGTCAGTGGATCGCTGCGACCTAGAGGTTTGCCCCTTCTACGTCGGACCGAACGACCGCATGCGCAGGCTAACCGAAACAAGAGCACCTGCCCCCGAAAAAGAGTACGACACTGCGCAATGGTGGTTCCCGCAATATGGGCACTGCTTGCGTCGAGGGGCGCCCATACTGATCCGATGGACCCCTGCGCAACGCGAACGGCGTGGAGCATCTTTACCGCTACAGCGCCATATTCAACACTAGCCGGGGTCCTAACGGGCTTTCTAATCGTTGCAATCGTTGGCCTCTTAGTAACATTCAGTCGGCTTAGCTTCCATATTATCGCCCTATTTTCGGCAGGAGTGCCTGGCCTCGCGCTTTCCAGCTTCCTTTTCGGCGCCGTTGCTGGAGCAGAGGCTCCGCCCGAGACCAAATCCACTGACGCCTTTTGTGCACAAACATGGAGCCAGGGGATGGTTGCTATCGGAATGCTCGCCGTAGGAGGTGCAGTGCTTGTCTGCGGGTTGGGTTGGATACTCGTGAGTTACGGTGACGCATATAGGATTAAAACGCGAAGCACGGCTCCGGTCGCCGCGTCCAAACGACTCGAACTATCCTTAAAGATGGGCGGCTGGCTTTCAGTTGCAGTACTTACCGCTACCATCGCATTGTTGACAGCAGCCAATCTAGTTTACTTAAAATCGACGCAACAGACTAATCAGTGGTATGTGTTAACCATTGTCACATTTGGGATATATTGCATATTCCGCTCGGCTGACGTTGCAATTCGCAGGACGTCGAGCGCTCTAAATGAGATCCCTGACCTCATAAGACCCGACCGACTGTGGAACTCTGACGTTCGCTATCTGGTGATCATGATAGAGGTCCTAATTGGATCGCTTCTCACTCTGCACCTGGCGGGATTAAATCTACTGTGGAGCATAGGAGCACTCTTGGCATACCCGGCATGGCGGGCATATCGCACGTGCAAACCTGCCGAATCCGATCAGAATTCGGCCACTCCAGAAGCCTCACCCGAAATGGAGACTGACAACTTCTTCGAAGGCAAAGTCTCTCTCGATCGAATACTCCACACTTCGTTCAACGTAGTCCTCCTGGCACTTGCAGGAACACTATTCGCCGCTCTGCTAACCCAGATTCCATTGTGGGCGACAGCGCGCATTAGTTTAACATTCTTTTTCGGCGGTATATATCCCATCGCCATCCTGGCCAGCCTGAGTTACACGGTACCAGCGGCTCGCGATTTCTCGCTCCCGAAGTGGAAGAAGTCGGGGTTGCTGAAGTATATCCCTTAGAGGAAGCCCAAAGTTCGTCGGCGAAACATCCATCTCTGGGCCACGCCAGCGTTCGCCAGCAGGGCACGCACCTGTATGGAGCCATGCTTACTATCGCCCTGCATCACCTTGAGCAGCTCACCACGACGCTCGCAGAAACCGGATCGGAAACGTTTGTCGGTTCAGCAGTGATCACCCGAGACTCATGGCAGCACAGCAGGATTAATGTTGGCCGCTTTGCACATGCGCTCGAAATGTTCTTTGTCGACTGACCTCAAGAACTCCATGCATCGCCGGATTTGGCCCTGAACGGCGCGTGCGTCGAGAACATCGACGCTTTCACAGCCTTCTCCGTGCGAGTGCCTGTTGCAGAAGTCGAAGACGTCGCGGAAAGGCTCGTTTTCGTCGGTCTGCACGAGCACTTCTAGCTGCTGGAGGAAGTCCGTTCGATGAGGCGCCTTGTAACTTGCAAACACCTCCAACACCCGTCGTGCGGCGTTCGGAAGAAGAAACAGGCGCTCGTGATCTTCAGAGTCAGCGACTCCCGCCATCACCATCGAAAACAGGTAGGCGTATTCCGACGTGTTGTTGAGAAGCAGTTTGGGGAGCTTGCCGATACGCGTCCCGCGTTCACCATCCACCGTTGCCGCATACATCTCCAGGAACGCGACCTTCGGAAAACAGATCTCGTCAGCCTCGCCGTCGGCGATGCGCTTCATGGACTTGCCCCATGCATTTTTGTGCGACTTGATGAATAGCCGAAGCAGACTGAAGTCGTGCGTCAGGATGACATACTGGCCGAAGCCTTTCAAGATGTCGATGAGCCACTGATGGGTCGCGAAAAGCGCCTCCCTGTCGAGCGAGCTAGAAGGGTCATCGATGACTACGATGCGCGTAGAGGGATCGCCGCCGCGCACCTGTTCGTCTTCCAACTTCCTTAGGAAGTAGAGCAGCGAAAGTGTGGTTCGCTCACCTTCGCTGAGATCTGTACCAACGTCGTCGCCCCGTCTGCACGCATACGACTTACCGTCTTCTGTGACAGCAACACTGAGGTGATTCTTCCCATAGACACGGGCGAGGTCGCGCGTAAGCGTGTCTGCCATGTCCTTGGTGGTGAACTTCTCCTGGCGAACCTTTTCGAGTCGACGTCCTGCAAGTGTCGCGGCCTGGCTGCTCGTTTCGCTATCACGTTTGCACTTCCTTGCTTGTTCTTCCAAGTCGCGAAATGCTTGGCATTGCGAGCCAATGAGATGATCGTGAACAGCTTGCTTTCGTTCGGCGGTCACTTCGTTGTGTCGTCGCACCTGATCGTTGTGCTCGGCTACGGCCTCCACAAGCACAACGATCGAGAATGGCTCAGACAGTGGGGACCAGTCCGGCTCGTCGGGCGTTGCACTAGGGTCCTCACACTTGACGGTCAGGGAAGCCTCGACTGCATCGAGCGCCGCGAGGCGCTGCGCCACGTGGTTCGACGCGCCTTCGACCGCGCTCCCGTAGACAGCCTGGAGTTCGCCTGCAAGGGATTCCGTTTTTGGCAAAGAGTCGATCCAGCCGGCGAGCATGGTCTTCTCGCGAGTTACTGCACCGAGCAGTGCCTTTGCGCGACCACGAATCTGTAGCCAGCTCTCATCGAAATGACGGGACAGCTGACGACGACGTTCCTCCTCAATGCGACCACCGCAATATAGGCAGTGTTCCAACTCCTCGTGAAGTGCGAGACCGCGCTCAACCCAGGACTGCGCGCCCGGGTTTCCGTCCAAGTTTTCGATAGCAACCCGCGTCGGCGTCTCATCCAGTAACTCCGACAAGCTTGGCAGTTCATGAGCCAAACCTGAGGGCGCTGCAGAAACGTCACGGACTGGCACAGGTGCTGGTTCTCCTAGTCGCACCAAGGCTTCAGCGTGGGCTTCAGCGTTCGGAAACTCACCTGTATACCGACGTAGATCTTCCGAAACTTTCGAAATGGTGAACCGATTCCTGGTGAAATAGTTGTAATCGAACTTTTTAAGTTCAGCAACGATTCTGTCTTGCACTTCACGCGCAAGCTTATCAACCTTCTGATTTGCTGTTTTGCAATTCTTCTCGGCCTCCTCTACTTGGTTGCGTAGCCGCTCGATCTCTTGTTCTAGGCGAGCTTCCTCATCTTTGGCGTCAATAGCGTCTCGCCCCAAAGTAACGATCGCTGCGGCGCTCTTGCCATCCAGGAATGCAGAAAGGTTGAACTCCACCCACTTGCGCGTGAAGACGGCCATAAAGGGTGAGGGACTCGTACCACCAGAGTTGATGGACGTCCGCTGTTTACATTCATCTTCCCAAACAACGTCCGTAGCGCCTTGCCCCTCGGCCAGGCTCAGTAAAAGCTCGGACAGTGTGGATTTTCCGCTCCCGTTGTGGCCGTAGACCACGGTATGGCCACCCATTGGCCGGTCATCGGGCCAGAAGCCCTTATCCAAGGAACGCCAGGGGCCCTTTAGATCGAGTCGGCGAAGCATAACGTTACTCTAATTGACGGCACCGACAGTCGTTTGCGGACGCCCAAATGATCGATCGGGCTACTCACCTCTCCCCCGCCGGATTCGTGTGACAAGTTCGATCTCGGGTCGCTCACTCTCGGCGTCGAGGTGCCGCGCGAAGAGCGCAGTGGCGAAGCGGTCAAGTTGGTTATGTAGGTCGCGGTTCTTCTGGCGTAGCTCAGCGATCATCTGCCGGTCGTTGCGGACCGCCGCTGCGTTCAGGCTGTCACCCCGCGTCAGGTTCGCGGTCAGCTGCTCGAAGCGGTTGTTGAGACGGTAGGAGCTGTTCTCGGTTCGGTCTTGAACGAATGCACGGGCGACTGCGTCGTGACTCTTGCCAGTGATCGCTTCGATTTGCCGTTTCGTGCGCGGCATATTGGCGTCGTTCTCGATGGCGGTGATGGCGTCAGCGATGGCCTGCATGACAGCCTCAGTGACGCGCTTGCGGGTGGCGCTAGGCATGTTCGTCCTCCTGGTCCAGCTGGTCGTCGTAGAGGTCGTCAGGGTCTTCGGCGGTGGTGAGTTCGCGGCGGATGCGCGCGAGGTTTGCACGGTCTCGACGCATCTGCTCGATGAGGGCCGGATGGCCGCGCTGTTGATCGAGATAGGTGTCGATGCGGTCGATGGCGCTGGCGATCACGCCGATGTGCGCTGGTCGAAGCAAGGCGTTGGTGCAGTCGACACCAACGCACACGTGGTCGCCGAGCTTTGGGCGGTCGCCGCCGCAGCTACTGGTTGCCGGGTTCCACATGCAGTCGTTGGTGAGCCCCAGATGAAGTCGCTCCGCGAGCGTCGCGGTGAGTCGATCGGTGCGGTTGGGGTTGGTAATGATCTGTGCGCGGAATCCGGTGACGTGGTGGGCTGCTGGCCCGGCCACTGGGCTGTCGTCCTGCAGCAGGACAGCGGCGTCGCTGTGCAGAACGCGTTTGCGTTCGTCGTCCATGAGGCGCACGGCCTGTTGTTGTCCGTCGCTCATGTACCCGGTGGTCATCCGCCAGGCGCTGTGTCCCAGTTGGATTCCCAGTCCGAGCTCAGCTCCGGGGCGG
The DNA here is from genome assembly GCF_032883035.1 of Mycobacterium appelbergii. Lineage (NCBI taxonomy): Bacteria > Bacillati > Actinomycetota > Actinomycetes > Mycobacteriales > Mycobacteriaceae > Mycobacterium > Mycobacterium appelbergii. Next base: position 113,430 of record NZ_JAMQTH010000007.1, read on the forward strand.
ATGGTGGCGAAGACACTGAAAGCGCGGCGTAGAGATGTTGCGTTGATCGCCTGGCCTTTCGGGGTTGCAATGTGTTCCAGGCCGAGCCCTCGTCCGCGCCCGGGTCGGCCGGCGGGGTCATCGTTGACGAAGGCGATCAGTCTGGCGATGTCTCGGTTCGGAGCGTAAGAGCCAACGTTGCGACTGCTACGGGCGAACAGGTGCGTGTCGTGTCTGGCCAGGTTGCCGAGAACTTCGATCGTCCTGATGACAGGTCGGGGCGCCCACCATGTTCGGCGCTCGCCGTCAGGATTGTCATTGCCCTTGTGCTGGATGCTCTTGAGTGCGGCGAGACCGTCCTTGGTGGTGTGGCTGTCGCGTGTCAGTTCCTGGATCTCGCTGTCGCGCATGCCGGTAAGGCTGGCGATCAGGACGTAGCAGGCAGCGCGGAGCACGCTCTCGAGGTGTTCGGTTTCACCGAGGCCCAATTCCTCCACCCACGTGCAGCTGGTGCCGTCAGGGTGCGAGACGGGGGCCGTCGGAATGTGCAGTCCTCCGTAAGTCGACCGCTGCGGGTCTGCCGCCGCGGTCGTGATGAGTGCCATGGCATCCGGCATGTATTGGTGACTCGCCCGGTTAAGGACGTTGGCATTGATGCCGAGGAGTTTTTCTAGCAGTGTCGTATTCGGCTCTCCTCGTTGGTGTTTAGTGCGGCCGAACCCGGTATGAAGGGGTAACAGACCACGCTGCTCGGTCCAGTCGAGCAGTGCGTTGTAGGCGTTGGCTCCGGCTGGTCCTCGTGGCTCCTTGGGGAGTGCGGCACGAATCTCGGCGGCGGCGATGATGTCGTCGCTGAATCGGTCGACGATGGCCCATGATGCGGTGATGAGCGGTGCCCAGGTTTTCCACGGGAGCGGCGGCGTGGTGTTCTCGGTGTGCGTGACTTCACCGCTGATGCTGGCGGCGCTGCGGCCGGCCCAGGGGAAGAAGGAAAGGGCATCAGGCAGGACTGCCTGGCACTCTCGGAGCAGTCGCAAGGTGGTGACGTAACCACGGATACTCGTCGCGCCGAGTCCGACGCCGCCTGCCCGGTGCTGGCCGGTGCGGAGGTCATCGAGGAATCGATCGGCGTCGGATTGAGTCCAGTCGGCGAAGCGGGCGATTCCGTTGTCCTCGGACCACTTGGCGATGACGGCGAGCTTGCGAAAGCAGTCGTATAGCCCTGCTGGTGGTGTTCCCTCGCCGCGGCGGACGACGCCCGCCTCTACGACGACTTCGCGGCCGGGGGCTGCGACCGTCATGAGGATGTTCTTGACTGTCATGCGGTGCACATCCGGAGCGTTGGCGAAGTGAATGTAGCGCTCTCCCATGTTGACCCGGTTGGCCACGAGGGCGAGATCCCATGGGTCGTCGCCGTATTGCGGGCCGCGGGCAAGGTGGGGCCAGACGCGCATCGCCGCGGTGAAGGGGTTACTCCACGACGCGGCGGAGCTTCGCGGGGACGCTCCTACCCTCATGATGCCGGGTCTTCTTCGACGCCGCGCATGTCGTTGAGAACGCCCGCGTCGATCGGTGTCAGGTTAGCTTGCTGGCGGGCTCGCTGGACCTGCTCGGGAGTGAAGGCCGGCAGGACCACGTCAGTGATGGTGTCGTAGATGGATTTCCAGTGCGTCTGCCAGGTTCTAGGGTCGGCGGCGCGGTCGGGATGTGTCACGTCCTGGATCGCGAGGGCGGCTGGCAGGTGGTGCAGCGTGATGAGGGCGTTGGGGCATGCGAAGCAGGTACCGGTGATGGACTTGGTACAGACGGTGCCCTTCTTCTCGTAGGGACTGTCGAGAGGGTCGCGGCATCCGGCATGCGGTCCGTCGAGTTGGCCAGCCACCAAAGCTCGGGCGATGTCCGGATCGATGCCGGGTGCGTCGGCGCCGGCTCGCAGGGCCTGTTCCGCCTCCGGGGTCACGATCGTGGGACCGCTGATGGCACTGTCGAACATGTCGTTGACGCTGTCGATAAGAATCCGGCCGGCTTCGCCGCGGAGAACAGTGCTGTTGGTGTAGTGGCCGAAGAAGGTCTTCGCAGAGTGCCGGCGCCCGTTCGATAGATAGGCCTTGGGGTCGGCGAGCACCTCACGGGTCGTGGCCACCTTGCGCAGTCGTGCCCAATGGTTGGGACCCGATAATGGGAGATTGTTCCGCTCGGCGATCTCAGATAGCCGGTAGGTCGCACGCTGCCACGGTGGTTGCCTCACTGTTCCCCGAGCGTCCTTCATGAGGATCAGCAACGGATGGCCGGATTCTGAGCGAGCTGCAGCGTTGAGCATCAATGCCCAGCGAAACGCGGTGAAGGGTGCGGTGTCGCGGCGGGCATACACCTCGTCGTAGGTCTCGTGCGAACGGTTCTTGGTGTATCGGACGCGGAGTAGTTCGATGAGGTCGTTCTCTGCGAGGTAGCCGAGTCTGTCGATCGGCGGCAACGCAGTCAAGGATTCCTCCACGGACGGGTCGGCGTTGGCTTCGATGTCGTGAACGGTCAGCGCGCGGAGCACCTCAGGTGGTTCGCCGGTTGCGAGGCTGAGTAGGACATGCGTGGCGGACTGCACGTCGATGTCGCCGATGCCTCGATCCGGCCGGGACAAGGCAGTTTTCGCCTTCTGGTAGGCCCAGCGGCGCCATGCACGGGTTTCCTCCTCGCTCAGCGGCGGCAGTCCGTCGTTGCGGTGATGCCATAGCCTCGGTTGTCGCGCTAACCGGTCGGCGACCTCCTTGTGCAGCACACCTGGGTGGTCGTCTTCGTGCCGTCGAAGGAGCGCGAAGACGTGGACGACGTTGCGATAGGCGGTGTCTGACTTTGCTTCTCGGTGGCGCGCGAGCATGTTGAGTTCCCACAAATCCAGGTGTGCCCGACGCAAGTCACGTACCGCGAATGTGGTCTTCTCGTCGTCGGTCAGCGGCAACGCTCCCATCGATCGAAGTAGGTCCAGGAGACCCGTTGTGAGTGATCGCTCATTGCGGCCGAACTCGGTGAGCACTTGGAGCCAGGTCGCGGCCAGCTCGGCTGCGATGACCGGCGTCTCGAAGGTGGCCGGGTCGATGGTCACCGATAGCTGATCGTCGTAGTCAGTCCATTCGAAGGTGAACTTGCCATCGTTCTGTGCCCGCGGCGTCACCGAATTCTCGGGCATGTCGGGGGTCGAGTAGGAGCCCCTCACTGAACGTCTCCGATCCCGGGTCCGACGTCCGACTCCCAGTCGTCCTCGATGGTCTCGGCGTCGGGACCTGGATCTGATTCGATGTGTCCGACAAGGTCAGCTGCAGTTGCCGCGAGGGCGGCCGGTACGTCCTCGGTCCATGTTTCCGCGGCGTGGAGGTAGTGCATGGTGGTCTGGACGCTGGCGTGGCCGAGGAGTTCCTTCATGGTCAGTACGGGGTTCGCCAGCAGCAGGTAGGGGTCTCCGGCGCGCTGCCGACCTTCATTCATGAGCGCAGCCAGCATGCGCACCGCGTAGGAATGCCGCATCGTGTGCGGTGTCACGTGCACGTGGCGGGGCGGCTGGTCTCGGTGGCCGGAGTTGCGGACTCGCTCTCGAGCGTCGGCGAACAGTTGGTTCCAGCGTTCGAGACCGGGTGGGAGCCCGCTGCGGGACACGAACAACGCGAGTGGGTCGATGGTGCCGTCGTCGAGAACCCGGACGGCTTCGGCGCGATGCTTGTTCGTGAACCGGACCAACGGAATGCGCTGGGATCCGATGGCGACGTAGAGCTTTCCCCGCCGTTCAATCAAATCGTCGATCACCAGCAGTGAGCCGTCGCAGACCTTGGCGCGCAGGCTGCGTTGGGCCGCCTGCACCACTCGGTGCCGTTCAGTCTGGCGGTAAAGGTCGGCGGCGTGGGCTACCTGCGCGGTGACATAGATCGATCGGACTACCTGCTTCTTGCCGAGCCGATCGAAGACGTGGATGGACTCAGATCCCATCGTCTCCGGGACCGGCACCTCGACGTCGAGGAGAAACGCGCACTCCTCACGACGCAAACCGGTAGTTGCGAGCAACAGCCCATACACATAGTCCCGTTCCGGATAGCCGGGCGCACCCTCCTGGGCGTAGCCGTCACCACGCAAGCCGACCTCGAGAAAATGCTTGGTCTGAGCCGCCTTGAGAAAGCGCGCTCGACGCTCGTGCTTCGTTCGGGAAATGAGGGTGTTGCGGTTGCTGCGGCCCCAGCGCGGGATCGGGTCTTTCTCCATCCAGCCGACCTGGGTCGCAAAATAGAAGAACGACGAGAAGCAGCCGAATTCGGTGGCCAGCGTGGTGTCTTGGACTTCCTGCCGGCGGGCATCGCGGTAAGCGGTCAGGTCCTCGGTCGTTGCCGCGGTGAGGTCTACCAATTCCCCGCAACGCCGCGCTCGGATAAACCGCAGCAGCCGGGCGAGGTGGTAGGCATGGAAGCTCCGGAGGCTATCGAGGTCGTAGGCGCGTTGACGCCACGCGGTCAGCAGGTAGGTGTTGAGTCGGTCGCAACCGGTCAGCGAGCCATCGTCGTCGACGATGAACGGCAGTCCGTCGGGGACATCGTGTCGGTCGAGCGATTCCACAACCGATGACCACGGGAGCGATGCCGCGCCGTCGGGAGCGCGCAGTGCTTCGCGCGCACGGGCGCTTCTCTGGACTACGACTATCCGCATGAAGAAACCTCCTTGCCGACTGTGCATCCCGTGGTACTCCACGGGTATGACACTTTTTGCTGTCGGCAAGGAGGTCTCAAATATGAAGTTATCTGGGTACTACTGGTGGAGCTGCCGGGAATTGAACCCGGGTCCTACGGCACTTCCTCGAGGCTTCTCCGTGCGCAGTCCGCTATGTCTCTACTCGGATCTCCCGGTCTCGCGAACAAGCCGTGATGACGATCCCAGTCACTGTTTGATGTCCCCATACATCCCGTGACCGGACGTATGGGTTTGTCCCTCTAGCTGATGCCAGGGTCCGGGCCGAGGGCGCTCCCGGTCTGACAGACACGCAGTCGCTTAGGCAGCGAGTGCGTAGTCGCGCTGATTGGAATCGGCGCTTAATTGGTTGCAACGACGCTTACGGTGGTCTCTTGCCTGCACCGGCACGCTTCCCTTGATTCGATGCGCGAAGTCGAAACCGATCAGCCCCTCGCACACCTGCCAATTTCCGGCAGGACAATCAATGGTACGCCAGCCTCAACCGCAAAAGCCAAGGCATTATTCCGTGTCACTCGCGGTGTGCAAGTGGTGCGAGTGGTGCGAGTGGTGCAAAGAGGGATCAGCTCATGCCCTTGGCGCGGCGCCCCAGCTCGCGGGTGATCTCCCGGTCGGCATCGCGCTTCGCCAGATCCTGGCGCTTGTCGTGGGCCTGTTTACCGCGGGCCAGCGCCAACTCGACCTTGACCTTGCCTTCGGAGAAGTACATCGACAGCGGCACCAGCGTGAGATTGCCGTCGCGGATCTTGCCGATCAGGTTGTCGATCTGGCTGCGGTGCAGCAGCAGTTTGCGGTTGCGCCGCGGCGCATGGTTGGTCCAGGTGCCGTGGTGATACTCGGCGATGTGCACGTTGCGTAGCCAGATCTCGCCGTCGTCGACCGTGGCGAACGCGTCAGCCAGCGAGGCCTGCCCCTCACGCAGGCTCTTCACTTCGGTGCCCATCAGGGCGATACCCGCCTCGTAGGTGTCGAGGATCGTGTAGTTGTGCCGTGCCTTGCGATTGCTCGCCACAATCTGCTTGTTGCCGGCGGGGCTGGACTTCTTGGTCACGACTGTCACACACCTACCTGCGTACGTAGAGCCGGAGGGTGACATATGCGGTGACACCGGCCATCGCCACACCGACGAACAACAGAATCGGCGAGGTATAGAGGATGTCGGCGTAGTCGATCCTGGCGATCAGATTCGCTTGATAGAACTGGTCGAGCGCCTTCTCCAGGAAGACCGCACGCACCACGATCAGCCCGACGATCGAGATGACCACACCGATGAGCGCGGCCAGCATCGCCTCGACCAGGAAGGGCAGCTGCGTGTACCACCGGGTGGCGCCCACCAACCGCATGATGCCGATTTCGGTGCGTCGTGTGTACGCCGCGACTTGGACCATGTTGGCTATCAGCAGCACCGCACCGATCGCCTGCACCAGTGCTACCGCGAACGCGGCGCTACTGAGCCCGTCCAGGACGGCGAACAACCGGTCGATGAGGTCCTTCTGGTTGAGCACATTGAGCACCCCCGGCTGCCCGGCGATCGCCTTGTCGAATTCTGCGTGCTGCTCGGGGTCGTTGAGCTTGACCACGAATGACGCCGGGAAGGCATCCTTGCCTGCGACGTCCTTGTACTGCGGGAATTTTCGGATCGCATCGTCGTACGCCTCGTCGCGGTTGAGGAAGCGCAGCGACTTGACGTCGTCACGGTCGTCGATCTTGCGATACAGCGCCTTGCAGGCGTCACCGTCACACGTCGGATCGTTGGCCGAGATGTCGTCGGTCAGGAACACCTGACTCTCCACCCGGTCCAGGTAGATGTCGCGCGACTGGTCGGCCAACCGCACCACCAACAGACCACCACCGAACAACCCGATGGAGATGGCGGTGGTCAGGATCATCGCAACCGTCATGGTGACGTTGCGACGAAGCCCGGTCAGAACCTCATTGATAAGAAAGCCGAAGCGCACTTAGCGATCCATTCCGTAGACGCCGCGCTGTTCATCTCGGATCAGCCGGCCAAGTTCGAGTTCGACAACCCGCTGGCGCATCGAGTCGACGATGTGATGGTCGTGGGTGGCCATCAGCACCGTCGTTCCGGTGCGGTTGATCCGTTCGAGCAGATCCATGATGTCCTTGCTGGTCTCCGGATCGAGGTTTCCGGTCGGTTCGTCGGCGATCAGCACCAGCGGGCGGTTGACGAACGCGCGGGCGATGGCCACACGTTGCTGCTCGCCGCCGGAGAGTTCGCTGGGCAGCCGGTTGGCCTTCCCCGACAGGCCGACCATCTCCAGGACATCGGGCACGACCCGGGTGATCACGTCGCCGCGCTTGCCGATGACCTCCAGTGCGAAGGCCACGTTCTCGAACACGGTCTTCTGCTGCAGCAGGCGAAAATCCTGGAACACGCAGCCGATGACCTGCCGCAGGCTCGGGATATTGCGGTCCCGCAGCTTGTTCACGTGGAACTTCGAGACGCGAATATCGCCGGCAGTGGGCGTCTCGGCGGCCAGCAGCAGCCGCATGAACGTGGACTTGCCCGAGCCCGACGGCCCGATCAGGAAGACGAACTCACCCTTGTCGATCTTCAACGAGACATCGTCGAGTGCTGGGCGCGCCGAAGACTTGTAATGCTTCGTCACGTGGTCGAGGGTGATCATCACGGCACGCCAGTGTAGCGGTGCGAACGCAAAGGCCGGGTCACGCTATCGCGGCAACGTCGGTGCCACGGGCTCCGCTCCGGGTTGGGGCTGCTCTGCGGGCAGCGGCGGCGCCGCTCCGGGAGGCACAGGAAAGGTCACGGCCGGCAGGAGACCGGGACCGTCCGGATCGATCACCGTGGTCTGCGGACCGGGTACGGGTGTCTCTGTCGGGTTCGTCGTATCTGTCGTGCTGGTCTCCGTCGGGCTCGTCGTCTCTGTCGGGCTCGTCGTCGTGGTGGTCTCCGTCGTCGTGGTCGGGGTGGTGGTCTCCGTGGTGGTCCGCGGGCGGACGTTGGTCCGCGGCACCCAGGTGAATTCGGGATCGGGCACGAAACCCGGGGGGACCACCTGCTGGCCAGGCGGGCGGGTTTCGGTGCGCTCGGGCGCATAGGTCTGCTGAACCCAGAACAACGCTACGAAGGCGATGATCAGCACCACCGTGGACGTCCGGACGGTGCCCAAGCGGCTCCGCCAGAGGCGCCCGGCAACGTCCTTGACGACGGTCAGGTCGATTTTCATTTCTCGGGCTCCTCGGCGGAGCCCTGCGCAGCGGCCCGCTGCGCTTCGGCAGCGGCGGCGGGATGGGCGATGTCACCGACCGCGGCGACCGACGCCTCGGAAGCCGTCACGATCCCCGCACGACGCAGGGCCCGCACCACCCGCACCCGCAACCGACGGCCCACCTCGAACTGTTTGCCTGGCAGCGTGCGGGCGACCATCCGCAGGTTCACGGTGTCGACGCCGATGCTCTCCACACCCATGAGCTGCGGTTTGTCCAGCACCAGCTTGGACAGCTGGGGGTCCTCGGCGGCCTTCTCGGCCACCTCGTCCAACACGTCGTTGACCAGGTTGAGGTCGGCGCCCACCGGCACCGGAATGTCCACCACTGCGCGCGCCCAGTCCTTGGACAGGTTCAGCGCCTTGGCGATCTGGCCGTTGGGAACGGTGTACATCTCGCCCTCGGACGACCGCAGCTTGGTGATCCGCAGCGTGACATCCTCGACGGTGCCCTCGGCCTCGCCGCCGCTGACGATGGTCAGCCTGACCAGGTCGCCGAAGCCGTACTGCTTTTCGGTGATGATGAAGAAACCCGCCAACAGATCCTGCACGACACGTTGCGCACCAAAGCCCAACGCGCCACCGATGACGGCGGCCGGGGCGACCAGCGAGGCGATCGGCACCGCCAACTCGTTGATGACCTGGACCAGCACGATGACGGCCAGCATCGCCACCGATACCCACGAAATGACCGACGCGACCGCCTGCCGGTGCTTGGCGCTCTCCGAGCGCACCAGCTGATCGCTTTCCTCATATTCGATGTCGATGCGCCGCACGACCCGCCGCGCTGCCCAATTGATGAAGCGCGCGGCCAACAATCCGCCGATCAACAACAACGCAATGTGAATCCCTTTGGTCAGGATCCATACCCCGAACTCGCCGTGCCAGAAATCGTGCCAGCGTTCGGCCATCGGGAAAGCCAGCACAGTTGCTGTCACGGTATTAGTCGTCATCTTTTCGGTTGCGCCATCTGATTCCAGCTTCCAGGAACCCGTCGAGATCTCCGTCCAGCACGGCCGACGGATTGCCGACCTCGTACTCGGTGCGCAAGTCCTTCACCATCTGGTAGGGCTGCAGAACATAGGACCGCATCTGAGTTCCCCAGGAACTGCCGCCATCGCCTTTGAGCGCATCCATCTCAGCGCGTTCTTCTAACCGCTTGCGCTCCAGCAACTTTGCCTGGAGCACACGCATGGCCGAAACCTTGTTCTGCAACTGTGACTTCTCGTTCTGACAAGTCACCACGATACCGGTGGGTATATGGGTGAGCCGGACGGCGGAATCGGTGGTGTTGACCGACTGGCCGCCTGGACCGCTGGACCGGTACACATCGACACGCACGTCGTTCTCGGGAATCTCGATGTGGTCGGTGGTGTCGACCACCGGCAGCACCTCGACATCGGCGAAGGAGGTCTGGCGCCGGCTCTGGTTGTCGAAGGGACTGATCCGCACCAGCCGGTGGGTGCCCTGCTCCACCGACAGCGTGCCGTAGGCGAACGGCGCGTGCACCGCGAACGTCGCGCTCTTGATGCCCGCCTCTTCGGCATAGGACGTATCGAACACCTCGACGGGGTAATTGTGCTGCTCGGCCCAGCGGACGTACATCCGCATCAGCATCTCGGCCCAGTCGGCGGCGTCCACACCGCCCGCCCCGGACCGGATGGTGACGACGGCTTCGCGCTCGTCGTACTCGCCCGAAAGCAGCGTGCGCACCTCCATCGCCTCGATGTCTTCGCGCAGCTTCTTGAGCTCGGCATCCGCCTCGCCGATCGCCTCGCCGCCCTCGGCGTCTTCTTCGGCGGCAAGCTCGTAGAGCACCGGCAGATCCTCGACGCGCTGCCGCAAGTCCTGCACGCGGCGCAGCTCACCCTGGGCGTAGGACAACTCGCTGGTGACTTTCTGCCCGCGCGACTGGTCGTCCCACAGGGTCGGGTCGGACGCCTCGGCCTCGAGCTTGGCGATACGGTCGCGCAAACCATCGACGTCGAGCACCCGCTCCACAGTTGTCAGGGTGGTGTCGAGTGCGGCGATATCTGCTTGACGGTCTGGATCCACGACTGTTCAGGGTACCGGCGTGTCAGATCTCCCCGACCGGCGGCAGCACGGCGAATCCGCGTTTAGCATCGGGGTGTACCCAACCCGGTTGCGTCGCGACAGCCCCTTGCGCGTGGCCGGGAGAGTGACTGGTTATCAGAAAGCTCAATGTATGCGCCCATATCACGTGGCGATTGTCGGCTCAGGTCCGTCGGGATTCTTTGCTGCGTCGTCATTGCTCAAATTTGCCGATTCATCCGAAACCGATGCCCACCCCGATGTGCGTGTCGACATGATCGAGATGTTGCCGACCCCGTGGGGTTTGGTGCGGTCGGGGGTGGCGCCCGACCATCCCAAGATCAAGTCGATCAGCGCGCAGTTCGAAAAGACCGCTGCCGATCCCCGTTTCCGGTTCTTCGGCAACGTCGCAGTCGGCACGCACGTTCAGGCGGCAGAGTTGTCCGAACGCTACGACGCGGTGATCTACGCCGTCGGAGCACAGTCCGACCGCGCTCTGAACATCCCCGGCGAGGACCTGCCCGGCAGCGTCGCGGCCGTCGACTTCGTCGGGTGGTACAACGCGCACCCGCATTTCGGCGAGATCGCCCCGAACCTTTCCGGTGGCCGCGCAGTCGTGGTCGGCAACGGCAACGTCGCGTTGGACGTGGCACGCATCCTGGTCAGCGATCCCCGCGCGTTGGCCAACACCGACATCGCCGATCACGCGTTGTCCTCGCTGGACACCCGTGGGGTCGAAGAGGTTGTCGTCATCGGCAGGCGCGGACCGCTGCAGGCCACCTTCACCACGCTGGAGCTGCGCGAGCTCGGCGATCTCGAAGCGCTGCGCGACGTCGAGATCATCCTGGATCCCGCGGATTTCGCCGGTATCACCGACGAAGATCTGGAAGCAGCGGGCAAGACCGTCAAGCAGAACATCAAGGTGCTGCGCAAGTACGCCGCGCAGGAGCCGCGTGAGGCCAAGCGCCGCATCGTGTTCCGTTTCGGCACCTCCCCCATCGAGTTGCGTGGCGACGGGCACGTCTCCTCGATCGTGCTGGGCCGCAACGAGCTTGTCCGGAACGCCGACGGACGTGTCGTCGCCAAGGACACCGGCGACCGCGAAGAGCTGCCCGCACAACTGGTGGTCCGCGCGGTGGGATATCGCGGCGTGCCGACACCCGGACTGCCCTTCGACGAGGGGTCGGGCACCATTCCGCACACCGACGGCCGTATCAACGGCAGCCGTAACGAATACGTGGTCGGCTGGATCAAGCGTGGCCCGTCGGGCGTCATCGGCAGCAACAAGAAGGATTCAGCGGACACGGTCACCACGCTGCTCGACGACCTCGGCGGCGCCGACCTCGGCGATTTCGGCGCAGACCATGCCGCCGAGCTCACCGCCTGGCTGGAGAAACGTCAGCCCGACCTGGTCACCAACGACCATTGGCAGCTGATCGATTCACATGAGCGTGCAGCCGGCGAGTCTGCGGGCAGGCCACGGGTCAAGCTGGCCAAAGTTGCCGAGCTCCTGCGAATTGCCCACGGCTGAGTCTTCTTGGCGCCGAGACTGACGCCAGGGTTGCTTACCGGGCGATCTGACGACCGGGAATGCAGTTCCGGTGATCAGGCGGGGGGACCAGGAGGCGGCTGCTGCGCAGCGAAGGCCCAGTTGTCCGGGTTCTTCGGTGAGTAGACGACATCCACCAGTTGCCCCATCGACGGCCACTGGCCGACATCGACCGCCATGCGCTGATACACCACATGCTCGTTGACCGTCGGCCCGTTGATGACACCGGTGATGGTGACGAACTGCTCCCCCGGGACGTCCGGGCGTGGACTCACGCCGGTGATCAGCAGGGTGCCTTGCGCCATGTCGCCGCGGATGCCACGTTTTCGCATGATCCGCGGCGCCAGTAGCAACACGAGCGCACCGACGAGCAGCAAGATGATGCCGAATTCCCACACCCGGCCATGGTAGGACTGCTGCCATGAACACCGTCGCAGATGACATGACATTGGCACTGGCGCTGGCCGACCAGGCCGACAAGCTGACGATGGACCGGTTCGGAGCCATGGATCTGCGTGTCGAGACCAAACCCGACCTGACCCCGGTCACCGACGCCGACCGCGGGGCCGAGGAGGCCCTTCGTGCGGCGTTGGCCGCGGCAAGGCCCGATGACACGGTGTTCGGCGAGGAATTCGGCGGCACCACCGCGTCCACCGGCAGGCAGTGGGTGCTCGATCCGATCGATGGGACGAAGAACTTCGTCCGTGGTGTCCCCGTGTGGTGCACGTTGATCGCGCTACTTGAGGACGAGGTGCCGGTCGTCGGCGTCGTCAGCGCCCCGGCGTTGGCGCGCCGTTGGTGGGCCGGAGCGGGCCAGGGCGCGTTCGGCTCGTTCGGCGGGGCGACCCGCAAACTATCGGTGTCGGGGGTCAGCGAACTCACGGCGGCGAGCCTGTCCTATTCGGACCTGACCACCGGTTGGGAGGACCGCCGGGACCGGTTCCTCGCGCTGACCGACGAAGTGTGGCGGGTGCGCGCCTACGGAGATTTCTGGTCGTACTGCATGGTCGCCGAGGGCGCGGTGGACATCGCCTGCGAACCCGAGGTGAAGCTGTGGGACATCGCCCCGCTGGACATCCTGATCCGTGAGGCAGGCGGGGCGTTCACCAGCATCGATGGTGCCGACGGGCCCCACGGCGGCAGTGCGCTGGCGAGCAACGGACTGCTCCACGACGCGGTGCTCAGCAGGCTTTCCGCACGCTGAGTCGGCGTCACCCCGGCGTGTGAAGTTGGTAACAGCCGCGCAACCTTACTCTGGAGTAAGATATGGTCAATGGCGTCGCCACGACCAACAGAGGCACTGACATGACCAACACCCTGCCGTCCAAGAACGGCTCTGCACTACGTCCCGCACGCTCCGGCCAGCAAAGTGCCGTGGGCCTGCACAAACACAAGAGGACAGCGACCGACATCGGGTTGGCGCTGATCACTCCCATCGTCGGCCAGGAGTTCCTGGATCGCTACGGTCTGCGTGACCCGCTCAACCGCGGCCTGAAATACGGTGTGAAACAGGTATTTTCGGCGGCAGGCGCGTCCACCCGCCAGTTCAAACGGATCCAGGGCCTGGGCAAGGCGCCCACCCGGCTGCCCGCCAGCGGCGCCGACTACTTCGATCTGACGCCCACCGACGACCAGAAGCTGATTCTCGAGACGGTCGACGAGTTCGCCGAAGAGATCCTGCGGCCCGCCGCATACGATGCCGACGACGCAGCCGCCTACCCGGCCGACCTGATCGCCAAGGCCGCTGAGCTGGGCATCACCGCAGTCAATGTGCCCGAGGACTTCGACGGCATCGCCGAACACCGCAGCACGGTCACCACCGCGCTGGTCGCCGAGGCACTGGCCTACGGCGACATGGGGCTGGCGCTGCCGATCCTGGCTCCCGGCGGCGTCGCCTCTGCGCTGACCCACTGGGGCAGCGCAGACCAGCAAGCCACCTATCTCAAAGAGTTCGCCGGCGAGAACGTCCCCCAGGCATGCGTGGCGATCGCCGAACCGCACGCGCTGTTCGACCCCACCGCGCTGAAGACCACCGCGGTGCGCACCCCGAGCGGTTACCGCTTGTCCGGCGTCAAGTCGCTGGTTCCGGCCGCCGCCGAGGCCGAACTGTTCATCGTTGCGGCGCAACTGGACGGCAAGCCTGCGCTGTTCATCGTCGAGGCGTCGTCCCAGGGGCTGACGGTCACCGCCGATCCCAGCATGGGGATTCGCGCGGCCGCCCTCGGCCGCGTCGAACTCGACAACGTGACGGTGCCGCTGGGCAACCGGCTCGGCGAGGACGGCGCGACGGATCAGGATTATTCGGAGGCGATCGCGTTGTCCCGGCTCGGCTGGGCCGCGCTGGCCGTCGGGACCTCGCACGCGGTACTCGACTACGTCGTCCCCTACATCAAGGAGCGCGAGGCGTTCGGTGAGCCGATCGCCCACCGCCAGTCGGTGGCGTTCATGTGCGCCAACATCGCGATCGAACTGGACGGCCTGCGGCTGATCACCTGGCGCGGGGCCGCCCGTGCCGAGCAGGGGCTGCCGTTCGCCCGCGAGGCCGCGCTGGCCCGCAAACTCGGCACCGACAAGGGCATGCAGATCGGCCTGGACGGCGTCCAGTTGCTGGGCGGTCACGGTTACACCAAGGAACACCCGGTCGAGCGCTGGTACCGCGATCTGCGGGCAATCGGTGTCGCCGAGGGCGTCGTCGTTCTCTAACCTTCCGACTCGAAAGATTAATCATGGCAATCAATCTGGAAATGCCCCGCAAACTTGCGGCGGTCATCGAGAAGGGCCATCAGGGCGCTGCCGAGATGCTTCGCCCGATCTCGCGCAAGTACGACCTCGCCGAGCACGCCTACCCCGTCGAGTTGGACACGCTGGCCAGCCTCTTCGAAGGCATCTCGGGAGCCAAGACGATCTCGTTCGCCGGCGCCGAGGCGTTCCGCGACGACGCCAACGGCCAGGGCGGCAAGGTGACCGTCAACGGCGCCAACATGTCCGCCCTGCTCAACGCGGTGGAGATCAGCTGGGGCGATGTCGCCCTGCTGCTGTCGGTGCCACGTCAGGGCCTGGGCAACGCGGCGATCTCGTCGGTGGCTACCCCCGAGCAGCTCGAAAAACTGGGCAAGGACGTGTGGGCCGCCATGGCCATCACCGAACCCGGCTTCGGCTCCGATTCGGCCGCCGTGTCCACCACTGCCGTGCTCGACGGTGACGAGTACGTGATCAATGGCGAGAAGATCTTCGTCACCGCAGGTTCGCGCGCCACCCACATCGTGGTGTGGGCGACGCTCGACAAGTCGCTGGGCCGCGCGGCGATCAAGTCGTTCATCGTGCCGCGCGAGCATCCCGGCGTCACCGTGGAACGCCTCGAGCACAAGCTCGGCATCAAGGCCTCCGACACCGCGGTGATCCGCTTCGACAACGCCCGCATCCCCAAGGACAACCTGCTGGGTGATCCGGAAGTCCACGTGGACAAAGGCTTCGCCGGGGTCATGGAGACCTTCGACAACACCCGCCCCATCGTCGCGGCGATGGCCGTCGGAATCGCCCGCGCCGCCCTGGAAGATCTGCGCGCCATCCTCACCGACGCGGGCGTCGAGATCTCCTACGACAAGCCCGCGCATGCGCAGAGCGCCGCGGCCGCGGAGTTTCTGCGGATGGAGGCCGACTGGGAAGCCGGCTACCTGCTGACCGTGCGTTCGGCGTGGCAGGCCGACAACAGCATTCCCAACTCCAAGGAAGCCTCGATGGGCAAGGCCAAGGCCGCCAGGGTGGCCAGCGACATCACCCTGAAGGCCGTCGAAATGGCAGGCACCACAGGCTATTCGGAGCAGACGCTGCTGGAGAAGTGGGCCCGCGATTCCAAGATCCTCGACATCTTCGAAGGCACCCAGCAGATTCAGCAGTTGGTGGTGGCCCGCCGGTTGCTGGGCCTGTCCTCGTCCGAGCTGAAGTAAACCCTTCTGCGCGAGCAGACGCGGAGGTCCCCGAAAACACCGGTTTTCGGGGACTTTCACGTCTGCTCGGCCAACTAGGGTGAGCCCATGGACACGTTTCAGGCGCTCATGGCGCGGCAAGACGGTGACCGCATCCACGCGGCGGTCGAGACGCTCGAGAAATCCGCGCTTCCGCCGGGTGAGGTCACCATCCGTGTGCACTACTCCAGCGTCAACTTCAAGGACGCACTTGCGCTGACCCCCAAGGGTGGCGTGGTGGGTGACTACCCGATCGTCCCGGGCATCGACCTGACCGGCGAAGTGGTGGCATCGGAGTCCGACGACTTCGCACCCGGCGATCTTGTGCTGGCCCACGGCTACCAGATCGGCACGGGTCACCACGGCGGCTACGCCGAGTACGCCCGGGTGCCTGCCGACGAGGTCGTGGCCTTGGGCCCGCTGACCCCGCGCGAGGGCGCAGCGATCGGCACCGCTGGTTTCACCGCCGCGCTGAGCGTGCGGGCACTCACCGACCGCGGCATCACCCCGGACGACGGTCCCATCGTGGTGACGGGGGCAACCGGTGGGGTCGGCTCGGTGAGCGTCGATCTCCTGGCCGCCGCGGGATATCAGGTGGTGGCCTCGACGGGCAAGGCCGACCAGTCCGAGTGGCTGAAGACACTGGGCGCCGCAGAGGTCATCGGCCGGCTACCTGCCGACCCCGACGCAAAGCCCAGGGCGTTGGCCCGGGCCCGGTGGGCGGGCGCGGTGGACTGCGTCGGCGGTGCGACGCTGGCCGATGTGCTCAGCACGCTGCGGTATGGCGGCGCAGTGGCGGCCAGCGGACTCACCGGCGGGGCCGCGCTGAACACGACCGTGATGCCGTTCATCCTGCGCGGCGCGGCACTGCTGGGCATCGACTCGGTGCTCATGCCGATCCGTCATCGCCGCGCGCTGTGGGAGCAACTCGGTGGCCCGCTGAAACCGCCGCACCTGGGCGAGATGACCCACGAAGTCGACGTCAAGGATGTGCTCGGCGTCATCGACGAGGTGCGTGCCGGACGCTACTCCGGGCGGGCCGTAGTGCGGGTCGCCGGCGGTTTCTGAGCCCGCCAGCAGACGCAAAACTGCCCCAAATCCGAAGATTTGGGGCAGTTTTGCGTCTGCTGGCGAGGGGTGGTTAGCCCAGCACCCGCTGCAGGTCGGGAACCATGGCCTGCAGTTCCCGGGCCCAGTAAGCCCAGTTGTGCGTGCCGTTGTCCGGGAAGTTGAACACAGCGTTGTTGCCGCCCGCGGCGATGTAGTTGTCGCGGAACGTCTCGTTGGTGCGAATGGTCAGGCCCTCCAGGAAGGTGGCGGGCAGATCGCCGCCGCCCAGCTCATTGGGCTGTCCGTTACCGCAGTAGACCCAGAGCCGCGTGTTGTTTTTGACAAGCGTGGGAATCTGCACCATCGGGTCGTTTCGCTTCCAGGCGCTGTTCGGATCCTCGGTCGGACCCCACATGTCGTTCGCCTTGAAGCCGCCGGCATCACCCATCGAGATGTTGATCAGGAACGGCCACCAGCCCTCGGAGGGGTTCAGGAAGCCCGACATCGAGCCCGCGTAGATGAACTGCTCGGGGTGGTAGGCCGCCAGGATCATTGAGGCCGAGCCGGCCATCGACAGACCGATCGCGGCGTTGCCGGTCGATGCGACGTCGCGGTTGGCTTGCAGCCACTGCGGCAGCTCCTGGGTCAGGAAGGTCTCCCACTTGTACGTGGTGCAGCCCGCCTTACCGCACGCCTGGTTGTACCAGTCGCTGTAGAAGCTGGACTGACCGCCGACCGGCATGACCACCGACAGGCCGCTGTCGAGGAACATCTCGAACGCGTTGGTGTTGATGTCCCAACCGTTGAAGTCATCCTGGGCGCGCAGGCCGTCGAGCAGGTACACCGCGTGCGAACCCGGCCCACCGCTCTGGAACTGAATCTTGATGTCGTGGCCCATCGACGGCGAGGGGACCATCAGGTACTCGACCGGCAGACCTGGGCGGGAGAAGGCTCCCGCGGTCGCCGATCCGCCGACAACGCCGATCAAGCCAGGCAGCAGCAGGGCTGCCATGGCCGCCACCGTCATCCGGCGGGCCCAATGGCCACGAATCTTGTCAATGAAGGTCATACTGCGAATCCATCCGTCTTCCGGTTTATTACGCCCAGTACTGCGCGATCAAGGATCACCCAGCGGCATCGTGGCGATAGTTTCGCCACGTTGTCGCGCCCGCTCTTACTGAGCCCGGTGCTTCAGAAGTGCGGACCGAGAGAATTCAGTTGTGCGCCTTGAGTAAATCATGAGGCTGCAATGAGAGAAAACCGCGACGCGGTCCCCACCAGCACTTCCTGCGAAAACTGCAGGCGACTCGACTTTGCATCTTTCTCGCCGCATGGCCATCTACCTGCAGAGATATCGAAATGATGACAGCTCGACACGACTGCACCACACCAACTGACATCTATCTGTTCACAACCGGTGTCCTGAGGGTTACCGGATCGTCGCCGAACACTTATGCAGCGCGACACGCGCATAGCCATACTTAAAAGTATGGTAATTTCCGGTCATGACGTCACCCACCACCGTGGAATCGGGCATCACCAGCGAATTCATCGCCCGACTGGCTGAACGTGCCCGCGAAGCCGAGGACGCGCGACGGCTCCCGGCCGAGACACTCGCCGACCTCGCCGAGTCCCGGTTCACCGACCTGCTCGTCCCGGTCCGCTACGGCGGCCAACAGGCGGATTTCCCGGCACTCCTGGATCCGGTCCGCCGGATGGCGCACGCGTGCGCGTCGAGTGCGTGGACGATCGGCTTCTACGCACTGCACAACTGGATGCTCGCGCTCTTCGACGAGCAGGCGCAGGCCGAGGGCTACGCGACGCGACCCTTTTTGGCGCCCGCACCGCTGGCCCCGACAGGCCGCGGCCTACCCGCCGAAGGCGGTGTGCGCGTGAGCGGCCGGTGGTCCTGGGCCACCGGCGTGATGGACGCCAACTGGATCATGGTGGGTGCATTGTGCGGACCTGACGAGGCGATCTACCCCGCGCTGGCCCTCTTGCCCGCGACCGAGATCAGAGTCGAGGACGTCTGGCACACCGACGGAATGCGAGCCACCGGTTCCAACGACGTCGTCATCACCGACGCATTCGTGCCCGAACATCGGCTGGTGCGGGTGCTCGACATCTACTCGGGAACGGCGCCCGGCACGAAAGTGCACAGTGCGACGACGTACCGCTGGCCGATGGTTCCCGCACTGGCCCTGCTGGCCGCGATGCCCGCGCTGGGCGGCGCCGAGCGTGCCGCCCAGATCTACGCCGAGCGACTCGGCGAGCGGGTGATCGCCTACGAAGGGGTCAAACAGCAGGACAAGCCTGCCGCCCAGGCCCACCTCGGAGAGGCCCAGGTCCGACTGCGCGCGTTGCGCGGCCTGCTCGACGACACCGTCGGCGAGATCGAGCACGTACTCGGCACCGGGGACCCGGTGTCCCGCGACCTCCGCGGTCAGGCCCGACTGGCGGCCGCGCACATCGTCCACGAGTCGCAGGCGGTCATCGCGCTACTGCTGAGCTCGTCGGGCGCCAGTGCGCACTTCCTCGACAATCCACTGCAGCGCATCAAGCGCGACGTCGACGTGCTCTCCGGGCATGTGATCTTCGACTACGACACCAGCCGTGAACTTGCCGGGGCGTTGTCGATCGGCATGCGGGTCTCGCCTATCGCCATGGTGTGAGCATCGGGGCTACCGTCGAGACAGTGCCGACCCCGGAGGAAATCACGCGCCACCACGAACCTGATCCGTCCACAAACCCGTGGGTCGACGGGCCTCCCCCGCCCAGACCTGTCGAGATCGTGCCCTACAACCCCCAGTGGCCGCAGCGCTATCTGGTGGTGGCGGCCGATATTCGCGCGGCTCTCGGCGAGCGGGTGCTTGAGCTGCAGCATGTCGGCTCCACCGCGGTTGCGGGCTTGGCAGCCAAGGACGTGATCGATGTCGATCTCACGGTCGCCGACCCCGCCGACGAAGATGCATATCTTCCGTCGCTGACGCGGATCGGTTACCGGCTGACCGTCCGCGAACCCGACTGGCATGAGCATCGCTGCCTGCGACTCGACCAACCACAGGTGAATCTGCACGTGTTCGGCCCGGATTGCCCGGAAACCGTCCGACACCAGATGTTCCGGGACTGGCTGCGCACCCACCCGCAGGACCGGATCCGGTACGAGCAGGCCAAGCGGTCGGCCGTGCCCGGTGGCGGGCACGTGATGGATTACAACGCCCGCAAAGAGCCCGTGATCCGCGAGATCTACGACCGCATGTTCCGTGCCGCGGGCCTGCTGTAACCGGCCCTTGCCCCGACACTGAAATAAAAGTAACGTCAGTTTCAGTTTTTGGCACGATCCCTGTCCGCAGCCTCGTCGACGCCCACCGGAGCAACACCATGGAATCCTTCGTCCACTTGCGAAAAGGCAAGACGCCCAAGCGCGTGCACGCCGATCTCGACGGCCTCAAAGACGACGAGCTGGGCCGGGGCGGCTTCGTCGGGCGGACCGCGAACATGTACCGGCGCAACGATCCGACGGCCTACCGCACCGTCGGCCCGCTGCGCCCGACCGATGTGCTGTCCTCGGAACTCAAGCCCGGTGACGCCACGGACTCCGACGGCGGCCCACTGCTGATGTTCTCCAACGCCGACTGCCTGGTGCTGTTGAGCCGTCGCGCCGAGGAGATGCCGTTCTTCGTGCGCTACGTCGACGGAGACCTACTGTCCTTCGTCCACAAAGGGTCGGGCCGGCTGGAAACCGAGTTCGGCCCGCTGGACTACCGCGAAGGTGACTGGATCTACCTCCCCAAGGCCTGCACCTGGCGCCAGATCCCCACCGCCGAGACCACCCTGCTGATGATCCAGGCCACCGACGAGTTCCGCGTGCCCCCGGCAGGCACCCTGGGCCGCCACTTCCCGTTCGATCCGGCGCAGACCGTGATTCCGGAGCCGGCGCCCATCGACGATGACGGCAGAGACGAATACGAAGTCCGGCTCATCCACGACGGCGGACCGACATCTCTGTTCTACCAACATCATCCGCTCGATGTGGAAGGCTGGCGCGGCGACAACTTCCCGTTCACCTTCAATATCGAGGACTACACCGTCATCACCTCCGACAGCGTGCACCTGCCGCCGACGGTGCACCTGTTCATGCAGGCGACCGGGGTATACGTGATGAACTTCCTGCCCAAGCCCGCCGAGAGCGTGCCCGGCACCGAGCGCACGCCGTGGTATCACCGCAACGTCGACTACGACGAGATCGCCTTCTTCCACGCCGGCTCGCTGTACGGCATTCCGATGCCGCCGGGACTGGTTTCCCATGCCCCGCAAGGGGTTCACCACGGCGCACCGGAGAAGGCCCGGGAACGGGCCCGCCGGAAATTCGACGACTATGACCGGGTCGACTGGTCGGTGATCGCGATCGACACCAGACGCCGACTCATCCCGTCCGCTGAAATTCTCGCCAACGATCTGGGGCAGCACTGATGACGACGACCGAGGCGCCCGTCAAGTATGAATACGACCGGATTCCGTATCTGGTTGCCTACCAGAACAACTCGTCCGTGCGGGACGTGTACGGCGGCGTCGCCGAACTGGTGGTGCTGGAAAGTTACCAGCTCAAGCCGAAAGACAGGCCCTCGGATACCGTGCTGGTGTTCATGCACCCCATCGGCGGCGGTGCCTATCTGCCGATGATCAACGCGCTGGCCCGCGCCGGCCACCATGTCATCTACTGCAACAGCCGGTTCCGGGGCACCGACTCGGCGCTGCTGATGGAGAAGGTGGTCGAGGATCTCGGCGAATGCATCAAGGACGCCAAGAACCGGCTCGGCTATTCCAAGGTGGTGCTGGCCGGCTGGAGCGGCGGCGGATCCCTGTCGGTGTTCTACCAGCAGCAGGCGCAGCACCCGACCGTGACCGCCAGCCCGTCCGGCGACGGCCCTGACCTGACCACGCTGGGGCTCATCCCGGCCGACGGGATCATGCTGCTCGCCGCCCACATCAGCCGCCACGGCACCATGACCGAGTGGATGGACGCCTCCATTATCGACGAGACCGACCCGACCAAGCGGGATCCGGAGCTTGATCTGTACAACCGCGACAACCCGAACCAGCCGCCGTACACCCCCGAGTTCCTTGACCGCTATCACCAGGCGCAGATCGCCCGTAACCGCCGGATCACGGCGTGGGTCAAGGAAAAACTTGCCGAACTCAAGGCGGCGGGCCGTCCCGATGACGAATACGCGTTCGTCGTGCACGGCACCATGGCCGACCCGCGCTGGCTTGACCCGACCGTGGATCCCAACGAACGCACCCCGGGGACCTGCTATCTGGGCGATCCTGCAGTGGTGAACAACTCCGCGGTGGGTCTGGCCCGGTTCTGCACCCTGCGCAGCTGGTTGTCGCAGTGGAGCTACGACGACGCCAACGGCGACGCGGTCAAGGCCGGCCCCGACATCGCGGTGCCCGCGCTGGTCATCGGAAACCTCGCCGACGACGCCTGCACTCCGAGCCACACCCGGCGCCTCTACGAGGCGATCGGGCATCCGGACAAGGAGATGTACGAGATACCCGGTGCCAACCACTACTACTCCGGCCCGGATCAACGCGGCACACTGCGCCAGGCGGTCGGGGTCTGCACGGATTGGCTGCACCGGCACGGATTCGGCGGGCAGGAGCGCAGTGACCGCGGATTGGCGCAGCCGGTATGACCGGGGCTCTGGACGGCGTCAGGGTGCTCGAACTCGGCACCCTGATCTCCGGACCCTTCGCCGGGCGGCTACTCGGCGATATGGGCGCCGAGGTGATCAAGATCGAGCTCCCCGGCTCCCCCGACCCGCTGCGCACCTGGGGGCAGGCCGAACTCGACGGCCACCACTTCTTCTGGACCGTACATGCCCGCAACAAGAGGGCCGCCACCCTGGATCTGCGTACCGCACGCGGACGGGAAATCTTCCTGCAACTGGTGGAGCGCTCCGATGTGATCGTAGAGAACTTCCGGCCGGGCACCCTGGAGAAATGGGACCTGGGCTACGACGTTCTGCACGAACGCAACAAGGGCATCATCCTGGTGCGCGTCTCGGGATACGGGCAGACCGGGCCGGACGCAGGTAAAGCCGGCTATGCATCGGTGGCCGAGGCATCCAGCGGGCTTCGGCATATGAACGGCTTCCCCGGCGGTCCCCCGCCGCGGCTGGCGTTGTCACTGGGCGACAGCCTGGCCGGCATGTTCGCCGCACAGGGTGCGCTCGCCGCGCTGTACAGGCGCAGCATCACCGGAGAAGGCCAGGTCGTCGACACCGCGCTGACCGAAAGTTGCCTGGCCATCCAGGAATCCACCATTCCCGACTACGACATCGGCGGGGTGGTGCGCGGTCCGTCAGGCACGCGCCTCGAGGGCATCGCGCCCTCGAACATCTATCAGAGTGCCGACGGCAGCTGGGTGGTGATCGCGGCCAATCAGGACACGGTGTTCCGGAGGCTCTGCGGAGCGATGGGGCGTCCTGAACTCGCCACCGACGACCGGTTCGTCAACCACGTTGCGCGCGGACGCAATCAGGATGAGTTGGACAAGATCATCGGTGATTGGGCAGCGCAACACCAACCCGCCGACATCATCTCCACCCTGTCGGAAGCCGGAGTGATCAGCGGCCCGATCAACACAGTCGCCGAGGTTGTCAACGATCCCCAGCTGCGGGCCCGCGGCATGATCGCCGACCACTGGGACGACCGGATCGAGCGAAACATCAAGGGCCCCGGGATCGTTCCGGTGCTGTCGGAGTCTCCGGGCACCATCCGCAACGGCGGGTCGGCGCGGCCCGGCCAGCACAACGATGAGGTCTACACCGGGTTGCTCGGATACAGCACTGACGAATTGGAGACACTGCGCACCGAGGGGGTGCTGTGACATGAGCCTGCCGACCAAGGTCGACATTCGCGAGGTGTGCCTGCGCGACGGCCTGCAGATCGAGGCCCCGATTCCGTTGTCGGCCAAGCTCGAAATCCTCGAGGCCGTCGTCGCGACCGGGGTGCGGGAAGTGGAGGCGACGGCGTTCGTCTCACCCTCGAAGGTGCCTGCGCTGGCCGACGCCGCAGAGTTGGCAACACATCTGGACCGGTACCGGGTCTCTCACGATGTGGAGTTCTCCGCATTGGTGGCCAGCCCCAATGGCGCCAAACGCGCCATCGCGGCCGGACTGCGGTCGGTCGAGTACGTGGTGTCGGCGTCGGATGCACACAGCAGAGCCAACGTCGCGAGGACCTCGGCCGAGGCGACCGCACAGATCGCCGAAATCGTGGCGATCGCGCACGACAACGACACCTCGGTGGAAGTCATCGTCGCCACCGCATGGGACTGCCCGTTCGCCGGTCCGACCGATCCCCAGCGGGTCCTCGACATCGTCTCGGCCGCGGTGAGTTCGGGCGTCGACCGGATCGCGATCGCCGATACCATCGGCACCGCCACCCCACGGCGGGTGACCACACTGATCGAGAAGGTCCGCCCCCTCGCCGGCCGACTTCCACTGGGCGCGCACTTCCACAACACCCGTGGCGCCGGACTCGCCAGCGCCTACGCCGCGGTACAGGCCGGCGTACGCAGGCTCGACGCCTCGGTGGGCGGGTTGGGCGGCTGCCCCTTTGCGCCAGGGGCCAGTGGCAACATCGCCACCGAGGACCTCGTATACCTGTTGCGCGACAGCGAGGTCGATGTCGATGTCGACCTCGACAGGACCATCGATGCAGCCATCGTCGCCCAACTCGCGGTGGGCCACGAGCTACCCAGCGCGCTGTTGCGCTCGGGCGACCGGATCCGGGGCTGAGCGCACGATGACTGCCGCCGAGTTGGGTTCCAAGGGCCGCCAGACCCGATCGGCGATCGAGCTGGCCGCACGTAAACTCTTCGCCGAGCGTGGCTTCCACGGCACCACGCTGGCCGACATCACCTCGGCAGCCGGCAAGAGCCCCGCGGTGTTCTACCGGTACTTCGGCGACAAGGAAGACCTGCTCGCGGCACTGGCCGAATCCTTCCTGCACGACGTGGTCGAACCATCGGGACTGAATCTGCACCTGCCGGAGTCCGCAGAGGACACCGAGTTCTTCACCTCGGTGGTCACCGGGTACTGGAACATCTTCAAGCAGAACATCGGCATCATGATCGCGGTCGCACAACTGGCCGCCACCCAGCAGCGATTCGCTGACGTACAGAACGAGTTCCGCCGATTCGGCATCGACATCGTCGTGGCGTCGGTGCACCGCGCACAGGAGCAGGGCTACGCGCAAGACCTGCAACCGCGGCACGTGGCAGCGGCGATCGCGCTGCTGTTCGAGAACTTCACCACGGTGTTCGTCGGCACCTCCGGCCTGGATATCGAGATCAGCGACGCCGACGCCATCGCGACACTGGCGACGGTCTGGAAGAAAACCCTGTACGGCTTCTGAGTCAGAAGGAGACATCACCGTGGACTTCGCTTTACCAGAACATCTTCCGGGCCTGCTCGCAGAGATGGACGAGTTCATCGAGTCCGAGATCAAACCGCTGGAACGCGAACACATGCAGTACTTCGACCAGCGGCGCGAGTATGCCCGCACCGACTGGGACAACGGCGGCATTCCGGCGCGGGCCTGGGAGGATTTGCTCGACGAGATGCGGCGCCGCGCCGACGCCGCCGGTTGGCTCCGGTACGGTCTGCCCGCCCGGTTCGGCGGGCGGGACGGCAGCAATGTGGACATGGCTGTCATCCGGGAGCACCTGGCGCACAAAGGCCTTGGACTGCACAACGACCTGCAGGACGAGTCGTCGATCGTCGGCAACTTCCCTCAGGTCATCATGATGGACCGGTTCGGCACCGAGGCGCAGAAGAAGGACTGGGTCGAGGCGATGCTCACCGGTGAGCGGTCGATGGCGTTCGGGCTGACCGAACCGGCCCACGGCTCAGACGCCACCTGGCTGGAAACCAGGGCAGTCCGAGACGGCGACAGTGCCGACTCGGGATGGATCATCAACGGCACCAAGCGGTGGAACACCGGAGTCCACCGGGCCACGCACGACCTGATCTTCGCCAGGACCTCGGGTGAGCCGGGTCAGGCCCGCGGCATCACCGCGTTCCTGGTACCCACCGACACCCCGGGCTTCACCGTTCCGTTCTACTGGTGGACCTTCAACATGCCGACGGACCACGGTGAGGTCGAATTGACCGACGTGCGCGTGCCTGCCGATGCGGTGCTCGGTGAAGTCGATCGCGGCTTGGAGGTAGGCCAGACATTCCTGCACGAGAACCGGATCCGTCAGGCGGCCAGTAGCCTCGGGGCAGCGCAATACTGCATCGACCGGGCCGTGGGCTACGCCAATGACCGCATGGTGTTCGGCAAGCCGCTGGCGGTCAACCAGGCCGTGCAGTGGCCGCTGGTGGAACTGCAGACCGAGGCACAGATGGTCCGGCTGCTGGTGCGGTTCGCCGCCTCCGAACTGGACCGTAACCACCACATGGAAGTGTCCGACAAGGTGTCGATGGCCAACTACCGCGCCAATCGCCTGGTGTGCGAGGCCGCGGACCGCGCCATGCAGGTGCACGGCGGTATCGGTTACAGCCGCCACGAACCGTTCGAGCACATCTACCGCCATCACCGCCGGTACCGCATCACCGAGGGCGCCGAAGAGATCCAGATGCGCCGAGTGGCGCAGCGGCTGTTCGGGTTCGGCAAGGCCAGGAAGTGACCGACGCTGCGAGGCTCGCGGACGTGCTCGCCCCGGTCCTCGGACATGAGGTCGCCGTCGAAGATCTGCACGAGCTGACCGGTGGTGCGAGCCGCACCACGTGGTCCTTCGTCGCGGTCACCGCCGAGGGCCCGCGAAAGCTGATCCTGCGCACCGGGGCACCCGATGAGCTGCACGCCGGGATGGAATTGGAGGCGGGCGCACAGCGGGCGGCGGCCGCGGCCGGGGCACCGGTCCCCCACGTCCTGGTGGCCGATGATTCCGTTGCGCCGCTCGACAACCCGTTCCTGATCTGTGACTTCGTCGCCGGGGAGACCATCGTGCGGCGCATCCAGCGTCAGCTCGACGACGCGGGGCGGACGAACCTGCTGACCCAGTGCGCACAGGCACTGGCTGCGATTCACCGCGCCCAGCCGCCGGTCCAACTCGGCCTCGTCGAGCTGGACCAGACAACCCAGTGGCGCGGACAGCTCGACGAAATGGACACCACAGCGACCTTCGAGTGGGCGTTCCGGTGGCTCGAAGCGCACCGGCCCGATCCGTCACCACGTCGGTTGGTACACGGCGACTTCCGGATGGGCAATCTCATCGTCGACGGGTCCGAGCTGGCCGCGGTGCTCGACTGGGAGCTGGTGCACCTCGGCGAGGTGTATGAAGACCTGGCCTGGTTCTGCATCAGGGCCTGGCGGTTCGGCGCGCCACACGGCATGGAGGCGGGCGGCCTCGGCAGCATCGACAGCTTCCTGAGGGCCTACGAGGATGCCGGCGGGGCCGCCGTCGACAGGGCCGCACTGCGCTGGTGGTTGGTACTGGCGACGTTGCGATGGGGGATCATCTGCCGCTACCAGGCGCAGCGGCACCTGAGCGGGCAGACCCGGTCGGTGGAACTGGCCACGATCGGCAGGCGGGTCTGCGAAACCGAATGGGACCTGCTGAGCCTGCTCGAGGGGAGCGCATCGTGACCGACCTGTACGGCCGGCCGACCGCAGCCGAGCTGGTCGCGGCCGTCGCCGAGTTCCTCGACACCGACGTGCGCGGGGCGACCGGTGGTGCGGTCAACTTCCACGCCCGCGTGGCAGCCAACGCCCTGCGGATGGTCGAGCGCGAGCTGCTGGCCGACGGCCATGCCGACGTCACCGCAGCCCTGGCAGAACTCGGGTGCTATACCGAAGCACAGCTCGCGGCCGCGATCCGCGCAGGCGAGCTAGACGGTCGCGCCGACGACGTCATGGCGTGCCTGCGTGTTCTGGTGCGCCGTCGGGTGGCGGCGAATCATCCTGGCTATGACGAGCAGTAGTAGCCGTTCACGTTCGGCGCGCCCGGGCCAGCCAGGCGGGCTCGTCGACGTGGGTGCCTGCAGGCAGGCCGATCTCCTCGGTCTGTGCCGGTCCGACGACACCCCGGTACGTGGTGGTGTCGAGTGCCTCCAGCACCCAGCCGTCGGCGAATGCGTCGCGGACGACGGCTTCGCTGACTTCCGGGCCGAAACCGCGGCCGGCATCCGACAGCGCCAACACATGCACCACCCCGCCGGGCCGGCACGCGGCGTGCAGGCCCGCGACGTAGGTGGGGCGGTCGGCGTCATCGAAGATGTGGAACAGCGCGCTGTCGATGATCGTGTCGTAGCGCGGTCCGTCGCCCAGCTTCATCGCGTCGGCCACGGCGAAGTTCGCGTCGACCCCTTTGGCCGCGGCGTTGGCACGGGCCTGCTCGATCGCATTCGGCGCGAAGTCGATGCCCAGCACGTCGTAGCCGAGGCGGGTCAACAGGATGGTGTGTTCACCGGTGCCGCAACCCGCGTCGAGCACCGAACCGCTGATCCGACCGGCACGTTCCAGCGCGACAATCGCCGGTTGGGGTTCACCGATGACCCACGGTGCGGTGTGAGACTCGTAGGCTTTGTCGAACAAGGACAACTCGGGTGTGGAATCCATGAATTCCAGTGTTCAACCTCAACACCTGTTCAGGTCAACCCCGACCACGGGAAGGCGATGTGATGTCCCTTGGGGACGCTGAGGTCATCGGAGAGGTCGCCGAGCGGCTGTTCACCGCGATCGAACGCAGCGACAGCCACGGCATCGCCGCGCTGTGGGCAGACGACGTCACGGTGTGGCACTCCGGGGATCTCAAGGACAACGACCGCGGCCGGGCACTTCGCGTCATCGACTGGTTCATCAACGCCACCGCCGAGCGGCACTACCAGGTACTCGACCGGCAGGTGTTCGATGGCGGGTTCGTCCAACAACACATCCTGCGGGCCACCGGCCGAAACGGTGCGTCGATCGCACTGCGGGTCTGCATCGTCATCAAGATCGGCGCCGACGGCCTGATCAGCCGCATCGACGAGTACTTCGACCCCAAGGACATCGAACCGCTGCTCAGCTGAACCGACACAATGGAGGCGCCATGACCACCCTGCACAACATCCTCACCGGCACCGCGGGCTCCTGGAACCTGGCCGCCGACCGGTCGGTGCTGTCTTTCCGCAACAAGACGATGTGGGGGCTGGCAACGGTCACCGGCACGTTCACCGAGTTCAGCGGCGACGGCAAAGTGGCCGACGGCGTGACCGGCAGCGTGCGCATCCGCGCGACTTCGCTGCAGACGGGCATCGGCAAGCGGGACGCGCATCTGCGGTCGGCCGACTTCTTCGACGTCGACAATCATCCGGACATCACCGTCGAGGCGAGCAAAGCTGAGCCCTCGGGGGACGACGCCGCCCTGCTGCAGACCACCCTGACCGTCCGGGGCGTCTCCCGAGCCATCGAATTGCCGGTCAGCGTGCGTGTTCTCGACGACGGGGCCGTGCAGGTATCCGGTCACTGCACCGTCGAACGGGGCGATTTCGGCGTTTCTGGCAATATGCTGGGGATGGTGGGTCCGAAGACCGACCTGTCCGCTGATCTGGTGTTCGTCCGGGTCTGAAGCGGCGCAATGGAATTCGCCGAGTCATCGGCATGACCGACCACTATCCCAGTAGCATCGGCGCCATGCCCGACCCCGTGACGCTGCGTATTCTGGTGTACAGCGACAATGCCCGCACCCGCGAGCAGGTGCGGCTTGCGCTGGGCAGACGGGTACATCCGGATTTGCCCGAGCTTGCCTATCTCGAGGTCGCCACCGCCGCGATCGTGATCGAACAGATGGACGCCGGCGGGTTTGATCTGGCCATCTTGGACGGCGAGGCCACCCCGGTGGGCGGCATGGGGATCGCCAAGCAACTCAAGGACGAAATCGACGACTGTCCGCCGATCCTGGTGCTCACCGGACGGCCCGACGACGCCTGGCTGGCCAACTGGTCACGGGCCGAAGCCGCTGTCCCCCACCCGATCGATCCGATCCGGCTCGGTGACGCGGTGGTATCGCTGTTACGCACGCCTGCGCGATGACCCCTACGGGCTCGGGGATGAATTCCCCTGTAGCCGTTGATATTCACGACACGGCTCTAGCCGCAGCCTCGCGCTGCCCCGATAGTAACCGATACTAATCAAAACGAGTGGCGCGGGCCGCAATCCTCGCTAGGCTGTGGGTTAGCTCACATCGACAGCCCACCGAGGGGAGCGACCGCCCGGCATGAACCTGTACACACCCATCCTGGTTCTCGGTGCGATCGCGGCCGCATTCGCGGTGGTGTCGGTGGGGATCGCACTCGTCATCGGACCGCGGCGCTACAACCGGTCCAAACTCGAAGCGTACGAATGCGGTATCGAGCCGATGCCACCCGGCGCCGCGGGCGCCACCGGCCAGCGCATGCCGATGCGCTACTACCTGACGGCGATGTTGTTCATCGTGTTCGACATCGAGATCGTGTTTCTCTATCCGTGGGCGGTGGCGTTCGACAACCTCGGCCTGTTCGCGCTGGTCGAGATGTTGCTCTTCATGCTCGCGGTGTTCGTGGCATACGCGTACGTCTGGCGCCGAGGGGGCCTGAATTGGGACTAGAAGAACGCCTGCCGGGCGGCATCCTGTTGTCGACCGTGGAAACCGTGGCCGGATATGTCCGCAAGGGGTCACTGTGGCCCGCGACCTTCGGGCTGGCCTGCTGCGCAATCGAGATGATGTCGACCGCCGGGCCCCGGTTCGACATCGCCAGGTTCGGAATGGAGCGGTTCTCCGCGACCCCCCGGCAGGCCGATCTGATGATCGTGGCGGGGCGGGTCAGCCAGAAGATGGCACCGGTCCTGCGCCAGATCTACGACCAGATGGCCGAACCGAAATGGGTGCTGGCCATGGGCGTGTGCGCCTCCTCGGGTGGCATGTTCAACAACTACGCCGTCGTCCAGGGCGTCGACCACGTGGTGCCGGTGGACATCTACCTGCCCGGCTGCCCGCCCCGCCCGGAGATGCTGTTGCACGCAATCCTCAAGCTGCACGACAAGATTCAGCAGATGCCACTCGGGGTGAACCGCGAGGAGGCCGTCCGGGAAGCCGAACAGGCGGCGCTGTCGGTGACGCCGACCATCGAGCTCAAGGGATTGCTGCGGTGAGCACGTCCGACGACGCCCCCCACGGAACCGGCGACACGCCCGAGGTGATCGGGGTACGCCGGGGCATGTTCGGCGCGGCAGGCACCGGGGACACCTCCGGATACGGGCGCCTGGTGCGCCCCGTTGCGTTGCCCGGCGGATCCCCTCGGCCCTACGGCGGCGACTTCGACGAAATCGTCGACCGACTCGCCGAGGTTCTTGGCGAGGAACGGTTCGCCGTATCGATCGAGCGGGTGGTGGTGTTCCGCGACGAACTGACCCTGGAGGTCAACCGCGTCCAACTGCCTGCGGTGGTCAGCGTGCTGCGCGATGACCCTGCGCTGCGGTTCGAGCTGTGCCTTGGAGTGAGCGGGGTGCACTATCCCGACGACACCGACCGCGAACTGCATGCGGTGTACCCGCTGATGTCGATCACCCACAACCGCCGCATCCGTGTGGAAGTCGCCGCACCGGATTCGGATCCACACATCCCGTCGGTCTATGCGATCTACCCCGGTACCGATTGGCACGAGCGCGAAACCTACGACTTCTTCGGCATCATCTTCGACGGTCACCCGGCTCTCACCCGTATCGAGATGCCCGATGACTGGGTGGGTCATCCGCAACGCAAGGATTATCCGTTGGGCGGAATCCCGGTGGAGTACCACGGCGCCCAGATCCCACCGCCCGATCAGCGGAGGTCGTACAACTGATGAGCACTTCGACTGTGCCGCCCGAAGGCGGTGAAACCGTGGTCGTTGTCGGCGGCGCGGACTGGGATCAGGTGGTCGCTGCGGCGCGGGCAGGCGCCGCCGCCCGGTCCGGCGAACGCATCGTCGTCAACATGGGCCCACAACACCCGTCTACGCACGGGGTGCTCCGGCTGATTCTGGAGATCGAGGGCGAGATCATCACCGAGGCCCGGTGCGGCATCGGCTATCTGCATACCGGAATCGAGAAGAACCTGGAGTACCGGAACTGGACTCAGGGCGTCACCTTCGTCACCCGGATGGATTACCTTTCACCGTTTTTCAACGAGACCGCGTACTGCCTCGGGGTGGAGAAGCTGCTCGGCATCACCGACGACATCCCCGAACGCGCCAGCGTCATCCGGGTATTGCTGATGGAGCTCAACCGGATTTCCTCACACCTGGTGGCGTTGGCCACCGGCGGGATGGAACTCGGCGCGATGAGCGCGATGTTCTACGGATTCCGCGAGCGCGAGGAGATTCTGCGGGTCTTCGAGTCGATCACCGGACTGCGCATGAACCACGCGTACATCCGGCCCGGCGGTCTTGCCGCCGACCTTCCCGACGACGGCATCACCCAGCTGCGAGACCTACTGAAACTGCTTCCGAAACGCCTGTGCGACTTGGAGGATCTCCTCAACGAGAACCACATCTGGAAGGCCCGCACGATCGACGTCGGGTACCTGGACCTCACCGGCTGCATCGCACTCGGCATCACCGGGCCCGTGCTGCGGTCCACCGGGCTCCCCCTTGATCTGCGCAAGTCGCAGCCGTACTGCGGTTACGAGAACTACGAGTTCGACGTCATCACCGATGACCGGTGTGATTCTTACGGGCGGTACATCATCCGGGTCAAGGAGATGCGGGAGTCGCTCAAGATCGCCGAGCAGTGCGTGGACCGGCTCGAACAGCTGGGCCCCGGCCCGGTGATGATCTCGGACAAGAAGCTGGCCTGGCCCGCCGATCTGAAACTCGGACCTGACGGGCTGGGCAACTCCCCCGAACACATCGCCAAGATCATGGGTCACTCGATGGAGGGATTGATCCACCACTTCAAGCTCGTCACCGAGGGCATCCGGGTACCGGCCGGCCAGGTGTATGTGGCGGTGGAATCGCCCCGCGGCGAACTGGGGGTGCACATGGTTTCCGACGGTGGGACCCGGCCGTATCGCGTTCATTACCGCGACCCCTCGTTCACCAACCTGCAGGCGGTCGCGGCGATGTGTGAAGGCGGCATGGTCGCCGATGCGATCGCGGCGGTGGCGTCGATCGATCCGGTGATGGGCGGGGTGGACAGGTGAGCGAAGTGTTTCTGCAGCTCGGGCAACGCCCCGATGAGGCCGGCCCACCGATCAACGGACGCGCGGCCTATCCCGCGGACGTGGACACCCGGCTGCGCACGGATGCGGAACAGATCATCGTCCGCTATCCGGACGCCCGCTCGGCACTGCTGCCGCTGCTGCACCTCGTGCAGTCCGAGGATGGGTGCCTGACCCCGGCCGGAATCGGTTTCTGCGCGGCACAACTCGGTCTTACCGAGGCCGAGGTGACCGCGGTGGCGACGTTCTATTCGATGTATCGACGCACCCCGACCGGAGAGTATCTGGTCGGAGTGTGCACCAACACGTTGTGCGCGATCATGGGTGGCGACGCGATTCTCGATGCGTTGCAGGATCATCTGGACATCGAGGCCGGCCAGACCACCGCCGACGGACGCGTCACCCTCGAGCACATCGAGTGCAACGCCGCGTGCGACTACGCCCCGGTGTTGATGGTCAACTGGGAGTTCTTCGACAACCAAACGCCCTCGTCTGCACGTGATCTGGTGGACGGCCTGCGCAGCGGTCAGGCGCCGGCACCCAGCCGCGGGGCGCCGCTGTGCACATTCCGGGAAACCGCACGCATCCTGGCCGGGCTCGCCGACCCGCAGGCTTCCGGCGGCAACCCCGGTCCCGCCACCCTCGCCGGGCTGAGAGTCGCACAGCAGCACGGCATGACGGCCCGCGATGCGGGAGGTGCTGACGCATGACGCCGCTGACGCCGGTGCTGAGCCGGTTCTGGGATGAGCCGGAGCCGTGGACGTTGGACACCTACCGCCGTCACGAGGGCTACCGGGGCCTCGAACGCGCGCTGGCCATGGCGCCCGATGACGTGATCGGGTTGGTGAAGGATTCAGGCTTGCGCGGACGCGGCGGCGCGGGCTTCCCCACCGGGACGAAATGGTCGTTCATCCCCCAGGGCGACGAAGGGGCCGGCGCCAAGCCGCACTACCTGGTGGTCAATGCCGACGAATCCGAACCTGGTACGTGTAAAGACATTCCGCTGCTGCTCACCACGCCGCATTTCCTGATCGAGGGCGTGATCATCGCCTCCTACGCGATCCGGGCCAGGCACGCATTCATCTATGTGCGCGGTGAGGTGGTTCCCGTGCTGCGTCGGTTGCAGGCGGCCGTGGCCGAAGCCTACGAGGCCGGGTACCTCGGCTCTAACATCCTGGATTCGGGCTACGACCTGGAGTTGATCGTGCACGCCGGCGCCGGCGCGTACATCTGCGGGGAGGAAACGGCGCTACTGGACTCCCTGGAGGGGCGGCGTGGTCAACCACGGTTACGGCCACCGTTCCCCGCGGTGGCCGGTTTGTATGCCTGCCCCACCGTGGTGAACAACGTGGAGTCGATCGCCAGCGTGCCACCCATCCTGCTCAACGGCGCCGACTGGTTCCGGTCCATGGGCTCGGAGAAATCTCCCGGTTTCACGTTGTATTCGCTGTCCGGCCACGTCAATCGGCCGGGCCAGTACGAGGCGCCGCTGGGGATCACGCTGCGCGAACTGCTCGAGTACGCCGGCGGGGTACGCACCGGTCACACACTGAAATTCTGGACCCCTGGCGGTTCTTCGACCCCGCTGCTGACCGGCGAGCATCTCGATGTGCCACTGGATTACGAAGGGATGGCGTCGGTCGGTTCGATGCTGGGCACCAAGGCACTGCAGATCTTCGACGAGACCACCTGCGTGGTGCGCGCGGTGCGGCGCTGGACGCAGTTCTACGCGCACGAATCGTGCGGCAAGTGCACGCCGTGTCGCGAGGGCACCTACTGGCTGGCCCAGATCTATGCCCGCCTGGAAACCGGAGCGGGAACCGAGGCCGACATCGGCAAGTTGCTCGACATTTCCGACACCGTCTTCGGAAAGTCGTTCTGCGCGTTGGGCGATGGTGCGGCGACACCGGTCATGTCGTCGATCAGACATTTCCGCGAGGAGTACGAGGCGCATCTGGACGGCGGTTGCCCGTTCGATCCGCACGCCTCGGCATTGATGGCCACCGAAGGGGTGGGTGTGTAAATGACCTCCCGCGAGCAGACAGTTAGGTCCCCATTTTCGCGGCATGACGGGTACATAAGTGTCTGCTCGCGCGGAAGAAGTGCGGCAGAAGGGGGCACGCGTGACGCTGGCTGAACCCACCAAAGACACCCCGCCGGTGGAAATGGTGTCGTTGACCATCGACGACGAGCAGATCTCGGTTCCCAAGGGCACTTTGGTGATCCGGGCTGCCGAATTGATGGGTGTGCAGATCCCCCGGTTCTGCGATCATCCCCTGCTCGACCCCGTCGGAGCCTGCCGGCAGTGCCTGGTGGAAGTCGAGGGCCAACGCAAGCCGATGGCATCGTGTACCACGACGTGCACGCCGGACATGGTGGTGCGCACGCAGTTCAGTTCCGAGGCGGCTGACAAGGCGCAGCGCGGGGTGATGGAACTGCTGCTCATCAACCATCCGCTGGATTGTCCCGTCTGCGACAAGGGCGGTGAATGCCCGCTGCAGAACCAGGCCATGTCCAACGGTCGTCCCGAGACGCGCTTCGACGACGTCAAGCGGACGTTCCCGAAACCGATCAACATCTCCACACAGGTCCTGCTGGACCGGGAGCGTTGCGTGCTGTGTGCCCGGTGCACCCGGTTCTCCGCGCAGATCGCCGGTGATCCGTTCATCGATCTGCTCGAACGCGGTGCGCTCCAGCAGGTGGGTATCGCCCCGGATGAGCCGTTCCAGTCGTACTTCTCCGGTAATACCGTGCAGATCTGCCCGGTGGGCGCGCTCACCGGCGCCGCCTACCGGTTCCGGGCGCGTCCGTTCGACCTGGTGTCAAGCCCCAGCGTGTGTGAGCACTGCTCCTCCGGATGTGCCCAGCGCACCGATCACCGTCGCGGAAAAGTACTGCGTCGCCTTGCCGGTGACGACCCTGAGGTCAACGAGGAATGGAATTGCGACAAGGGCCGCTGGGCGTTCGTCTATCCCACCGTCGGTGACCGGATCACCACGCCGCTGCTGCGGGACGCCGACGGCACGTTACGGCCCGCGTCGTGGTCGGAGGCGTTGGCCGTGGCCAGTGCCGGACTCGCGGCGGCACAGGGCACCGGGGTGTTGGTCGGCGGCCGCTGCACCGTACAGGACGCCTATGCGTACTCGAAGTTTGCGCGGATGGTCTTGGGCACCAACGACGTTGACTTCCGGGCCCGTGCACATTCGACAGAGGAGGCCGAGTTCCTCGAGGCACACGTCGCCGGAACACCGATGTCGTTGCACTACGCCGAACTGGAGCAGGCGCCGACCGTGCTGCTCGCGGGATTCGAACCCGAAGAGGAATCGCCGATCGTGTTCCTGCGGTTGCGCAAGGCCGCCCGCAAGCACGGTGTGCAGGTGCTCGCGGTCGCGCCGTTCGCCAGTCGCGGCCTGACGAAGATGTCCGGCATCCTGCTCCCGTCCGCTCCGGGTGCCGAAGCCGGCGTGCTCGACGGATTGGCCACCGATGACCGGCTGCGCCGCCCCGGCGCCGTCATCCTGGTGGGCGAACGACTGGCCGCATCCGCAGGCGCATTGTCGGCCGCCGCCCGGTTGGCAGCCACGACCGGCGCCCGACTGGCCTGGATTCCACGCCGCGCCGGTGAGCGTGGCGCGCTGGAAGCCGGTGCGCTGCCCAACCTGCTGCCCGGCGGCCGGCCCGTCACCGACCCGGCGGCGCGCGCGCAAACCACCACGGCCTGGAATGCAGCCGAGCTGCCGGACACCCCCGGACGCGACACCGACGCGATCCTCACCGCTGCCGGCGAGGGCCGACTCGGCGCGCTCCTGGTCGGCGGTGTCGATGTCACCGATCTCCCTGATCCCGACGCTGCGCTGGCCGCGCTGGCGGCGACGCCGTTCGTGGTGAGCCTGGAGCTACGCACAAGCGCCGTCACCGAACTGGCCGACGTGGTTTTCCCGGTCGCCCCGGTGGTGGAGAAAGCCGGCACTTTCATCAACTGGGAGGGCAGGCCGCGGCCCTTTGAACCCGCGCTGCACACCAACGCGATCCCAGATCTGCGCGTGCTGCACTATCTGGCCGACGAGATCGGCGTCGACCTCGGCCTGCCCACGGCCGCGGCCGCCGACGCCGAACTGGCCCGGCTGGGCACCTGGGCAGGTCCGCGAACACCGGCACCGGCGGTGCCCGCGGTGGCCCCGATTGCCCCCGAGCCCGGGCAGGCCGTCCTCGCCGCGTGGCGAATGCTGCTCGATCTCGGGCGATTGCAGGACGGCGAGCCGTACCTGGCCGGCACCGCCCCGACGCCGACCGCTCGGCTGTCGGCGGCCACCGCCGCTGAGATCGGCGTGGCGGAAGGCGATCCGGTGACCGTACGCACCGATCGCGGTGCCATCACCCTGCCGCTCACAGTGACCGCGATGGCCGACCGTGTGGTGTGGCTGCCGCTGAACTCCCCAGGCTCGGCAGTGCACCGACAACTCGGGGTGAACGCGGGCGCTGTGGTGTCGATCGGGCAGGCCGAATCGTGACGCATCCCGATCCGACTCTTTTCGGTCACGACCCGTGGTGGCTGATACTCGGCAAGGCGCTTGCGGTCTTCGTCTTCCTGCTGCTGACGGTGCTGGCGGCGATCCTGATCGAGCGCAAGGTGCTGGGCCGCATGCAGAACCGCTACGGCCCCAACCGGGTCGGCCCGTTCGGCCTGCTGCAATCCTTGGCAGACGGCGTCAAACTTGCCCTCAAGGAGGGCCTGATGCCCGCCGGGGTGGACAAACCCCTGTATCTGTTGGCCCCGGTGATTGCGGTGATCCCGGCGTTCATGGCGTTCGCGGTGATCCCGATGGGCGGCGAGGTGTCGGTGTTCGGTCACCGGACCGCGCTGCAGTTGACCGATCTGCCGGTCGCGGTGCTCTACATTCTCGCGGTCACCTCGATCGGCGTCTACGGCATCGTGCTGGCCGGTTGGGCATCCGGATCGACCTACCCGCTTCTCGGCGGGCTGCGCTCGAGCGCACAGGTGATCTCCTACGAGGTCGCGATGGCATTGTCGTTCGTCGCGGTGTTCCTCTATGCCGGCACCATGTCCACCTCGGGCATCGTGGCCGCCCAGGACCGCACCTGGTTCGTGTTCCTGCTGCTGCCCTCGTTCCTGGTGTACGTGACCTCGATGGTGGGCGAGACCAACCGTGCGCCATTCGATCTGCCTGAGGCGGAGGGGGAACTGGTCGGCGGGTTCCACACCGAGTACTCGTCGCTGAAGTTCGCGATGTTCATGCTCGCGGAGTACGTCAACATGACCACGGTGTCGGCGCTGGCCACCACCATGTTCCTGGGCGGCTGGCACGCTCCGTGGCCGTTCAACATGATCGAGGGCGCCAGTTCCGGCTGGTGGCCGTTGCTGTGGTTCACCGCCAAGGTGTGGGCATTCCTGTTCTTCTACATGTGGCTGCGTGCCACCCTGCCGCGGATGCGTTACGACCAGTTCATGGCGCTGGGCTGGAAGCTGCTGATCCCGGTGTCACTGGGCTGGATCATGGTCGTCGCGGTCACCCACAGCCTGCGCGCGCAGGGCTACCAGGGTTGGTCCACCGGACTGATCACCCTCGCCGTCCTGGTTGCCGCCGTGCTCGTATTGGCGTTGTGGCGAACGTTGCGGCGCAGGACCATTCGACCGACGCCGGCGCAGAGTACCGGGGCATACCCGGTGCCACCGCTGCCGGCCGTCAGCAAGGAGACCGCTGATGCCTAAGTTCCTCGATGCGCTGGCCGGATTCGCGGTCACCTTCGGCTCGATGTTCAAGAAACCCGTCACCGAGATGTATCCGGAGAAACCGGGGCCGGTGGCGCCGCGCTATCACGGTCGTCACCAACTCAACCGGTACCCCGACGGTCTGGAGAAATGCATCGGCTGCGAGCTGTGTGCGTGGGCGTGCCCCGCCGACGCCATCTTCGTCGAAGGCGCGGACAACACTGCCGAAGAACGCTTCTCGCCGGGAGAACGCTACGGCCAGGTGTATCAGATCAACTACCTGCGCTGCATCGGCTGCGGATTGTGCATCGAGGCTTGTCCCACGCGGGCGCTGACCATGACCAACGAATACGAGATGGCCGATGACAACCGGGCGGATCTGATCTGGGGCAAGGACAAGCTGCTGGCCCCGCTGCAACCGGGCATGCAGGCGCCCCCGCATGAGATGGAGCCGGGTAGCACCGACGAGGATTACTACCTGGGCAACATCTCCCCGATCACCGAGGACATGCGATGACGCCGGAGGTCATGGCGCTGGCCGCCGAGGGCGCGGCACGCACATCGACCTCCGAAGCGGTGCTGTTCTGGATCCTCGGGACCATCGCGGTGCTCGGCGCGATCGGCGTGGTCGCCGCACCGAAAGCCGTGTACTCGGCGGTGTTCCTGGCATGCACCATGATCATGCTGGCGATGCTCTACATCGCGCAGGACGCATTGTTCCTCGGGGTGGTGCAGGTGGTCGTCTACACGGGCGCGGTGATGATGCTGTTCCTGTTCGTGCTGATGCTGATCGGTGTCGACCTGTCCGAGTCTCTGGTGGAAACGCTACGCGGGCAACGCATCGCAGCGTTGGTGGCCGGTGTGGGGTTCGGCGTGCTGCTGATCGCCGGGATCGGCAACGTGTCGGTCGCCGGTTTCACCGGGCTGGCCGAGGCCAACAGCGGTGGCAACGTGGAAGGCCTGGCGGCGCTGATCTTCACCCGGTATCTGTGGGCGTTCGAGCTGACCAGCGCGCTGCTGATCACCGCCGCACTGGGAGCGATGGTGCTCGCCCACCGGGAACGGTTCGAGCGCCGAAAGACTCAGCGCGAACTGTCCGTCGAACGCTTCCAGCGGGGCGGACATCCGACCCCACTGCCCAACCCGGGTGTCTACGCCCGGCACAACGCCGTCGACATCCCGGCGCGACTTCCCGACGGCTCGGACGCCGAGCTCTCGGTCAGCGCCATCCTGCCGCAGCGTGCGATGAGCACGAATCGAAAGGAGGTCGAGTGAATCTGCGGACGCAAGGACCACGATG
Organism: Mycobacterium appelbergii; assembly: GCF_032883035.1. Taxonomy (NCBI): domain Bacteria; kingdom Bacillati; phylum Actinomycetota; class Actinomycetes; order Mycobacteriales; family Mycobacteriaceae; genus Mycobacterium; species Mycobacterium appelbergii. The sequence continues at coordinate 153,260 of NZ_JAMQTH010000007.1, forward strand.
AATCCCGACAACTACCTGTACTTGTCGGCACTGTTGTTCACCATCGGTGCCGCCGGGGTGCTGTTGCGGCGCAACGCCATCGTCATGTTCATGTGTGTGGAGTTGATGCTCAATGCGGCGAACCTGGCGTTCGTCGCGTTCTCGCGCATGCACGGTCATCTCGATGGCCAGGTGGTGGCCTTCTTCACCATGGTGGTGGCCGCCTGCGAGGTGGTGATCGGCCTGGCGATCATCATGACCATCTTCCGCACCCGCCACTCGGCCTCGGTCGATGACGCCAGCCTGCTGAAACATTAAGGGTGCGATGACGATTCCTGTGTGGCTGCTGATCGCCCTTCCGGCCGCGGGGGCGCTGATCCTGCTGTTGAGCGGCCGACGCTCTGACCGCTGGGGCCATCTCCTGGGCTGCGCGGCGTCGATCAGCGCGTTCGTTGTCGGCGCCGTGCTGTTCGCGGGCATGCTCGGCCGGTCCCCGCAGGACCGGACCATCCACGAAAACCTGTTCTCCTGGGTCCCCGTGGGCGGACTGCACGTCGACTTCGGGTTGCAACTCGATCAGCTGTCCGTCTGCTTCGTGCTGCTGATCACCGGCGTCGGCTCGCTGATCCATGTCTACTCGATCGGCTACATGGCCGACGATCCCGACCGGCGAAGGTTTTTCGCGTACCTGAACCTGTTTCTGGCGGCCATGCTGCTGCTGGTGCTCGCCGACAATTATCTGGGCCTCTACGCCGGGTGGGAGGGTGTCGGCCTCGCGTCGTATCTGCTGATCGGTTTCTGGTCGCACAAGCCGTCGGCAGCCACCGCCGCGAAGAAGGCATTCGTGGTCAACCGGGTCGGCGACATGGGCCTGGCCATCGCGGTGATGATCATGTTCGCCACGGTCGGCTCCATCTCGTTCGCCGGGGTGTTCTCGGCCGCCCCGACCATCAGCGAGCCGACCCTGACCGCCATCGGCCTGCTGCTCCTGCTCGGCGCCTGCGCCAAGTCGGCACAGGTACCGCTGCAATCCTGGCTCGGCGACGCGATGGAAGGTCCGACACCGGTTTCGGCGCTGATCCACGCGGCCACCATGGTGACCGCGGGGGTGTATCTGATCGTGCGGTCCGGGCCGATATTCGACATCGCCCCGACCGCCCAGACCGGGGTGGTCATCGTGGGCGCGGTGACGCTGCTGTTCGGCGCCATCATCGGCTGCGCCAAGGACGACATCAAGAAGGCCCTCGCCGCATCCACCATGAGCCAGATCGGTTACATGGTGCTGGCCGCCGGACTGGGCCCGGCGGGCTACGCGTTCGCGATCATGCATCTGCTGACCCACGGATTCTTCAAGGCCGGCCTGTTCCTCGGCGCCGGGTCGGTGATGCATGCGATGGACGACGAGGTCAACATGCGCCGCTACGGCGGCCTGCGCACGGTGCTGCCGATCACGTTCGCGACGTTCGGGCTCGGCTATCTGGCCATCATCGGGGTGCCGCCGCTGGCCGGGTTCTTCTCCAAGGACGGCATCATCGAGGCGGCGCTGGGCGCAGGCGGGGTACGTGGGGTCATTCTCGGAGGCGCCACAATCCTGGGCGCCGGGATCACCGCGTTCTACATGACCCGGGTGATGCTGATGACGTTCTTCGGCGAGAAACGTTGGGAACCCGACTCGCATCCCCACGAAGCGCCGGCCGTGATGACCTGGCCGATGATCCTGCTGGCGATCGGCTCGGTGTTCTCCGGCGGCGCGTTGGCGATCAGCGGCACGTTGTCGCATTGGCTGGAGCCTGTCGTCGGCGCCCACGAGGCCCACCACGCCGTGCCGGCATGGGTGGTCACCGTCGTCGTGCTGGCGGTGGTCGCGGTCGGCATCGCGGTGGCGTACCGGATGTACGCACAGCGGTCCGTGCCCGCCGAGGTGCCTGAGGGGTCGGCTTTGACGCTGGCTGCGCGCAGGGATCTTTACGGGGATGCATTCAACGAGGCGGTGTTCATGCGGGGCGGCCAGACATTGACCGCGGCACTGGTCGAGGTCGACGACAAGGGTGTCGATGGCGCGGCCAGCGGGTTGGCCGCACTGGTGAGCCGATCCTCGGATGGGTTGCGCCAGATGCAGACCGGTTTCGCCCGGTCATACGCGCTGTCGATGCTCGGCGGCGCGGCCCTCGTGGTGGCGGCGATCCTGGCGGTGCGACTGTGGTGAACGAGTTCCCGTGGCTGACGGTGTTGTGGGCGATCCCGGTCGTCGGCGCCGCAGTGGTGATGGCGATACCGGCCGCACACCGCGTGCTGGCCAAGTGGGTGGCACTGATCGTGTCACTGGCGGCGCTGGGTGTGACAGCGGCGATCGCGGTGGGCTTCGACCCTGGCGCGGAGCAGTACCAGTTCGTCGAATCGCACCGGTGGATACCCTCTTTCGGCACGGGATACATCCTCGGCGTCGACGGCATCGCGCTGGCACTGGTGGTGCTCACCGCCGTGCTGATGCCGCTGCTGATCGTCGCAGGCTGGAACGACGCGGCCCGACAGTCCGGACTGGCCGGCCGGTCGGTGCAGGCCTACCTCGCGCTGATGCTCGCCGTCGAGGGCATGGTGCTCATGTCATTGGTGGCATTGGACGTGCTGCTGTTCTACGTGTTCTTCGAGGCCATGCTCATCCCGATGTACTTTCTCATCGGCGGGTACGGGGCAAACAAGGCCCAAGCCTCCAAAGCGGCGGTGAAGTTCCTGCTGTACAACCTGTTCGGCGGGCTGGTCATGCTGGCCGCGGTGATCGGCCTGTACGTGGTGACGGCGGGCAGCGACGCCTTCGAGTCGGGGACCTTCGACTTCCGGGCCATCGTCGCGGCAGTGTCGTCGGGCGAACTGGTGATGAGTCCGGCGGTCGTGAACTCCCTGTTCCTCGGTTTCATGTTCGCGTTCGCGGTGAAGGCACCGCTGTGGCCGTTCCACCGCTGGTTGCCCGACGCCGCGGTCGAAGCCACTCCCGCGAGTGCGGTACTGATGATGGCGATCATGGACAAGGTCGGCACGTTCGGCATGCTGCGCTATTGCCTGCAGTTGTTCCCTGACGGGTCAACGTATTTCCGTCCGGTGATCATCACGCTCGCGGCGATCGGCGTCGTATACGGCGCGGTACTGGCCATCGGGCAGACCGATGTGATGCGGTTGATCGCCTACACCTCGATTTCGCACTTCGGCTTCATCATCCTGGGTATCTTCGTGATGACCAGCCAGGGCCAGTCCGGGTCGGCGCTCTACATGATCAATCACGGGATCTCCACGGCCGCACTGTTCCTGATCGCCGGGTTCCTGGTGTCGCGGCGCGGTAACCGGTTGATCGATGCCTACGGCGGGGTGCAGAAGGTGGCACCGGTGCTGGCCGGCACGTTCCTGGTGGCCGGGTTGGCCACCCTGTCGCTACCGGGCCTGGCACCGTTCATCAGCGAGTTCCTGGTGCTCATCGGCACCTTCACCCGATACCCCGTGGTTGCGGTCTTCGCGGCGACCGCGCTGGTGCTCTCGGCGGTGTACATCCTGTGGACCTATCAGCGCATGATGACCGGCCCGGTGCGCGAGGCCGTGGGTGAACACGACGACGGGGTGCGCGGCGTACATGATCTGGTGCCCCGCGAACTCGTCGTGGTGGCCCCGTTGATCGCGCTGCTACTGATACTCGGGATTTACCCGAAGCCGGCGCTCGATGTGATCAATCCGGCTGTCGAGCACACCCTGACCACCATCGGTCAGACCGATCCGGCGCCGAGTGCGCCGCCGACTGTGGCAGAGGGGGATCGCTGAACATGCTCACGCCCAGCGTCGAATACGGTCTGCTCTCCCCCATGCTGATCGTCGTGTCGGTGGCGATCGCCGGGGTGCTGATCGAGGCCTTCGCGCCGCGGGCAAGCCGTTATGCAGCTCAAGTGTCGCTTGCCCTGGTCGGTTTGGTGGCCGCCGTGGCCGCCGTGGTGATGGTGTCCCGGGATCTGCACGGCTCGCCCGGGCGCCCGGCGGTGCTGGGCGCAGTGGTACTCGACGCGCCCGCGCTGTTCCTGCAGGGCACCATCCTGCTGGTCGGCATCCTCGGGATTCTCCTCATCGCCGAGCGGCAGCCGTCCGTGGAAACACGCGGCGGTGCGCGCGGTTTGGACGGGTTCACGCCGCAGGCGTCCGCTGTCGCGGGAAGTGTCACCGAGGACGTGGCCACGAGGGCCGGCGTGATGCAGACCGAAGTGTTCCCGCTGACCATGTTCGCGATCACCGGGATGCTGCTGTTCCCCGCGGCCAACGACCTGCTGACGATGTTCATCGCGCTGGAGGTGCTGTCGCTGCCGCTGTATCTGCTGTGCGGGCTGGCCCGTCGGCGCCGCCTGCTCTCGCAGGAAGCGGCACTGAAGTACTTTCTCCTCGGGGCGTTCTCGTCGGCGTTCTTCCTGTACGGCGCGGCGATGCTGTATGGCTATGCCGGCACATTGCGGCTGTCCGGGATCGCCGACGCGGTGGCGGCGGGTGAGGCCAACACCCCGCTGGCCCTGATCGGCATCGGTCTGCTGCTGGTCGGTGTGCTGTTCAAAGTCGGTGCCGTGCCGTTCCATTCGTGGATACCCGATGTGTACCAGGGTGCGCCCACCTCGATCACCGCGTTCATGGCGGCCGCCACCAAGATCGCCGCCTTCGGCGCGATGCTGCGCATCTTCTATGTCGCGTTGCCGCAACTGCACGACGACTGGCGACCCGTGCTGTGGGCAGTGGCAATCCTGACCATGGTGATCGGCACCGTCACCGCTGTCACCCAGACCGATGTCAAACGGATGCTGGCGTACTCCGCGGTGTCGCATACGGGCTTCATCCTGACCGGCGTGATCGCCGCAAATCCGGCGGGAGTGTCCTCGACGCTGTTCTACCTGTTCGCCTATGGGTTCAGCACGCTGGGCGCGTTCGCAGTCGTCGGCCTGGTTCGCCACGCCGACGGCGAGGAGGCGACGGCAATGTCGCAATGGGCCGGTCTGGGTAGGCGCTATCCGATTGTCGGCGCGGTGTTTTCACTGTTCCTGCTGGCTTTTGCCGGCATCCCGCTGACCAGTGGCTTCGTCAGCAAGTTCGCGGTGTTCAAGGCGGCGGGCGAGGGTGGCGCGATCCCCCTGGTCATCATCGGCGTCCTTGCCAGTGCCATTGCCGCGTACTTCTACGTGCGGGTGATCGTGCTGATGTTCTTCACCGAACCACCCACAGACGCACCGGAATTGGTGGTGCCGAGTGGGCTGACGACCGCCGTCGTCGCCGTCACCGCGGTGATCACGTTCGCCCTCGGCGCCCTGCCCCAGCCGCTACTGGACCTGGTCAACAACGCCGAGGCATTCCTGCCGTGACACCGATGCGCGAGCAGACGCGTAGGTACCCCAAAACCCCGCCTGCCGGGGACATTCACGTCTGCTCGCGATGGTAATCAGCACCGACGACCACGGCACGGTCCGCGTATTGACCCTCAACCGGCCGGAAGCGCGTAACGCGTTGAGCCACGAGCTGATCGAGACACTCTATGCGGCATTGGAGAGCGCCGACACCGACGAAGCCGTGCGTGTGGTGGTGCTGACCGGCGCCGATCCGGCGTTCTGCGCCGGCGTCGACCTCAAGCAGGCGCAACGCGACGGTATGGCGTACTTCGCGCGCTTCCAGAAGCACAACTGCATCACCAGAACGGCACACATGCAGACGCCGATCATCGGGGCCATCAACGGCGCCACCTTCACCGGTGGCCTGGAAATGGCGTTGGGCTGCGACTTTCTGATCGCATCCGAGCGCGCGGTTTTCGCCGATACGCACGCGCGGGTGGGTATCCTGCCCGGCGGTGGGATGACGGCGCGGCTGCCGCAGGTGGTCGGAGCCGCCATGGCGCGACGGCTGTCGATGACCGGCGAGGTGCTCGACGCGGTCCGGGCCGAGCGCCTCGGGCTGGTGACCGAAGTGGTGGCCCACGATCAGCTGCTGGACCGTGCCTTGGAATTGGCGGATCAGATCGCTGAGGTACCGGGCGCGACGATGGCCGGGCTCAAGGAGATCTACCGCCGCGGCACCGAACCCGTCATCGCGCCCGCCTTGGCCGCCGAGCAGGCGGTCTCCAGTGCCCAAGAACGGGATTTCGACGGGCTCGGTGAGCAATACCGTGAGGTGGTGCACCGCAACAGGTCCCAGATCGACCGTTAGCGTGGTGATGATGTTGTCGGCGCTTTATCCTCGGGTCCTACAGTGCCACGGTCAGCGCCGGCCCGAAGATCTCTCCGTGCGTCCTCGCCGATTCCGCGGACGATGCCCGAAATGAGCAGATCGAGTTCGTCGGCAGTGCGGATTCTGCGGTCACCACTGGCCAGCGCCAGCATCACACCGCCGAGGAACATCCTGATGGCATAGGTCTGTTCGTCCACCACCGCTGGATCATCGCCACCCGGCAACTGTAGCCGGATCACCGTGTCGCGGATGAGCGCGGAGAACGAGTCCGTGTAATGCCTGAGCGCATCGGCGAGCACGGGGTCGCGGGATGCTTGAAGCGCCAGCTCGTTGCGCGCCCTGGTCCTGGCCAAGCGCACGCCGGTGACCGATCGGATCACCAGTTTGGCCAACCCTGAAGGCTGGGACGGGTCAGGCGGTTCACCCGTGGCTGCGGTCAGATCCTTGAGATCAAGTTCGGCGACGCGATCGGCAACTGCACGCAGCAGCGCAGCGCTGGTGCGGAAATAAAAGGACGTCGTCCCGTCGGGCATACCCACCTTGCGGTCCACCTTGAGATGGGTCACACCCTTGACGCCGTCCTCGGCCAGCAGTCGGATCGCGGCGTCACACAGCACCCGCCGCCGCTGATCTGGGTTGGGACTTCGTCGCATCGCTGCAGAGTCTAGCGACAAAGCCGACGGTGACGCCGCACGCATGCTTGCGCACAATGACTCTATTATCATAGAGTCGTAATTTCTCGGCCCCGAAACGACAGCGGAGCATTCAGCGTGAAACTTGTCTTCAACCTGCCACACATGCTCCGGCTCAAGGCGACCATGCAGCCGTGGGAGGCGTCGGTGACCGGCGCAGATCAGACCCGGATGGCCCGCTGTGCCGACGAGTGGGGTTACGACATGATCGCGGTACCAGAGCATTTCGTGATCCCCAGCGATCATGTCGAGCTGTCCGGCCCGCATTACCTGCAGTCAACTGTGGCTCAGGCTTATCTCGCCGGTGCGACCCAACGGATACGGTTGAACTCCTGCATCACCGTGTTGCCGTTGCAGCACCCGATCGTGCTGGCCAAGGCGCTGGCCACTGCCGACTGGATGAGCGGCGGTCGAATGATGGTCACCTTCGGAGTCGGTTGGCTACAGCGGGAATTCGAGTTACTCGGCGTGCCGTTCCACGAGCGTGGCCGGATGGCTGACGAGTACCTTGCCGCGATTGTCGAGCTGTGGACGAGCGATTCCCCACGGTTCGAAGGCAAGTATGTGTCGTTTGACAATATCGCGTTCGAACCCAAGCCCGTTCAGAAACCACACCTGCCCATCTGGATCGGTGGCGACGCCGATGCCGCTCTGCGCAGGGCCGCGAAGTACGCGTCCGGCTGGTGGTCGCTTCTGACTCCCCCCGAGCAGATCGCCGAGCGGATCGCATTCATCAAGGCCCAGACATCTTATGATGGGCGGCCTTTCGACGTCGTGCACGGACTCGGCACCAACCGGGTCGGTGAAGGCCACGCGGTACGCGAAGATCCACACGGCCGCCCGGGCATGAGTGCAGCCGAGATCGTGGACCGGCTGAGCTGTCTCGCCGAACAGGGTGTGACCGTCAGCGCTGTGCCGCTCCCAATTGTCCGGGACGTCGACGAGTACCTCGACTACGCACAGTGGGTCATCGAGGAGGTCAAACCACAGGTGCCACCGACACCCTAGAGACTCCGGAGCCCCGTACCGATCTTGGCGAGCAGACGCTGCGGTACCCGAAAAGGTGTGAAATCGGGGACATTAGTGTCTGCTCGCGGGGTCAACGCAACAGGCCGACCTGACGGTAGGCCGACTCGAGGTAGCGCTTCATCTGCCGAGCGTTCGGTGGATTCGGCTGCAGCACCCGGTAGGTCACCGCGCCCGCGAGCATGTCGACCAGGACCTCAAGATCGGCGTCGGGGGCGACCACGCCGTCGGACTGCGCCCGTTTGAGCAATGCCATGCTCAGTTCGCGGCGCGGCAGGATGTAGTTTTCCCAGTAGGTCTGCATCAACAGCGGGTGGGTGACGGCCGAGCCGTAGATCTGGGCGACGAGCGCACGGAACTGCGGATCAGCCGCAGTACGCGCCGCGACGTCGATGTTGCGGCGGACGAGTACGTCCGGCGCGCCGGCATCGATTTCCGCGCCGGTCGGCCAACGCACGTCAGCAACGACTAGTGTCTCGATCGCCTCGGCCACCAGACGCTCCTTGGTGGACCAGCGGCGGTAGATGGTCGGCTTTCCCACTCCGGCCCGTTTGGCGACTTGTTCGATACTCATCCCGGCGATGCCATGACTGACAAACAGGTCCAGCGCCGCCGTAAGGATGGCGGTGTCCAGCGCCGGGTCGCGGGGCCTGCCGCGGGCAGCCACCTCGGTCACGCGGTGCCGCTCAACGCGGTTCGGAGCCAGTCGTCCGCTTCGTGGGCGTGTTCACCCCGCCAGGCGAGGTGCCCGTCGGGGCGGATCAGCAAGGTGTCCCGATCCGCGGCCGGCAACAACACAACCCGGTCGCCGAGATGTGCACGTGCGGAATCGAACACCGTGTCCGATCCAAGAACCGCCCAGCGTCCGCGCAATTCGGCGTAAAGGCGAACTGATGTCCCGTCGGTACGTATGCACTCGCAGTCAGGGACCCGGTCACCCGGCCTGGGTCTCCTGGTGAACAAAGAGCTTCCGGCCAATGGGCCCTTGCGATAGTTCACCCACAGCTGCGAGGTCTGGTAGGTCACCCAGCGTTGCACGGCGGGGAGGTTGACGATCGGCACCACCACGCGATCGCGGAGGAACCGGCCGAAGCGCCCTTGGGCGACGTTGACCTTGGTAACGGCACTGGTGCTGCGCAGCACCTCGGTGGCCAACGGCCGACGTTCGGCTTCATAGGTGTCGAGCAGCGCGCTGTCGGCGCGGCCGTCACACACCAGCGCGAGTTTCCACGCGAGGTTCTCCGCATCGCCCAATCCGGTCAGCATGCCCTGACCGCCGAACGGAGCGTGTGTGTGGCCGGCATCGCCGGCGATCAGCAGCCGGCCGTGACGATAGGTATCGGCGAGCCGGCGGTGCACGGTGAACATCGACAACCACGAGGCCTCGCGGATGCGGACGTCGCGTCCGGTCCGATCGGGCAGGATCTGCTCAAGCCGAGCGAGGATCTCGGCCTCGGTCGGCTTTTCGGCAGGCTGTCCCGGATCGTAGGCGATGATGCGCCATGTGCCGCCGGGCATCGGCATCGCGCCAATCATCCCGGTGGGATGGATCCAGCCGGTGGTGCCGGTGCGGTCAAGGTCCCAGTCCAGAGTGACGTCGGCCAGCAGGAACCGTTCGGACAGCTTCACTCCGGGAAATCCAATTCCGGCGAGTCGTCGGGTGGTGCTGCCCGCGCCGTCACAACCGACCAACCACGCGGTGCGTATATCGTCCTCGCCCACGGTCGCCGTCACACCGCTTTCGTCCTGACGCACATCGACAAGCGGTGCACCCCAGTCGATCTGACCGCCGAGCTCGGCGAGTCGATCGCGCAGGGCCGCCTCGACGTCGGCCTGCGATATCACCATCGGAGGCGCGGCGGTGTGCATGCCGGGATCGCCGAAACGGATCCTCATCACCGGCTTGTCACCGAGATAGGTGGTGATCCGCATCGCCCGCACCGAGCGTTGCGGCAGATCACCCAGTGCGGCAAGACGATCCAACACCTCCGAGCCACGGGCATGCAGGAAGTTCGCTCGTGAGGTGGTGGCCGGGCCGGACGCCTTGTCGATCACCCGCACCGGGATGCCGTGCTGAAGTAGCCCGCACGCGAGTGCCAGGCCCGCCGGGCCTGCGCCCACCACCAGAACCTTGTCGGGGGCCATGCGACGCCTTTCATTTAATTAACGAAACGGACTCGTAACTAAATGTACGCCGCCATCGCGCTTACCGCCAGAGCATGGTTGCCCCTTTCGCCGGCCACATTCAGACCGGCGACGAATCCGATCGGTGACGTTTCAGAATGAATCCCACGGTGCGCTGCCCGCCGAACTCCTCGGTCCGCGGCGTCGCGGATGCAATCTGGCGGCGCGCCTGCTCGTCGACCGGCGTCTCCGGCTCGAGCACCGACAGGTAGGCCTCATGGGCGGCCAACGAATCGACGGCGACGTCCTGGTAGCCGTCAACTGTTTCGCAATGCGAGGCCTGCGGGCCGTTCTCGAACAACCACCGCGGCGGCTCGTCCAGCGAATCGTAAGCCGCCAGAACGGCGTTGGCGAACTCGATGTGGTCCCGCTGGTTCGGAGCGCCCGGCGCCCATTCGGGCCCGCTGTAGATGGTGACCACCACGTCGGGCTGAAGTTCGGTGATGACGCCGGCGATCCGGTTCCTCAGCTCGGGCGTGTCGCGGATGTCGCTGTCGGGGAAATCCCAGAACTGTACGTCGTCCACGCCGACGATCGCCGCGGAACGCCGTTGTTCGCGTTCGCGTACCGGCCCGGCAACCTCGGGTGCCATACCGGCAATTCCCGCCTCACCTCGGCTGGCCAACGCGTAGTGCACTTTCCGGCCGGTATCGGTCCATTTCGCGACGGCGGCACCGATGCCGTATTCAGGATCGTCGGGATGCGGCACCAGCACGAGCGCCTCACGCCAGTCTCTCGGGAACGTCTCAGCCATGGCCCTATGCCATCACACCGTGCATCGCGATGGCTAGCGGATCCGGGTGTTCTGGGCAGCACGGATCAGCCAGCGGCCATCCCGTTTCACCAGCACGTAGGTGATGATGCCGGCACGGTCATGTGCCTGCGCGCCGGGCGCCACGTGGTTCGGCCAGTGCCAGCGGGTGTGCACCAGAGCCACACCGTCGGCAACCTCTGCAATGGACTGGAGCCGCTGGGTGTAGTTGCGCTTCTGTGCGACAACGGCGTCCGGAACGTCTTTATGGCCGTCGACGTTGTCGCGACGCGAGGCCCACCACAGCCCACTGTGCGCCACGAAGTCAGCATCGTCGGTGAAGTACTCGCCCCAACGATCCATCTCGTGAGCGATCCAGAGCTTGGTGGCCTCTGACATCACGGCCGTAATGTCCAGTTCGTCGTTCGCGTTCACCGTCCCAGTGTTCAACCTCAACAACCATTGAGGTCAACCTGCTACCACGCCGTGCACCACGATCGCGGTCGTCTGGGCCACCCAGTCGTCATCGAGATCACGGTCCGGCCACAAGAGCATCCGCAGCATCGTGGCCCCGCCGACGATTTCGACCAGCCGGTCCGGGTCGACGTCGGCGTGCACTTCTCCGCGCGCCATACCGTCGACCACGCGCTCACGCACTGCTTTGAACATGTCGGTGAACCGTGCCATCACGCGCGCATTGAGTTCGGCGTCGGCGGCGACGTCGGCGATCAGCCCGGGCAGTGCGGCCCGCACCACGGGGCTGGTGAACAAGTCGCGGGCGGCCCCGATCATCGCGCGTACGTCGGCGGCGATGTCGCCTGCCGGGGCGGTCAGCGCGGTGGGCGTGGCAGGAAACACCGCTTCGTGAACCAACTCGGCCTTGCTCGACCAGCGGCGGTATAGCGCAGTCTTGGTGGTCTGCGCGCGCTCGGCAACCGCACCGATCGTGAGATTCGAATAGCCGATTTCGACGAGAAGGTCCGCGGTGGCGTGCAAGATGGCAGCGTCGATACGTGGATCGCGGGGACGTCCGGCGCCGACGCTCTTGCCAACCGATGATGGCTCTGCTTTCATAACGCTACTAACAGTATCGTAATTGCGTCTGTAAGGAAGTATCGAATGGCACAAGAACCGGCTGTCGAAGATGTCAGCCGCCTGCAGCATTCGAGCCGGGACACCAGCACGCTGCCCGTCGTGCTCGCCGACTGGCTGTCGACACTTCTGCCTGACGGGGCGAAGCCCCGCGTCACCGTGGAGAGCGGGGTCGACTCGAACGGCATGTCGTCGGAGACGATCCTGCTCACCGCAGAATGGGTCGAGGACGGCGAACGTGTCGAGCAACGGATGGTCGCCCGCGTCGCACCGACGGCCGAGGATGTGCCGGTGTTCTCGTCGTATCGACTGGACCACCAGTTCGAACTGATGCGGCAGGTCGCCGAACGCACCGATGTGCCGGTCCCCCGCGTGCGCTGGCTGGAATCCACCGGTTCGGTGCTGGGTACGCCCTTCTTCCTGATGGATCGGGTCGACGGCGTGGTGCCGCCGGACGTGATGCCCTACACCTTCGGCGACAACTGGTTCTTCGACGCGCCCGCCGAGCGGCGTCGTGCACTGCAGGACAGCACCATCGAGGTGCTGGCCAAGCTGCACTCGATCCCCGACGCCCAGAACATCTTCGGATTTCTCTCCGAGGTGGATCCGCCGGGCGACACCCCGCTGCGCCGACACTTCGGCTGGCTCAAGGACTGGTATCAGTTCGGCGTACCCGATATCGGCCGTGCGCCATTGGTGGAGCGGGCGCTGGAGTGGCTCGAAGACCACTTCCCCACGGAGGTGGCGGCGTCGGACACCGTTCTGGCGTGGGGCGATTCACGCATCGGCAATGTGCTCTACGACGACTTCCGGCCTGCGGCCGTACTGGACTGGGAAATGGCGACGATCGGTCCCCGCGAACTCGATGTCTCGTGGATCATCTTCGCGCACATGGTATTCCAGGAACTTTCCGGGCTGGCTGGACTACCGGGCCTGCCCGATGTGATGCGCGAGGAGGATGTGCGCGCCACCTATGAGAAGCTGACCGGCGCGCAACTCGGAGACCTGCGCTGGTTCTACATCTACTCCGGGGTGATCTGGTGTTGCGTGTTCATGCGCACCTCCGCCCGCCGGGTGCGTTTCGGAGAGATGGAGAAGCCCGACGATGTGGAATCGACCTTCTACCACGCTTCCCTGCTACGTCGACTGATTGAGGAGTCCTGATGCTCGGCCCGATGGATGAATACCCGGTACACCAGGTTCCGCAGCCCATCGCGTGGCCGGGTTCCTCGGACCGGAACTTCTACGACCGTTCCTACTTCAATGCCCATGACCGCACCGGTGACATCTTCGTCATCACCGGCATCGGCTACTACCCCAACCTCGGGGTCAAGGACGCTTTCTTGCTGGTATCCCGCCGCGGCAGCGGCAAATTCGGCGGCAGCGGGGACACCCAGACCGCCGTGCACCTGTCCGACGCGATCGACGGCGACCGGCTCAACCAACACGTGATGAACTACCACGTCGACGTCGTCGAACCGCTGCACAAGCTGCGGATCACGCTCAAGGAGACCGACGGGATCGCTGCCGATCTGACCTGGAACGGCCTGTTCGACGTCGTTCAGGAGCAGCCGCACATCCTGCGCGCCGGCAACCGGGTCACGCTGAATGCGCAGCGGTTCGCCCAGTTAGGTTCGTGGAGTGGGCATCTGGAGATCGACGGGCAACGGATCGATGTCGACCCACAAACCTGGATCGGGTCACGCGACCGGTCCTGGGGGATCCGGCCGATCGGTGAACCCGAGCCCGCCGGACGACCCGCCGACCCCCCGTTCGAGGGCATGTGGTGGCTCTACGTGCCGATGGCCTTCGACGAGTTCTCGGTCGTGATGATCATTCAGGAGGAACCCAACGGTTTCCGGTCGCTCAACGACTGCACTCGGATCTGGAAGGACGGCCGCGTCGAACAACTCGGCTGGCCGCGCGTCAAGATCCACTACCGCTCGGGCACCCGCATCCCGACCGGCGCCACCATCGACGCCACCGCGGCCGACGGTACGCCCGTGCGCTTTGACGTCGAATCCAAACTGCCCGTGCCGATTCACGTCGGCGGTGGATACGGCGGCGACTCGGACTGGATTCACGGGGTGTGGAAGGGCGAGAAGTTCACCGAACGGCTCACCTACGACATGAACGATCCCGCGATCGTCGGCCGTGCCGGGTTCGGCGTGATCGACCATGTCGGCCGCGCGGCGTGCACCGAAGGCAGCGGCGCACCCGTCGAAGGATGGGGGCTGTTCGAGCACGGCGCGCTCGGCCGTCACGACCCGTCGGGGTTCGCCGACTGGCTGACCGTCGCTCCATAACCTGCGCGAACAGACACTGCGGTACCCGAAATACCGCGTTTTCGGGGACATTAGTGTCTGCTCGCCGGGGAAGCTAGGCGGCCCAGAACAACGCGGCGGCCGCAATCACCTCGACGAGGCAGTAGAACCAGCTGGGGTAGAAAGAGGTTCGGCCGTCGATGATCGACGAGACGATGCGGCCGAAGGCCATCCCCGCCAGCGCGGCGCCGACGGTGATGAGCACACCGGTGCGGACCGACGGTGTGGCTGCCGCATAACCGAGCATCCCTGCAATCGCGAGACCGAATCCGCCGTACACCGCCCGCACTTCCGCACGCGCCGTGGCCTGTTCGGGAACAATGCCGAACGGTCGCACCAGTGCCGCGGGTGCAGCCAGGGCGTACAGGCCCATACTCACAAAGAACACGCCTGCAACGACAATCACCGTCACCACCACGGGTAACCTCCTGTCCACGATGTCCGCTCAGCATGCCCCCGAGACCGCTGCACCGCTTCCACAAACCTGCTACCCGACGGTGTGGTTGTGGCCGGGGCAGGCGCTCTACGCCGGGCCCGGTCTCGGCCTGGAACCGCACTCCGGCTCGGTGTGGTGTCTGGTGGTCGGCGTCGACGGACCGTTGACGGTGACCGTGAGCGGTCAGCAGATCGTCGCACGCAGCGCGCTGATTCCGCCGCGGCTCACCCACCACCTGGCGCTGGACGGCCCGATGGTGTCGTGCTATTTGGATCCTGCCGCTGAGGGGGCAGCATCATGCCGGCAGAAGTTCGACGATTTCCGCGGGCCCATCGGAGTCGGCCACGCCGCCGAACGACAACTGCTGACGATCCCGCAGGACGACCCCGGCGCTTCCCGCTGGCTGGACGCCGCCGCACCGGCCGCACTGCACCCTGTCGATCCACGGATCGAACTGGCCGCCAAGCAGATCCGCGATGACCCCGCGATCTCAGTGTCCGCACACGATCTTGCGGCCGCCGCCGGCTTGTCCGAGTCGCGATTTCTGCACCTGTTCCGCCAGGAGGCCGGCACGAGCCTGCGCCGCTACCGGCTGTGGAGCAGGCTGGTGCGTGCGGGAGCAGAGATCGCGGCCGGACGGAACCTCACCACCGCCGCCGCCGAGGCCGGATTCGCCAGCCCGTCCCATCTGGCCGACCGGTTCAAGACCACCTTCGGGCTCTCGGCGACCCAGTTGCTTGCCACGGGCCTCATTGTGCGCACGCCGTGATCGCACGAGTGTGCGTAAAACACCGAGAATTTGCGGCGTGTCGCCCAGCAGACACGCACGCTCGCGGGGCAACTACGCCACGGAGGTCTCCGCCGGCGCCCGGCCGAACACCATCGACTCCTCGATGCGGTCGAACCGGTGATCGATCGCGTCGAGCACGTAGTTGTGCCGCACATGCCACGGCCGTCTGGTACCCGAGCGGGGCAATGCGTGCTCGGAACGCTGGATGTAACCGGCCTCCAGGTCCCATGTCCGCTTCTCCGGCATCGGGACCGGCCCCTTGTGCGGATAGGCATGGGTGTAGCCGTGGCTGCCCATGTACGCCAACAATTTCGCCACCGCGCGGGCGGTCATGTCCGCGCGCAGCGTCCACGATGCGTTGGTGTAGCCGATGCACCACGCCATGTTCGGTACGTCCTCGAGGAGGAACTCCTTGTAGACGAATCGCTCGGTGGGCTTGATCTCGTTGCCGTCGATCCTGAACGTGACGCCGCCGAGCGCCTGCAACTGCAGACCCGTGGCCGTCACGATCACGTCGGCGTCGACACGATCACCGGAGCTCAACACGATCCCGTCGGCATCCACGTGATCGATGTGATCGGTGACCACCTCCGCACGGCCCGTGCGGATCTGCTCGAAGAGGTCTTTGTCGAGAACCAGGCACATGCGCTGATCCCACGGGTTGTACCGCGGCTTGAAATGGATGTCGACGGGGTATCCCTCGGGCAGCGCGGCGATCGTACGGTTGCGGATCAGCCACCGGCCGAATGCGGGCGCCTTGCGGAACACGAAGTACATCAACACGTGGATCATCGCATTGCGGAACCGGACGACCTGATGAGATAGCCTGCGCGGCAAAATCTTCCGAATGCCCTGCACCATCGGGTCGATGCGCGCCATCGACATCATGTAGGTCGGCGAGCGCTGCAACATCGTCACGTGTCCGGCCCGCTCGGCCAGCGCAGGGATCAGGCTGATCGCGGTCGCGCCGCTGCCGATCACCACCACCCGCTTGCCGGTGTAATCCAAAGCCTCAGGCCAGAACTGCGGGTGGGCCACCTCGCCTCGGAAATTCTCGATCCCGGGGAATTCCGGGGTGTACGGCTCGTCGTAGTTGTAATACCCGGTGCCGAAGAACACGAAGCGGGCCCGGTAGGCCTTCGCCTCGCCGTCGTGTTCGGCCTGCACCGTCCAGGTGTCTGTCGACGAGTCCCAATCCGCGGCGTGCACCCGGGTGTTGAACTGAATATGCCGGTCGATGCCGTGCTTGTGAGCGGTCTGGGTGAGATAGTCGCGAATGTCGGCACCCTCGGCCACATTCTCCGGGCGGGTCCAAGGCTCGTACGGGTAGCTCAGCGTGAAGATGTCGCTGTCGGACCGGATGCCCGGATAGCGGAACAGATCCCAGGTGCCGCCGATCCGCTCACGACGTTCCAGGATGGTGTAGGTCAGCCCAGGGCTCTTCTCATGAATCCGATAAGCAGCACCGATCCCCGAGATACCGGCGCCGATGATCAACACATCGGTGTACTCGGCAGCGTTGGCGGTCATCGTTGAACCTCCTCACGCCCACGATAAGGCTCAGTGGTGCAGCGCGTCGACGATCTGGGCCAGGGACTCCACCGGGATCGGACCGGGCTGGTACAGGCAGATTCGGTCGGACACCCCGCCGACCCGGTCGGTGATGTGTGCGGCGATCTCGGCAGGGCTACCGCAGGCCGCGATCGTGTGCAGCACGTCGTCGTCGATCAGCGAACCCATCTCCTGCCAGCGGCCCTGCTTGGACAGTGCGTTCAACTCAGGCTGCAACTCGCCCCACCCGTGCACGTCGAGCACCGGGCGGTAGGCCGGGGTGGACCCGTAGAACGCCAGCAGCCGGCGCGCGGCGTCGTGATTGTCCCCGGCCGACACGATGATCTCCGGAACGATGGCGAAATCGGCGCCGTCCCGACCGGCCGCCGTGAGGCCGTCACGCACCGCAGGCATCGTCACGTCGTGCAGGAACCGTTTCGATCCGAACGGCATCACCAGCAGGCCGTCGGCGAATTCCGCGGCGGCCCGGGTGAGCTTGGGCCCCAACGCACCGAGATAGATGGGCGGCGGGCCGTACGGGTGCTCACGCGGGCTGAACGTAGGCGTCATGAGCGTATGCCGGTAGAACTCGCCACGAAAATCCAACCGCTCACCGGTCTGCCAGGCCTCGAAGATCGCCCGCAGTGCGGCGATCAGCTCGGTCATCCTGGCCACCGGCCGGTCGAAGTCGGCGCCGAACCGCTTTTCGATCTGAGTGCGGATCTGGGTGCCCAACCCGAGCGTGAACCGGCCGCCGGACAGGATCTGGTGATCGATGGCCTGGTGTGCCAGATGAATGGGGTTGCGGGGAAACGCGATTGCCACATTGGTCATCAGGTCGAGCTCACCGACCGTGGACGCCAAGGTCAGCGGTGCGAACACGTCGTGCGGACCTTCGAAGGTGAACACGCCGCTTGCCCCGGCTTCGGCCAACGCCCGGGCGCGCGATATTGCATCGGTCGGGCCGAACAACGCTGTCATGAGCTTCACCCGTGAGAGCCTAGTGAAGTGAGCATCCCAGCGAGCGCCGATGTGGTGGTGGTGGGAGCCGGATTCGCCGGGCTGACGGCGGCCCGTGAACTGGTCCGGCTCGGACATGACGTGGCGGTACTGGAGGGTCGCGACCGGGTGGGCGGACGGTCGCTGACCACCATGATCGCCGGAGCCTCCGTCGACCTGGGCGGCACCTTCGTCGGGCCCACTCAGGACGCAGTGCTGAAACTGGCCGCCGAGCTCGATTGCAGAACCGTCCCGACCTACAGCCGTGGCAAGAACCTGATCCGGTGGCACCACAAGGTGCGGTCCTACCGCAGCACCATTCCCCGGCTGTCTGTCATCGAGTTGCTCGATGTCTCCCGGATTCAGTGGCGGTTCGAGCGGCTCAGCCGGCAGGTGCAGGTCTCGGAGCCGTGGAACGGTCCCGCGGCGCGCAGGCTCGACCAGCAAAGCGTCGAACAGTGGCTCCGTTCGATCCATGCGAGCGCGTCCACCAGGAATCTGATGGCGATCATGGCGCGGGTCACCTGGGGCGCCGAACCCGACGCGGTGTCGATGCTGCACGCCACCCGCTATGTGAAGGCCGCGGGCGGCCTGGGCCGCATGCTCGACGTCAAAGGTGGCGCCCAGCAGGACCGGTTCCCCGGCGGTACCCAGCAGATTGCGCTGCGGATGGCCGACGAACTGGGTGAGCGCGTGGTGCTCGGCGCGGCCGTCCTGCGCATCGAGCGCCGTCCCGACGGCACCGTGGTGGTGGGCTGCGCGGCCGGTCAGGTCAGCGCCCGCGCGGTGATCGTGACGACCGCCCCGCAACACCGTGCCGACATCGAGTTCGATCCCCCACTGCCCAAGCCGTACGTGGATCTGGCCCAGCACTGGCCGCAGGGTTCCCTCAGCAAGGCCTACGCCGCATATGACCGTCCGTTCTGGCGGGCCGGAGGCTACTCCGGGGAAGCGTTGTCCGATGAGGGGCCGGTGTTCATCACCTTCGATGTGAGTCCGGCCGACGAGGGGCCCGGCATTCTGCTGGGCTTCACCGATGCCCGGTCGTTCGATCCGCTCCCCGCCCACCAACGCCGCGCGCAGGTGCTGTCCGGTTTCGCCGCACTGTTCGGCGACGCCGCCCTTCACCCGATCGATTACGTCGACCACCGTTGGGGCGCAGATCAATTCGCCCCTGGCGGGCCGACCGCGGCGGTCCCGCCGAAAGCGTGGTCCAACTACGGCACGGGGTTACGCAAGCCGGTGGACGCGATCCACTGGGCCGGCACCGAAACCGCCGATGTGTGGACGGGGTTCTTCGACGGCGCAGTGCGTTCCGGTCAGCGGGCCGCCGCCGAGGTCGCGGAGTTGCTCACGAGCTGAGCTGTTGTGGGGCACGCACGGATTCGGCCAGAGTCCGCAGTTGGGCGTTGACCTCGGCCGGACGTTCCAGGATGGCACAGTGCCCGCCGGGAAGTTCGACCAGGGCCGCCAGATTGGGAACCGCCGTGGCGATGCGGCGAGACGCGTTGATCGGCAGCAGCCGGTCCTGCGCACTGCCGATCACCAGCGTCGGCACAGTGAGGTTACGCACGGAGATGTGCCTGGGACCCAGGTTGTCGACGAGTACGCGCGCCCAGGCGCCACGGCCGGCCGGCGGCGTCGAGGCGAATAGCTCGTAGACGAACTCAGATACCCACGGGTCGGCGTCACGACCCACTGCCAGCTGGGCAACGAACCGCTTGTTGGGGCCTTCCGCCAGCTTCGGCACCCGGGTGCTGCCAAAGGTCTTGAGCACTGTTCCAGCGGTCCGGATACGAGACGCGCTCAGGCGCGCAGGCACCTGTGCCAGCTGCACATCGCGGAGCAGGTCCCCGGTGCTGGTGTTGATCAAGGCAACCGCGCCGGCGCAGGCACGGACGCGGTCCGGGTACCGCTGCGACCAGGAGGTGATCGCGATCCCGCCCATGGAGTGACCGGCGAGCACCGCGTGCTCCCCGGGACGGAGCGTGGCATCCAGCACCGCGTCCAGGTCGGCGGCGAGGTGGTTGAGGCTGTAGCGGTGGCGGCCCCGCGGTGTTTCACTGCGGCCGTGGCCCCGATGGTCGTAGGCGATGACGCGGTAGTCCTCGGCGAGGTCGGCGATCTGGTGTGCCCACACGCTGATCGCGCAGGTGATGCCGTGTGCCAGCACGATCGGGGGACCGTCCTCGGGCCCGAATACCTGCGCATGCAGCCTGGCACCGTCGGCCGCCCGGATGTCGATGGTGCGTCCCGGCGGTAGCTGAGGAAGGTGCCCCGGTGTCATTTTTGCTCCGATCGTCGGCCTCGTTGCCTCCACACTCGGAGCCTACCGCTCGGTAACCAACACCGGTTTGACCACCTCACCGGCCTTGGCGGCGGCCCAGGCCTGTCCGAACTCGCCGAACGGATAGGTGGTCACCAGCTTGTCGAGTGGAAGTTCGCCGTGCCGGTACAGATCGACCAGGTGCGGGATGAATGTGTGGGGCTCGCTGTCGCCCTCCACCACGCCGCGCACCGTCAGTCCTTTGGCCATGATGAGCGCCACCGGAAGTTCCGCGGTCATCGCTCCGAGGCCGACGAGTGCGAGAGTCCCACGTGACCGCAGCACCCCGACCGCGGACGCGATGACATCGGGTCGTGCGGTGGTGTCGACCGCGGCCGCGACTCCCCCGGTCAGCTCCAGCACCGTCGCAGCGGCATCGGTGGCTCCGGGGTCGACAGTCGCGGTGGCGCCCAATTCATCTGCCAGCGTGCGCCTTTGGGCGATCGGGTCGACGGCGACAATGTTCCGGCAACCTGCGATTCTGGCACCCATCACCGCCGAGAGACCGACCGCGCCTGCACCGAAGATGACGATGGCGTCGTCGGGTTGGGGCGTGAGGACGTTGAGCACCGCACCGACACCGGTCTGAACGCTGCATCCCAGTGGCGCGGCCAGGGCGGGATCGATGCGCCGGGGCAGGACGACGGTGTTGCGGCTACCGGCGATCGCGTACGTGGCGAAACTGGACTGGCCGAAGAAGCCCGCGGTGATCGGGGCGCCGTCGAGCCGCAGAGCGCTGGACTCGTCACGGCGACTGCCCCGCATGTTCAGATCGGTGGAATGGTCGCAATAGGCGGGGCTGTCGGCGGCGCAGTTCGCGCAGCGCCCGCAGCTGGCGAACGTCAGTACCACCTGGTCACCGACCCGCCGCTGGGCCTGCGGCCCCACCGCGACGACGGTTCCCGCGCCCTCGTGCCCAAGCACCACCGGGACTTTGCGGAACCAGGACGCGACGCTGACGTCGGTGTGGCAGATGCCCACCGCGTCGATGCCGACGAGCACTTCGTCGCCGACGGGTTCACGGATCTGCACATCGGTCAGTTGGGGGTCGGATCCGGCGTCGAGCAGTACCGCGGCGCGGGCGTTGAGCATCCGGCGATGTTAAATGTTGGTCGGCGACGAAAGAAAGGCCGCTATGCGCGCAGCACAGATAGCCCGGCTCGAAGGTCCCGACGCGGTGCAGGTCGTCGAGGTGGACGAACCGGCCGGCGAGGACGCCGTCATCATCGATGTTCACGCAGCCGGGGTCGCGTTTCCCGACGCGCTCCTGACGCGCGGGCTCTACCAGTACAAACCGGACCTGCCGTTCACCCCCGGCGCGGAGATCGCAGGCGTGGTACGCAGCGCGCCGCCCGGTGCGCACGTGTCCGCAGGCGACCGGGTGCTCGGGCTGACGATGCTCTCCGGCGGAATGGCCGAAGTTGTTGCACTGCAGCCTGATCGGGTGTTCAGCCTGCCCGATTCGGTGTCGTTCGAGGCCGGTGCGGGCATCCTGTTCAACGACCTGACCGTGCAGTTCGCACTGCGCACCCGCGGCAGGCTGGCCGAGGGCGAGACGGTCCTGGTGCACGGGGCCGCAGGCGGCATCGGCACCTCGGCGCTGCGGCTGGCGCCCGCGTTGGGCGCATCCCGCACCATCGCGGTGGTGTCCACCCAGGACAAAGCCGAGATCGCCAGGGCCGCTGGGGCATCCGATGTGGTGCTGGCCGAGGGTTTCCGTGACGCGGTCAAGGAACTCACCGCTGGGCGCGGCGTGGACATCGTCGTCGACCCGGTCGGCGGGGACCGGTTCACCGACTCGCTGCGCTCACTGGCCGTGGGCGGGCGACTCCTGGTGATCGGGTTCACCGGCGGGGAGATCCCGACGGTCAAGGTGAATCGACTGCTCCTCAACAACGTCGATGTGGTCGGTGCCGGCTGGGGCGCATGGACGTTCTCCCACCCCGGCTATCTCCGCGAGCAGTGGTCGGAGCTGGAGCCACTGCTGGCCTCCGGCGCCGTGCCCGCGCCACAGCCCGATGTGTACCCGCTGGAACGGGCCGGGGAAGCCATTGCGTCACTGGAGAATCGCAGCGCCAAAGGCAAGGTGGTGCTGCGGTTGCGGTGAGCGGCGCAGCTCAGTCACTCCCGCCGGCCGGTCAGCTGGTTGCCCAGACGGATGCGAATGACGACCCGCGTCACGGCCGCTCGTTCCAGATCGTCGCACCGAACTGCGGCTACTTACGACCCGTGGCGATGCCGTTGAGCAGATTCTCGAGCGCGGCCAGCGAATCCTGGCTTTCGCGTGCAGGATCCGAGGACCGTGCGACAGTCATCGCGGCCTCACACATCGCACCGTGAATAAGGTGCGACAGAGGTTCCACGCGCTGCTTCATGAGGTGGCCGTCGGCGATCGCCTGGGACAGGCCCAGCCTTAACAGCGAGGTGATGTGCTCGTCCTCGAGATTGCGCATCCTCTCCCAGCCCAAAACCGCAGGTGCGTCGATCAGCGTGATGCGCTGCACCCCGGGATCGAGCACGGCGTCGAAGAACGCGCGGCAGCCGCGCACGAGCCGCTGCCAACTGTTCTTGCCGCCTCGCGCCGCTTGCGTCACCGCGGCGCCGATGGCGCGCTGCTCATCCTCGTAGACCGCGGCGAAGAGTCCCCGCTTTCCCTCGAAATGGTGGTACAGCGCGCCTTTGGTCATACCGGCTCGCTCCGCGACGTTGTCGACGAACGTGTTGTCGTAGCCATCTTCGGCGAAGGAATCACGCGCCACCACCAGTATCTGGTCGATGGTCGCGCGCGTGCGTTCTGCCTGGGTGCGCGGACCGGTCATCCACCCAGCATAGGTGATCCATACTTGTGGTACATACCTCCAGTATGTTAATGCTTGGAGTATGCAAGTTCGACGCCATGTCTGCCCCCTCTGCGAGGCCGGCTGTGGGCTGGCGAGCAGCGTGGAACACGGCGAGATCGTCGCGATTCGGGGGAACCGGGATCACGTGCTCAGCCGCGGCCATCTGTGCCCGAAAGCACTGGCACTCAACGAGCTCCACAACGACGCGGACCGGTTGCGCACCCCACAGTTACGCCGGGGGGACGGCCGATTCGAACCCGTGTCGTGGGACGAGGCATTCGGGGTCATCGACCAGCGACTCACCACGATCATCGACCGGCACGGCAACGATGCGGTGGCCCTGTACCTCGGCAATCCCGTGGCCCACGACTTCGCCACCACCCTGTATGCCGGCGCGGCGATGCGGGCACTGGGGTCGCGCAATATCTACACGGCGAACACGGTCGACGCGATGCCGAAGTTTGTCGCCTGCCAGCTCATGTTCGGCGCCATGTACACCGTCCCGCTTCCCGACATCGACCGCTGCTCGTTCCTGCTGATCCTGGGCGCCAATCCCCTGGTGTCCAATGGGAGTCTGCTCACCGCTCCGGGGATGCGCGCCCGCCTTCGCGCGCTGCGCCGACGCGCCGGGCGGCTGGTGGTCGTGGACCCGAACCGGACGCAGACCGCCCAGGAGGCGGATAAGCACTACCCGATTCGCCCGGGCGCCGACGCCCTGCTGCTGCTCGCGCTCATACACGTGCTGTCCGCGGAGAGCAGGATCAACCTGAGAGGTCTGGGCCCACACGTTCGCGGCGTCGCGGCAGTCGAAGCGCTGGCCCGCGACTTCTCCCCGGAAATCGTTGCACCCCGTTGCGGAATACCTGCCGAGGACATCCGGCGCCTCGCGCGCGACCTCGCCGCTGCACCGACCGCGGCTGTATACGGCCGCACCGGCACGTGCACGCAACGATTCGGGACGGTATCGAGCTGGCTCATCGATGTGCTCAACGTCCTTACCGGCAATCTCGACCGGCCTGGCGGGGCCATGTTCGCCCGCCCCGCCGCGGATCTGCGGCAGTTGAGCGCCCATCGGGGCACGGCAATCGGACGCTGGCACAGCCGTGTTCGCAGTGCCCCTGAAACGTTGGGGGAACTCCCCCTGGCCTGCCTTGCCGAAGAGATCGACACCCCTGGACCGGGGCAGGTGAAGGCGCTGATCACCGTGGCAGGCAATCCGGCACGGTCGGCCCCGGACAGCAGGCGTCTCACTGCGGCGTTCGAGCACCTCGACCTGATGGTCAGCCTTGACCTGTATCGCAATGAGACCACGCAACACGCCGACGTCCTGCTGCCTGCGCCCTCACCGCTGACCAAGGCGCATTACGATCTCTTCTTCGGGCACTTCGCAATCCGCAACACGGCGACCTACTCGCCGCCGGTGCTGCCTCCGGCACCCGACGAACGGGCCGATTGGCAATTGCTACTGCGCTTGATCGGAATCATTGCCCGCCAAGGTGCTTCGGCCGATCTGGGCGCACTCGACGACATGATTGCCGAGTCGATCGGTGCGTCTCTCGATGGTCAGGCAGGTTCACCGCCGGCCGAGCAGACATCGTTGCGTGGCCCGGAACGCCTGCTCGACCTTCTTCTACGGGCCGGACCGTACACCGATGCGGGTGAGCCGCTGACCCTGGCCCGTCTGCGTGCGTATCCCGACGGGCTGGACTTCGGTCCCCTCACCCCGCAGTTGCCCACGGTGCTGAACACCCCTTCGGGACAGGTCGAACTTGCCCCAGAGCCATTGGTGCAAGACGTCGCCCGGCTGCGAGCCAGTCTGCGATCGGCCCGCACGGACACCATGATGCTGGTCGGTCGGCGCCATCTGCGGTCCAACAACTCGTGGATGCACAACCTGCCCGCGTTGGCCAAAGGACCGGACCGGTGCACCCTGCATATCCACCCAACCGACGCCGAGCGACTGGGATTGGGCCGGTCCGCCAGGGTGACATCGCGAGCCGGCACGATCGACGCGCCGGTGGAGGTTACCGACACCGTCAGTCCCGGCGTGGTGTCCCTACCTCACGGCTGGGGCCATGACGAAGCTGGGACAGCGTCCGGGGTCGCCGCCCGACGGCCGGGCGTCAACAGCAATGTCCTGGCCGACGGTGTGGAACTCGATCCGCTGTCCGGTACCGCTGTGCTCAACGGCATCCCGGTACAGATCACCACCAGCCCGCAGCAATGAAAGGCCACATCAATGAGCACTGACAGCGTCTCTGTCCTGCGCGATTCTCTGCACAAGTATGCCGCCGCCAAGAATCGCCACGATATCGAGGCCATTCTGGCTGCATACACGCCGGACGGTTACTACCTGGATCCCACTGTCGGCCAGCCGGTTTCAGGACACTCACAATTGCGACAGTTCTACACGGAAGTGTTCAGGTCCATCCCCGACTACAACGGGCATTTCGCCGGTGCGGCATTCGGTAAGAACACGGCGGTGGTGTGGGGTCGCATGACCGGCACGGTCGGCACCGAACTGCTCGGAGTGGCCACCACCCCGGGTAGCCGCCTCGATGTACCGGTCACCTTCGTCTGCACCTTCCGTGACGGTCAGCTGATCAGCGACACCGGCTATTACGACACCAGGGTCCTTCACGAGCAGGCAGGTGTGCGTCTCGCGGAGACCCAGCCTCGACCATCCGAAATCGAGTCTTTCGTCGCAGGGTGGGCGCGATTCTGGGCGGCACCCGATGACATCAGCGGGGTTCACGACCTCATCACCGACGATGTTGCCCTGCACTGGCCGGGAACTACCGAACCGCTCCGCGGACGCGAGGCCTACACCGGCCAACTGGCCGCCGCCGTGCAGGTGATTCCCGATCTGACGTTGTCGGTGGTGGACTATGCCTGTCGCGACGGTCGACTCATCCTCGCGTGGCAGGGCCACGGGACGATCGACGGGCAGATGCGCCACTGGCCCGGCGTCGATCGGTTCCGGCTGGACGGCGGTCGAAGCGCCGAGACCACCGTGGTTTTCGACACCCGCGCCGTCATACCTGCCACACCAGCCGAACATCATTGACCGAGGAGCAATCTCATGCAGGCCATCATGCAGGAGGAATGGAACGGGCCGGACTCGGTGCGCCTGGTGGAAACACCTGACCCGCATCCAGCCCCCACCGAGGTGAGGATCCGGGTCCACGCGGCGGGGGTCAATCCGGTGGACTACTACACCAGTAGGGGTTTGGCGTACAACCGCGTGCTCGAACTGCCCTTCATCCACGGTTGGGACGTCGCCGGTGTGGTCGACGAGATCGGCTACGGCGTCAGCAGATTCCAGGTCGGTGACCGGGTCTTCGGCATGCCGTGGTTTCCACGCCAGGCCGGCGGTTACGCCGAGTTCGCCACTGCGCCGTCACGGCATTTCGCGACCATGCCGGGCGGGGTGTCGTTCGCCGAGGCGGCAGCGTTGCCACTCGCGGGACTCACTGCGTGGCAGATGCTGGTCGATGTGGCCCACATAGCGACCGGCCAGCGCGTGCTGGTATCGGCGGCCGCCGGTGGCGTCGGGCATCTGGCGGTGCAGATCGCCAAGGCGTGCGGCGCCTACGTCATCGGCACCGCACGTGCTGCCAAACACGACTTCGTTCGCGCACTCGGTGCCGATGAGGTCGTGGACTACACGGCGACCCCGGTCCATGAGGTGGTCAGTGACGTGGATGTGGTGATCCAGATGTTCGGCGGTGACGCCGGCCGGGAGGCGTTGAACTGTCTTCGCCCCAACGGAATTCTCGTCAGCGCCCAAGCCGCCTGGACACCTGGGCTGGCGGAGCGCGCGAATGAACTCAACGTTGAGGCCCACGATTATCTTGTCGAGCCCGACGCGACCGGCCTCGAGGCTGTCGCAGATCTCGTGGCGGAGGGGAAAGTGAAGGTGCACATTGCCGCGGAGTACCCCTTGTCGGAAGCGGCGCAGGCCCTGCAGGCCATCAGCAACGGCCGTACCAGCGGCAAGATCGTGCTGACTGCGGTGTGATGAAGTCGTCTAGCGGCGGCCGGGCGACCGGGCCTTTCGTACGGCACGACTGTCCGCGGCGCCCAGGTCTCCGGTCAGGTAGTACTGGAGCACCGGCGCAATATCCGCGACGAGCTCGTCCACGCTCATCTCGGTGATCGGCCGAATGCCGATGATGTATCGCGTGAGAGCCAATCCCAGCAGCTGACTTGCCGCCAATCCCGCCCTGCGGGGAACCGATGCGTCGTCGCCTGCGAACGCGCGGACGAACGCGGTGACCTGGGTGTCAAAGATCTCCCGCATACGTTCGGCGGCAAAAGGGTTGGTGGCGGCGGCACGAAGGAGCAGCGTCGTCGCGTCATCGGAGAGCTCACCTTCCCATCGCGAGAGGAAGTGGCGCGCCAGCGCCTCGCCCAGCTGCTTCCTCGGCGGCGGCGACACCTGATCGAAGTGCAGGTCTAAATCCACTGCGGCGCTGAGTAGCCCGGCCTTGTTGCCGTAATAACGCATGACCATCGACGGATCGATGCCCACCTCCGCGGCGACGGCCCGGATCGTCATCGCTTCGTAGCCCTGCTCGCTGAGCAGTTTGCGGGCCGCGGCGAGAATGGCGGCCCGGGTGGTCGCCGACCGCGGAGTGAATGCCATGCCAACAAGTGTAGGCCAACATTGAATGCCAACGACCGTTGGCCTACACTTGTTGGCACCGTGACAATGACGTCCACCTACTCGGGAGTACTCGATGAATGCGGCCGAATCCTCGGATACCGAAGTTCTCGTCGTCGGCGCAGGCCCGACCGGCCTGACCACCGCAGTCGAACTGGCACGGCGCGGCGTGAAGGTTCGCGTCATCGACGCCGCGGCGGCCCCGACGGTCGAAACCCGCGCACTGGGTGTTCAGCCCAGGACACTCGAACTCTTTGAGCAACTGGACCTTTCACACGCCGCAGTCGCCGATGGTGTACCGGTCACCAACTTCAGGGTGTTCAGTGAGAACAAGCAGTTCCTCGACCTCGACCTGCGCGGCCTCGACTCCGGTTACCCGTACCTATTGATGCTGCGACAACCCCAGGTCGAGGCGCTTCTGCGAGGTCGCCTGGCCGCGCTGGGTGTCACCGTAGAGCGGGGTGTCGCGTTGACCGCGCTGACACAGGGCCCCGGTGAAGTCGAAGTGGAGCTGCGCCATGGCGATGGCAGTACTGAGCAGGCCAGGGTGCCATGGCTCATAGGCTGCGACGGCGCGCACAGTGTGGTGCGGCACCAGCTCGACATCCCGTTCATCGGTCAGGCCTTTGAAGAGAACTTCGCCGTGGCCGATGTCGAGATGGACTGGTCATTACCGCACGACGTTTTCTATTCGTTTCTCAACCGCGGCAACTTCGTGGCGTATTTCCCCATGCCAGAAGGACTGCACCGGCTCACGATCGCATACCGGCCCGGCGAGGCTCCGTCCGGCGACGTCGACTACGACGAGCTTCAGGAATCCGTCAATCGCTGCGCGCCGCCGGGCTCCCGGGTTGGCGAGGTCACCTATGCCGGGCGGTTCCAGATCCATCAGCGCAAGGTCGCTCGGCATTCGGTTGGTCGGGTGTTTCTCGCCGGCGATGCGGCGCACGTGCATTCGGTGGTGGGAGGACAGGGCATGAACACCGGCATCCAGGACGCGTTCAACCTCGGCTGGAAGCTTGCGGCGGTGGTCAACAGCCAGGCGCGCGCCGAGCTTCTCGACACCTATGCTGCCGAACGCGCGCCGGTGGCGCACCGATTGGTCAAGGGAACCCGTCGGGCCACCCGGATGACGCTGTTGCGCAATCCTCTTGCCACAGCCGGACGCCGCCATATCGCCCCACACGTGACCTCGCAACCGGTAGTGCAGCGTGTCCTGCGACGAGCGCTGACCCAGCTCGACGTCTCCTACCGCGACGGCAGCGGTGGCACCAACTCCACCGAATTGTCCAGCGGCGACAGGTTTCCCAACATCAGCGTGCTGCATCATTCGAAGTACACACTGTTGTACCGCGGCGCCGAACCCGCCGGGCTCCGCGATGTCATCGGCGAACACCTCGACCTGATCGACATCCGGCAAAACTCGGATGACCAGGAACTCGGCAACGGATTGACCCTCGTCAGGCCCGACGGCTATATCGCCCTACTCAACTGCGCCACACACGAACTCAGCGAGTACCTGCAACACACCCTTGGACGGAGGAACCTGGTATGAAAGCGATCCGCATGCACACAGTCGGTGGGCCGGATGTTCTCCAGGTCGACGAAGTCGACACTCCCCGGCCCGGTGCCGATCAGGTCCTGATCAAGGTCGAGGCGGCCGCCGTGGCGTACGGCGACATCATGAAACGCCGTGGCGACTTCGGTCACGACCTGCCGCTGCCATCTGGCCTGGGACTCGCGGTCGCCGGAACCGTGTCGGCCCTCGGTCCGGATACCGCCGCGACGGCCCCGGGCACCAGGGTGCTCGCGTGGGTTGAACACGGGTACGCCGAGTACGCGGTCGCACCGAGTGGGGCGACCTTCCCGTTGCCGGACGGTGTCGACAGCCGAACGGCTGCCGTCCTACCGGTGCAAGGGCTGACGGCGTACCAGGCGTTGACCGACGCCGGCTTCGGTGCGGCCGACGGCGAGCCGGCCCCGATCGCACAGTGCCTTCCGTTGGGCAGTGCCGCCGACGCGCACACGGCGATCGGCGAACGCCGTACCATCGGCGCCACCGTTCTCCTGCCTTGAACGGTCAACTCAGGCGCTGGGCGCCAACTGTCGTCAATCCTGAGGGTCCGTGTCGGTGATCAGCGTCGGGTAGTAGGCCTTGGTGGTGCGGTTGCCCCCGGCGGCCCGGGACTCGTTCATCGCGCGAGTTGCCCGGTCGACCAGGGCGTTGACCACCTCCTCGGCGGGGTGATCGGCGGCTGGACGCAGTGGGCTGCAGGCGGCTCCGATACTGGCCGTCAGCCGCATCGGTGTGGTGGCGATCGAGCCACGGATCCGGTCCAACAGCGGTGACGGGTCGTTCGTCTTGAACACGTCGGCGATCAGAAAATCCCGGTCGGTCACGTGCGCCAGCGGCACCTTGTGACGCACCGTTTCGCGCAGTGCGCGTGCGACCGCGACGCGCGCACTGAGCATGCCGTGCACACCTTCCATATCGGCCAGCAGCGCGATGTCGTCGATGGATACCGCGACGACGACGAGGTACTGGTCATCGTGGCGGCTCGCCGAGCCGAACATTGTCGCGGTGACCATGTCGAACGCCTGCCGATCGAGTAACCCCGTCAACGGCTCGATCTCGCTGGGATGTCGCACGTTGTCGGGGTCGGCCAGCCGTACCGCCATCCGGCACATCGACGACGTGAACGTCAGCACGAGGGTGACGATGATGACCCCGCTTATGCCCAGGAAGACATCGGTCATCGCCACCCGCACACCGAGATACACCACGACAATCGCGCCGGCCAGGACCGTCAGCGCCATCACCCGTCGGCTGTGCAGAAAGGCGGCGTAGCTGGTGATCATCGCGTACACCGACATGCCGAGTAAACCGATCACCGGGTTGGCCAGCATCAGACACGTCGTGATGATGCCCAGTCCCCCGACCACCAGGATCAGCCATGACTCGTTGCGGCTGGGCCACTGCAGCCGCCACCACCGCCAGGCCATGAGGAGCCCGCACGCGGTGACCGCGAAGGCGGCATATCGAACGGCACCCTGCGGACCTGCGGAACTGCCCAGCATGAGCACCGGCACCACGCATAGGCACAGCATGGAAACGGCGTTGAGCCGGCGCATCCTGGAGTGAAGGTCCAGCGCCGCCAGATGGGCGGTGCGTGCGTAGTAATGGTCGAATGTGCTCATGCCGCGACCTCCGCCGTACGGGCGACGGCAGAGGTAAATGCCGCTCGGCGGCCCGTGATCAGCGCCACTGCCGAATTGTGCCACACATCACTTTGCCGCGGGTCCGCCATCGACAGGCAACTCCGACGGACCCTCCGCGGTTGCCGGCCAGTAGTGGCTGTCGGGCAGGTTTCGCGCACCGAAGATCGCCTGGCCGACCCGCACGCACGTGGCGCCTTCCTCGATCGCCACTGCGTAGTCGCCGGACATGCCCATGGACAGCTCACCCGGCCCCACGAGATCCAGTTCGCGGGCCTCGTCGCGCAGAGTGCGCAGCAACCGGAAGCATGGGCGTACACGCTCGGCGTCGGAACTCAGGACCGCGATCGTCATCAACCCTTGCACGCGTAGGGCACCGTAGTTCGGCAGCGTCTTGAGAAAAGCAACCACCTCGTCGGGCGGCAGCCCATACTTCGACTCCTCCCCCGACGTGTTGACTTGTACATAGACATCGAGTTGTCGACCGAGGGCATCCAGCCGCCGATCCAATGCCTCTGCCGCCCTGGTGTTGTCGAGAGCCTGGAACTCGACGGCGAACTCGGCGACATCCTTGGCCTTGTTGGTCTGCAGATGACCGATCACCGACCACTGGACGTCGAGATCAGACAGGTTGCGCCACTTGCGCTTGGCTTCCTGAACCTTGTTCTCGCCGAGCAGCGTGCAGCCGGCGGCAACAGCGAGGCGGATACGGTCCTCCGGCACGGTTTTGCTCACCGGCAACAGGCGCACCTCGTCGGGGGCGCGGCCCGCCCTCTTCAGTGCGGCGTCGATCCGGCCTCTGACGTCGGCAAGGTTGCGGGTGAATTCGGCGACGGTGTTCGCCGTCGGAAAACTCGACGACGTCCCGCCGACGCCTGCCGCATTTGACATAGGACAAACAGTAACATGGCCTGTGCGGTCTTCAGAAGCGGCTACCGTGGAGGCGACATGAACATCACCGGCAGCACCGCAATCGAAATCGCCGCCAGCGTCCGACGATTGGTCGACGCGGGAACCCTTGCGCCCGGCGCGTCGTTGCCGCCGGTGCGCGATCTCGCGCAGCGACTGGAGGTCAACCGCAATACGGTCGGCTCCGCCTACCGGAAGCTGGTGCACGCGGGCGTCGCGGTCACGGGCCGCAGAGCCGGTACTGTCATCGCCGGCCGCAACGGGAAAGTCGACCAGGAGGGGTTCACCCCGGATACCACGTTGCGTGATATCGGCAGCGGCAATCCCGCCCTGTCATTTCTTCCCGCACCGGTTTCGCTGCGGGTACCCCAGTCGCGGATTCTCTACGGCGAGTCGACTGTCGATCCGATCCTCGCGGAATGGGCGGGCGCATGGATTGCCGCGGACCACCCACGCCCTATGCGTCTGACCGTGACCGGTGGCGCGGTCGATGCCGTCGAGCGCTTGCTTGCCCAAGCCCTCACCCAGGGAGACGGGGTGGCGCTGGAAGATCCCTGCTTTCTGGCCAGCATCAACACCGTCCGCCTCGGTGGGTACCGCCCGATCCCGGTAACCGTTGACGCACAGGGGATGACGGTCGACAGCCTCCGCTCGGCCCTCGAAGCGGGTGCTCGTGCGGTGGTGTGCACGCCCCGGGCACACAACCCCACCGGGGTCAGCCTCTCCACCACCCGAGCCCGCGCGCTCAGAAGCGTCCTGGCCGATCACCCCCACGTCCTGGTCATCGAAGACGACCACTATTCGCTGCTCTCGATGTCGAAGTATCACAGCCTCATCGCTCCGACACGTACCCGATGGGCACTGGTGCGAACCGTCTCGAAGTTCCTCGGACCAGACCTTCGCGTCGCCGTGGTCGCCAGCGACGATCACACGGCCGAACAATTGGCCACTCGGATCGGTCCCGGTCGGACGTGGACGAGTCACGTGCTGCAGCGCGCCGCGGTAGCCATGTTGACCGATCCGGCCACCCTCGAACTCATCAGCCGTGCCCGCGAACACTATTCGGAGCGCAACCACCATTTCGCCCGGCTGCTTCAAACCCGCGATCTCAAAATCGTCATCGGCGACGGTCTCAACGTGTGGCTGCCCGTCACCAGCGATGTCCGGACCGTGTCCGAGCAACTGCTGAAGCGCGGGTGGATCGCCCGGACCGGTGACAGCTTTTCTCTGACCCGCGCCGCGCATGGCGGCCATCTGCGACTGACCGTCCACGAACTCGATGACGCGCAGGCCGCTGCGCTCGCCGACGACCTCGCCGCAGCCCTTTCCCCGAGCTGATCCGACGGGGAACGAGCGGCTGAGATCTACTGCGCGACAAGGAGCCGACGCAGCTCGCCTTGTCCACGTTCATCGAGCGGCAGCAGCGGCAGCCGTGGCACACCGACGCCCCGCCCCAGCAATTCGAGCCCACCCTTGATCGTGGTCGGTAGACCGCCTGCGACGATGAATTCCAGCAGCGGACGCAGGTCGTCATACAACGACTCGGCGCGAGCGTCGTTGCCCGCGCGGATCGCGTCATAGAGGTCAAGGCACGGCTGCGGACGCAGGTTGGGCGCAGCCGTGCACCAGCCTTTGGCACCCGCGCGGAATGCCTTGAGCGCCAACGGGTTGTTTCCGTTGTAGAAGGGCAGTTGGCCGTCACTGAGCTCGGCGATGCGCAGCATCCGCGACAGGTCACCGGTGGATTCCTTGACCATGGCGACGTTGTCAATGTCCTTGAACATCTGCACCAGCAGTTCGGGACGCATGTCGATTCCGCTGGTGGCGGGGTTGTTGTACACCATGATCGGGATGCCGATCGCTGCACCGACCGCTGCGTAGTGCTGCGCAATCTCGCACTCTGACAGTTTCCAGTAGGAAATGGGCAGCACCATCACTGCGTCGGCGCCCGCCCGCTCGGCGTACTGTGCGCGACGAATCGTGTTGGCAGTCGTCAGATCGGAGGCACCGATGATGACGGGCACCCGGCGTCCGACCACACCGACGGTGGTGTCGATGACGGCATCGAACTCGGCTTCGGTGAGATACGCCGACTCCCCCGTGCTGCCGAGCGGGACGATCCCGTGCGCTCCGTCGGTCACCAGCCGTTCGACCAGGGATGCGAGTTTTCCCGTGTCGACATCATTGTCGTCGGTGAAGGGCGTGACCGGGTAGGCGAGAATTCCGTGGATTTCGGTGTCTGTGGCCATATTGGTTCCTTTGGGTCGACTTCAGTGGGTATGGAGGTCAGCTGGTCAATGCGTCCGGGTGGTTGCGCAGGGCGCGCCGCGCGTAGTAAGCGAAGTTCGCCTGGCTGCGCTTGGGACGCAGCGTCCAGTCGTGGGCCTCGCGCGCCAGCCGCGGCGGCAGGTCGGCGATAGTGCCGGCCGCCATGGCGGCCAGCTGCAGTTTGGCGCCGCGTTCGATCAACATTGCCAGCGAGCACGATTCTTCGATACTGGCTCCGGCGATCACATGGCCGTGGTGGGCCAACAGAATCGCTTTCTTGTCCCCCAGCGCGGCGCTGATGATCTCGCCTTCTTCGTTGCCGACCGGGACACCGGGCCAGTCCGCCAGGAATGCGCAGTCGTCGTACAGCGGGGCGATGTCCATCTGCGACACCTTCAGCGGCACTTCCAGCATCGATAGCGCTGCGACGTGGAACGGGTGGGTATGCACGATGCACTGCACATCCGGCCGTGCCCGGTAGATCCAGGTATGGAACCGGTTGGCCGGGTTCGCCATTCCCTCGCCCTCGAGAACGTTGAGATCCTCGTCGACGAGTAGGAGATTGCCTTCGCTGATCTCGTCGAAACCCAGTCCCAACCGTTGGGTGTAGTAAGTACCCGGCTGCTCTGCCCGGGCGGTGATCTGGCCTGCCAAACCGGAGTCGTGGCCTGCGTCGAAGAGCGCCCGGCAGGTCAAGGCGAGCTTCTGCTGTGTCGTCAGGCTGGATTCCTCGATGTGGGTGGACAACCCATCGAGCGCACGCTGCATCAAGTCTTTCTTCGAATCACCAAGTGTCGTCGTCATCCGAGTACCCCTTTCCGAGTGGAGAAACTTGAGGTGACACGCTGAAGACTGTAGGACACTTTGTGTCCTACAGTCAATGATGTTGAGGAGACGCGCGCCTGGAGCGAATATCGAAGTGCTTACCGAACGCCCAACACAACAGCGAGACGATGAGCACGGTGCAATGGGCATGCCGACATCTCAGGACAGCCCCGCAGAGCTGAACCGCACGTCGGCGGATTACCGATTGCGGGTGTAATCGGCGTGCGTGACCACGAGCACCTCGCTACGCGCACTGCCCCGCTGGCGCAACTGATGCGGCAGCGAGGAATCGAAATATGCACAATCCCCGGCGTCCAAGGTGACCAACTGGTCGTCATAGCGCAGCTCGACCGTCCCCGCGTGGACAAACACCAGTTCCTGCCCGCCGTGTTCAGGATGAGGATGGTCGGCGAACTTGAGCGTGGGATGGACGATGAACGGAGACATCGACTTTCCGAGCATGGTGGCCGCCACCGCGTGGTAACGACTGACCTCCCGGTCTGTTGCGCGATCCACCGACAACGTCGTTGCCGCCTGGTCCTCGGAGAACAGTTGCGCGACATCGACCTCGAGCACCCGCGCCAACCGCATCGCCACCGCGATCGACGGCGTGGAACGCCGGCGTTCGATCTTGGACAGGTAACTCTTGGTCAGATCCGTCTCCGCGGCGAGCTCCTCCAGCGTCATACCGCGCTGTTGCCGCACCGCACGCAGCAGAGCACTCATCGCAC
Organism: Mycobacterium appelbergii; assembly: GCF_032883035.1. Lineage (NCBI taxonomy): Bacteria > Bacillati > Actinomycetota > Actinomycetes > Mycobacteriales > Mycobacteriaceae > Mycobacterium > Mycobacterium appelbergii. The sequence continues at coordinate 189,093 of NZ_JAMQTH010000007.1, forward strand.
CTCCGGTCGAATCAGGCCACCTCAGGCGGCATTAGGACATGTCGTGTCCTACGGGTGACTATAAACCGCAACCGGAATAACAGAGGGTCCTCCGGCGTTTGGCCGGTTGTGACTGAACATGCGGAGTTGAGCCCCACCGATTGGGTACGCGAACAGACCGAAAAGATCATCGAGCAGGGCACCACCGATGGAGTCGAGGTCATGGACCGCCCGGTGGTCCTGTTCACCACGACAGGCGCCAAGTCGGGTAAGAAGCGCTATGTGCCGCTGATGCGGGTTGAGGAAGACGGCCGCTACGCCATGGTCGCCTCCAAAGGTGGCGATCCTCAGCACCCATCCTGGTACTTCAATGTGAAGGCCAACCCCACGGTGACCGTGCAGGACGGCGAGAAGGTCGTCACGCTGACCGCCCGCGAAATCGACGGAACCGAGCGGGAACATTGGTGGAAGCTGGCCGTTGAGGCCTACCCGCCCTACGCGGAGTACCAGACCAAGACCGATCGGTTGATCCCGGTTTTCGTCCTCGAATAAGTCTCAGCCGGGGGCCTGCGTGCAGAAGGTGCCGCGAGCGGCTCTCAGCACGCTGGCCGCTTGGTTCGGGGTGGCGGCGTACTGGACTGCAATCGCGTCGATCACCTCCGGTGACCGTTGCCCGGTGTAGAGCATGCGACACACCTGCCGACCAACCAGCAACAGCTGGTCGTCGTCGCCGGGAAAGTTGCCACGAGCCGCATCGAGGAAATTGAGGTCATCGGAGGTCAGGGGAATCGGCCAGGCAGTTGCCGGCGCAGCAGTGCTGCCGAGCAAGGCGCCCGCCACCGCCACACCAGTGAGTATGCGGATATTCCATTTCCCGATAGGCACAACTACCCCCGTTTCCGCGCCTCGCCAGACAGACTCAGGGCTGTGCTCTGCGAACCGCATAAGCACTCTAAACGGTTTGCCACCAGCGTCCGCACGATTTGGCGGTAATGGACTATTCGAGCAGTTGGGTGTCGAAACCGAGAAACTCGACGAACTGCTCTGAAGTGATCACCGGTGCGAAATATTTGTTGATTCGTTCGAACGCGGCCTGCTCTTGTTCGACCGTCTCCGCGCCGGTGGCATCTCCGATGATGATCGGCGAGTAGCCGAAGTCCCTGGCGACGCGCGCATTGCCTTCGACGCACCAATCCAGGTGTGTACCGGTGATCACCACGACCTCGATACGTTTGCGCGTCAGCTCCAGTGGCAACTGGGTTCCGATGAAGGCCGACTGCAATCCCATTTCGAGAAACTCGTTGTCGCCCGGCTCGACAAGTTCACGTAACTCGGCGATCAACTCGTTGTCCCAGGCGATCTGTTCCGGGCCGGCCTCATCGCCCTCGGTCCAGGCCGCGTACTGAACCTCGTCCAGCGCCGATTTCGGATAGTCGTCGCGATACTCCGAATATCCGACCCAGTTGAACGAGCGGAAGTTCGGCGCCTTTCGGGCTGCCCGCACCGCGCGAACAGTGGCAGGCAGGCTGCCTCTCAGGTCGTGGCGCTCCCCGTACAGCTTGCCGCCGGGTGAGTACACACAGTTGTTCTGCGCGATCGACAAGAATGCCGCCGGCCGAGACAGCAACTCAGGAAAGTCGAGTTTCTGCCAGTACGGCGCGAGCTCGGGGATGAGGTGGGCGGTCGACACCTGATGAGGATAATCCCAGTCGAGGACGTTGACCGGCCGCTCAGTGCATGCTGGCCGCGGGGCGGACGACGATCTCGTTGACGTCGACCTCGGGCGGTTGCCCGATCGCGAAGGCGATGGCGTCGGCGATGGCTGCGGCAGGAATCGCGATCGCCCGATATTCGCGCATGGCCGAACGCGCTTGCTCGTCTGAGATCGATTCGGCGAGTTCGGATTCGGTCACACCGGGCGAAACCACGCTGACCCGGATGTCACCGGCGCTCTCCTTGCGCAGGCCTTCAGAGATCGCCCACACCGCGAATTTCGTCGCGCAGTAGACCGCGGCGGTCGGTTCGACCTCGTGGGCGCCGATGGACGCGATGTTCACGATGTGCCCGCCGCCCTGTGCCTGCATGACAGGCAATGCCGCACTGATTCCGTGCAATACGCCGCGGATGTTCACGTCGATCATCTGGTTCCACTCGTCGACCCGGTTCTCGGCCAGAGCAGACAGCGGCATCACCCCGGCGTTGTTGACCAACACATCTACCCGGCCGTAGGTGGCCACCGCGTCGGCCACGAAGCCTCGCATGTCGGCGGGATCGGTGACGTCGAGGCGGCGGGAGGACGCGGTGCCGCCGGAGTTCGCAATTCCGTCCACGAGCTGCTGCAACCGGTCGGTGCGCCGGGCACCGAGGAAGACGCGGTGCCCGGCGGCGGCCAGTCTCCGGGCGGTGGCGTCACCGATCCCGCTGGAGGCTCCGGTGATCAGCACGGTCTTGGCAGATTCGTTCATTATGAAGCTCTTTCGTCAGATGGCTTGCTGGGCGGGCAGGATGGTGATCTCGGTGAGGTTGACGTGGCGGGGCACCGAGGCGATGAAGGCGACGGTCTCGGCTACATCGGCCGCGCTGAGCACGTCGATGTCCTCGATCAGGTCGGCCATCAGTTGTGTGGCATCGGGATCGGTGACATGTAGCGGCAATTCGGTATCGACCATGCCGGGTTCCACCGTGGCGACCCGGACGTTCTTGCGGCCCAGCTCAACCCGCAGCAGCCTGGTCAGCTGGCTGATGTAGGCCTTGGTGCCCGAGTACACCGAGAACTTCTCCAGGACTCGCGTCGCAGCGATCGAGGAGGTGGTGATCAGGTCGGCGGCGGCGCTGACCGCCGCACGGTCGGTGACGTCGAGCGGCAGGGCCAGGGCGGTGCCGCCGGCCGCGGCGATGCGCTCGGCGAGCGCTTCCAGGCGATCGGCACGGCGGGCGGCGAGGACGACTTCGGCCCCCAGCGCGGCCAATCGCTCTGCGGTGGCCGCGCCGATACCGCTGGAGGCGCCGGTGATGACGGCAACCCTGCCGGTCAGTGGTGTCGAGGTGAGCACGGTGGCCATGTGGTCCCTTTCTCGAATACTTGTGGTTCGTCACCAACACAACCTCCCGGGCGGCCTCGATGGGGCGGTCAAACCGGCCCGGCATATCGGGGGACAAACTGGGCCACTTTCGCCGTCGACAACGGGCGCGTACCCGGCAGACTGGCACCATGACCGACCGGAAGTCTTCGGAACTGGCGGAATTCCTCAGCGCACGGCGAGCCCAGCTGAGCCCACCCGAGGTGGGCCTGCACGACGGGGTCTCGCGACGCCGGGTGCCGGGGTTGCGCCGCGAGGAACTGGCGCGGCTGGCCGGGGTCAGCGTCGACTACTACACCCGGCTCGAGCAGGGCCGCAGCCGCAGCGCCTCGACCGATGTGCTCGATGCCCTGGCCGCGGCGCTGCAGCTCAACGATGCCGAGCGCCAGCATCTGCATCAGTTGGCCCGGCCCCAGCCCGCGCAACGCAAGCGGCGCGTCAAACCCCAATCGGTGGATGTGGCCACCCTGCGCCTGCTCGAGCGCCTCGACCGGGTGTGGTCACCGGCGTTTGTGCTGGGCCGGCGCCTTGATGTGCTGGCCCACAACCGGCTCGCCGGGGCGCTGATCACCGAATTCCGGGAATTACCCGCCCCGCAACGCAATCAGGCCAGGTTCGTGTTCTTCGACCCGCACGCACGTGAGCTCTACGCCGATTGGGATGAGGTGGCCGCCGACACCGTGGCCATGCTGCGCCTTGACGCCGGTCGCTATCCCGACGACGACAAGCTCTCAGCGCTGGTCGGCGAATTGTCGATCCACTCGGTGGAGTTCCGCAGGTGGTGGTCCAACCACACCGTGGAACGCCGCACCACCGGCACCAAGGCCTATCACCATCCGCTGGTGGGCGATCTCACAGTCGATTACCAGGCGTTGAATCCCTCGGCCGATCCGGACCAGATCCTGATCGTCTACACCACCGAACCCGGGTCGGCCGATGAGACCGCGCTGCGGCTGCTGGCGAACTGGCACGAGGGCGAACGTGCCCGCGTCAGTGCGTCGGCGTGCCACCCGCGGGACTCGGACGCGGCGCCGTGAAGAACGCGGCGACCACGGCCGCCACCCCGATCACCGCCGCGGCCAGGAAAGCCGCGTGCACGCCGGGCAGATCCGGCGCCCCGCCCAACTGCGACGCCTTGGTCATGACCGTCACGAACAGCGCGGTACCCGCCGCCCCCGCGACCTGTTGCAACGTCGTCAGGATGGCACTGCCATGTGAGTAGAGCCGGTCGGGCAGCACGCCGAGCGCGTCGGTCATCAGCGGCGTGAACATCATCGACAAACCCACCATCATGACCGTCTGCAAGGCCACCAGTTCCCAGATCGGGGATACCGCCGACAACGCCGTGAAACCCCACAGCGACGCGCACAGCAGCACCGAACCCGGCACCACGAGCACCCGAGCGCCGTGACGGTCGTAGGCGCGGCCGACCAATGGTCCTGCCACGCCCATCAGCAACCCGCCCGGCAGGGTCGCCAATCCGGCAACCAGCGCACTCTTGCCTAACACGTCCTGGACGTACAGCGGGACCATGATGATCGCGCCGAACAACCCCATGAAGCCGAGGACCACCAGGCCCAGCGACACCGAGAACCGCCGGTAGGTGAACGGACGCAGATCGAGGAACGCCCGGTCACGTCGTTGCAGCTGCACCTGTCGAGCCCCGAAGAGCACCATCGCCACCGCGCCGACCGTCATCGGCACCCACGCGGGTACGCCCTGCCGGCCGTGGGCGGACTCCCCCAGCAGTGAGAGCCCGAACACCAAGCCCGCGAACGCGATCGCCGACACCGGTACCGAGATGGCATCGATCGGCGTCGGTTCCTGCCGTTCGTCGTCGACCCGCAGCCATGCCAGACCGGCCGAGAGCGCAACGAGCGCGATGGGCAGCACGATCCAGAACATCCACCGCCAGTCCAGCGAGCCCAGGATGAACCCCGACAGGGTGGGCCCGATCGCCGGTGCGACAGCGATGACGATCGTGATGGTGCCCATCATCTGCCCGCGCCGATCGGCGGGGATCAATGTCATTACCGTCGTCATCAGCAGCGGCATCATGACGGCGGTGCCGCAGGCCTGCACGATGCGTCCCACCAGGAGTACCGCGAAACCCGGTGCCACCGCGGCCACCAACGTCCCGGCACAGAACAACGCCATCGACGCCACGTAGATGCCACGCACCGGGAAACGCTGCAGCAGCGAGCCGGACATCGGGATGACGACGGCCATCGTCAGCAGGAAACCGCTGGTGAGCCATTGCGCCGTACTCGCGGCAATGTCCAGATCGACGATCAGGGCCGGGAGCGCGACGCTCATGATCGTCTCGTTGAGGATCATCACGAACGCCGAACCGACCAGCAGCGCGATGATGACGTTGGCACTCGACTGGGCACGCGGTTGCGTCGCGATCTCCCCCGTGCTCGGGCCCGTCCCCATTCCCAAACTCCTGTCTCCCCCGAGCGTCGTCTGTGCGGCTCCCCAGGGTAGGCGGGACACCCGCCGTCAGGGAAACGAGTTTGTGCCGAGGCCGCCCCGTCCCGGGCTGACATGATCGGTCGGTCCCGGGCTCCGGTGCCGCCATCTCACTGCGGCGGCCCGCCTCCCAACGTCCGGGTGATCTGTTCGGCATAACCGACCACCAGATCCACCCACGCCTCACATTGTTGACGCGGCATGCGGACCGTGGGTCCGCTCAGGGTCAACGCGCCCAGAATGTCTCCGGCGGAGTCGAACACGGGCGCTGACAGACCGGACGCCGAATCCTCACGTTCGCCTGTGGTGATGGCGTAGCCGTCGGACCGGGTACGCGCCACCAGGCCGGCCAGTTCCTCGGCGCTGGTCACAGTACCTTCGGTCAACGGCTCCAGCGGCGCACTCAACACCTGCTCTGCCAGGTCGGGGTTCCACGCCAGCAGGACACGCGACGCCGACCCGACGTGCAGCGGAATGACCTTTCCGACGTACATGTTTCGGCGCAGCGCGTGATGGGTCTCGGCGACCGCGACGCATACCCGAAAGTTCTGCTCGACGGTGAAGAAGCACGCAGTCTCGCCGGTTTTGTCCCGCACCTCCTTGAGCACCGGATTCACCACCGCGAGTACATCGACGTCTTTACGCGCCGTCGCCGCCCAGTACGACATCCGGATGCCGACGCGGATCTGGTCACCGACACGGTCCAGCATCCCGTGGGCGACCATGTTGCTGACCAACCGCTGCACGGTAGAGGTGGGAAGCCCGGTGGCCTGCTGGATCTCTCCGAGCGTCAGCGCCGGTTGCGCCAGCGTGAACGCGTCCAGGATTTCGGTGATCTTCGTCAGCACCAGCAGGGTCTGCTGCTTGCCGGACGGATCCACTGCTTCCCTTGCCATGTCGCGAATCTACCCTGATGCGCCGTCCTGGCCGATGACCCACGGGAACGCCGTTGCGCTGGAACGCGCCCCCTGCGCCGTTTTCGACCGGTTCGGTTCCCCGAGTTCGGCGAGGACCTTCTCCGAAAGCTGTACCAGTGATGCCAATGCGTCGGTCGTGAGCCAGTCCGGGCGCAGCGCGAACAGCAGATCCTCGGTCGAGGTGTTGCCGCTGGCGCCCGGTGCGAACGGGCATCCGCCCAGGCCGCCGAGTGACCCATCCACCATGGATGCGCCGGCGTTGATGGCCGCCAGACTGTTGGCCACGCCCAGGCCCCAGGTGTCATGGCCGTGAAACACGATGCGCCGTTGCGGAGTTGAGGTACGTATCCCCTCAATCAGGTCGTTGACTTGAGTGGGGATGGCCTGCCCGATGGTGTCGCACACCACGATGTCCTCAGCGCCCTGGGTACGCGGATCCGACGCGATCGCCCATACCCGCGATGGGTCGACGAGCCCCTCGAATGGGCAGGTGAAGGCGGTGGCGATGCACAGTTGGATCGACCCGCCGACATCCGTGGCCGTCTGAATCGCCTCGGGCATCGCGGCCACACTGGTTTCGGTGGTGCGGCCGATGTTGGCCTGGTTGTGGGAGTCCGATGCCGACAAGCAGTATTGGAAGCGGCGAGCGCCCATTGCCGCGGCCATGCCCACATGCCGAGGAGTGGCGACCCAGATCCAGCACCTGTCCAGTTCCTCCGGAGTCAAAGCCGCCACCACGTCAAGGGTGTCGGCCAGCGGCGGCACGAGGTCAGGCCTGGCCATCGAGCCGATCTCGAGCGCAGGCACGCCGATCGCCAACAATTCGCGGATCACCTCCACCTTCAATGCGGTGGGCAGCACCTTGGCCGTCAGCTGCAGACCGTCACGTAGCGTGACGTCGCGCAACTCAGCGCGCGGAGTGTACGGGCGTGGTTCCGGAATCGTCATGCGAGAGCTCCGATTTCCTCGTCGTCGAGGCCCAGTAGACCCGACAGGACCTCGTGGGTGTGCGCACCGAGATCGGGCCCGACGGTGCGGATCGGCAGCGATGCGCCGCCGATGACGGGCACAATGCCGGGAAAGCCGACCGACTGTGGTTCGGCCCCGCCGGTGTCGACGTCGAAGTGCTGGATCATGTTTCGCGTCTCGTACTGTGCGTCGTCGCAGATGTCGGCCGCGGTGTAGATCGGCCCGGACGGCACCCCGGCTTCGTCGAGCAGCTTGAGCGCTTCGTCGCGGGTGAGCTGGCTGGACCACTGCGCGATCGCGGCGTCGAGTTCGTCGCGGCGCTGCCAGCGTCCGGCATTGGTCTGCAAAGTCGGGTCCGCGGCGAGATCCGGACGGCCGATCGTGGTCATGTAGCGCTGGTAGATGGCGTCGCCGTTGCCTGCCACGATGATGTTGGCGCCGTCCGCACACGGGTAGGCGTTGCTAGGGGCGATGCCCTCCATCCGCCCGCCCACGCGTTGACGTTTCACGCCATAGGCCAGGTAGTCGGGAACCAGTGATTCCATCACCGACAGGATCGCCTCATTGAGTGCGACGTCGATGACACGTTGCTCCAGAGGCACTTTCGTGCGTTCACGCTGGAACAAGGCCATCACCGTGCCGAAGGCGGCGTAGATGCCTGCGATCGAATCGCCGATCGACACCCCGGTGCGCACCGGTGGCCGGTCAGGATCACCGACGACTTCGCGCAGCCCGCCATAGGCCTCGGCCACGGCGGCGAAACCCGGGCGCTCGGACAGCGGCCCGGTCTGGCCGAACGCCGAGATGCGGGTGATGACGAGGTCCGGGTTCACTTCGTTGAGCTGTTCGGGACCCAGTCCCCACTTTTCGAGTGTGCCGGGCCGGAAGTTCTCCAGCAGCACGTCGCACTGCTTCAGGAGGTCAAGCACGATGGTGCGGCCACGCTCGGTTTTCAGGTCGAGCACGATGGACTTCTTGTTGCGGTTGATGGTGCGGTACAGCATCGAGGTGGTGCCGGCGTACAACCGCCAGTTGCGCAGTTCGTCGCCGGTGACCGGGCGTTCCACCTTGATCACCTCGGCCCCGAAGTCGGCCAGCATACGGCCCGCGGTCGGGGCGGCGATGTAGTTGCCGAGTTCAAGGACCCGCACACCGGCGAGCGGACGGATATCGTTGTCAGTCATAGTCTTTCCAAGTTGTGTCAGAACAGCAGGCTGGCAGGCAGGATCAGCAGGATCGCGACGACAGAGGCCACCGATACACCGACCGTCACGGTCTTGAGTGCGCCACGGGTGGATTGGCCCATCAGCGACTGCAGCAGCCAGAAGGTGTTACTGGTGACGTGCACGGCGAACAGCGATCCTGCACCGGCGGCCAGGGCGATCAGCACCGGGTCCAGACCGATGATCGGGGCGACCGGGGCCAGGATGCCGGCCGAGGTGATCGCGGAGATGGTGACCGAACCGACCGCCACGTGCAGGGCCGCCGCGATGGCCCAGACCATCAAGAGCGGAGCGGCGGTGCTGGCCGTGAAGTATTCACCGAGGATGTCGCCCAGACCGGCCGCCTTGATGGTGGCCGCGAGTGAGCCGCCCACACCGGTGAGGATCAGAATCTGACCGCTCTCTTTGAATCCCGTCGTGATCGCCTTCTCGATCGCCTCCCCACCCAGCGCATAACGCCCGACGAAGCTCGTGCCGACGAGACCGATCAGCAGAGCGATCACCGGCGACGACACGAATTTCACGATGGGATTGTGAATGTCGGCCGCGTCGAGGATCGCACCCGTCGCGATAAGCACCAGCGCGGCCAACATCGGCGCGAACAACACGGCCAGCGGCGTCTGTGTGCGGGCCGGCGTGGCGGTCTTCACGGCCACACCGCCCTCGTCCCCGGATGAAGCACCCTGGCCACCCGTCGGCTCGTCGGTGGTCGTTTCCTCACCGATGAAGGGCTGCTCGTCGCGGTCGGCGTCCCACCAGCCGTGGTTGAACAGGAACGACATGATGGCCACCGAGATCGCGACCGTCGGGACCACCAAGCACAGCCCGAACAGCAGCATCTTGCCCAACGGGACACCGAGCAGTCCGGCCAGGGCGAGTGCGCCCACACCCGGCACCATCAACACGATGCCGCATTCGAGCCCGATCGCCATCGCGACGGACATCCGCGCCGTGCCGTTCTTACCGATCCGCTTCGACAGATTGCGGGCCAGCGGTGCGGAGATGACGAGCAGCACATCGAGGAAGATCGATTGCAGCGCAGTCGCAATCGTCAACGACATGGCATAGGGCATGCGTTTGGGGCCGAACACTCGTAGCAGCGTTTCGACCAGCCGCTGAATGGCGCCGGTCTGCTGCAGGATGGCTCCCATCAGCACACCGAACGCGATCAGCAGTCCGACCTCGGCCATGATCTCGCCGAAACCCGTGGTGATGGCCTCGATGGTGCGCTCGACGCCGAGCCCCACCGCCAGCCCGAGGTAGGCCGACCCGATCACCAGGGACACAACGGGGTTGAACTTGAATCTCACGATCATCACCACCACGGCGAGGATCGCGACCGCGGTATTGATCACCACTGCGGTGTCTGACATGGGCCACTCCCTTGGACGACTCCTGTATGCCCGCGGGTCACATCACAGGCATCGCGCGGTGTGATCTACGGCTCACCCATATTATGAGCAGATACCCACGATATAAACAACCCCGATTTCAGCGGGCGACGACCGGGCATCGCTACGGTGGCATGCGCCTCCCTTTCTGGTTCTGCCTCAGTCCATCCCGTCGGCGAGTGCGGTGATGCCCAGACCAGGGGCATCGGCCAGGACGAGGTGGGCGCCCTCGTACCGTGCGCCGCCGATGACCGGAGATCGCGACATCCACCAGGCCGCGTCGAGGTCGGGGATCGGCGCAGTCTCCGAGACGGTGGCAGCCAGGGCCGCCATCGCCGCGACACCGACGTGGGTCTCCATCATCGAGCCGAAGAGCACCCCGATACCGGCGGCCTCGGCCACTGCCATCAGGTGGCGGGCCGGCCGTAGACCACCGCACTTGGCGAGCTTGATGTTGATCATGTCCACGGCTCGTGTCCCGATCAGCCGCAGCGCGTCGCGCGGTGACCAGACCGCCTCGTCGGCCATGATCGGGAGCGTGACCGCGCGGGTCACCTCGGCGAGTCCCTCAATGTCGCCGGCGGCGACGGGTTGTTCGATGAATTCGACGTTGAGTCCCCGGTCCTCGATGGCACGGATGATTCGGACGGCCTGCTTTGGCGTCCAGCCCTGATTGGCGTCGACCCGGAGAACGGTGGATTCTCCCGCGGCCTCGGCGATCTGGGTGAGCCGGGCCAGATCAGCCTCGCCCCGGCCCAGCTTGACCTTGAGCACGGTGAAGCCCTCGGTACGGCGCCGCTGGGCGGCAGCCCGCATCCGGGAAGGCGTGTCGACGGCGAGGGTGACGTCGGTGGCCACGGACCCTCGGGTGGTGCCCAGCAGTTGGGCGAGCGGCACTCCCCGCCGCCGGGCCGCCAGGTCGTGTAGGGCGCAGTCGACCGCGGAGACGGCTGCTTGGTTGCCGGTGACAGTTGAGGTAAGGGCGTGGACGAGCGGGTCGAGGTCGTCCGGGTCAGCTCCGACGACGGCAGCGGTGAGCGGTCCGGTGACCGCCGCCTCCGCTCCAGCGAGGCTGGTGCCGGTGACCCGCCAGTTCTGGGTCGCCTCACCCCAGCCGCATCTCCCGTCCTCGTCGCGGATCTCGACCAGCAGTGCCTCCACCTCGGAGGTGGAGCGGACTGCGGTCACGAAAGGGGTGTGTAGTGGGACGCGCACACGGTGCGTCGTCACCTCGGTGACAGGCATGGCTAACTCCTCGGTTGCGGTGTCGGCGGGCGTCAGATCGCGGACAGGATCTGGGCCGTGGTGAGGCCGAGGAATGTGCCGAAGAACGCACCGAGCAGCGCGAACAACACGCCCACCGGCACTAGCTGCCGGTTGTAGGCTCCCGCGACCACCGGGGCGGAGGCGACACCCCCGATGTTCGCCGTACTCGCCACCGCGAGGCTGAACAGGTCGGCGTGGGCGAGCTTGGCGTACACGATCATCACCACGACGTGGACCAGCATGACGATGAGTCCGGCGAGCAGGTAAATCGGCGCCGCGGTCAGGGACGAGAAGTCGGAGCCCGAGGCGATGATGCCGATGATGATGTACAGCATCGCCACGGCCATCTCCGAGGAGCCCGGCGTCTTGGCCAGCGGGGTGGTCGCGACTACCAGTCCGAGGACGCTGACGATCAGGATCGTCCAGCTGGTGGCATTGACGACCTCGCCGATCTCCGGCAGGTGCTTGCCCAGCCAGGTCGCCACTGAGGAGATGAAGATGCTGAACCCGAGCAGGGTCATGATCGAGGTGAGGTCGATCGGTCGCGACTGATCGCCGACGGATATGTGCTCGTCCAGGGAGGCGCTCTTGGCCTTGGTCCAACGGTTGAACCGCCCCGAGAAGCCGACGGACCCGAAGATCACCATCAGCCACAGCGAGTAGATAACGGTGTCCACGACCAGGACATACCCGAAGACGTTCTCCGGTGCGTGCACGGCACCCTGGACCGCCACCATGTTTGCGGAGCCACCGGTCCACGACGCCGCGAGCGCTCCGAGCGCCTTGGCCGCGCCGTCATCGAGCATGCCCTGCAGCAACAGGTAGGCGACGATGAAACCCAAGATGATGCTCAACGCCGTGATCGCGTAGGTGAGCAGCAACTTGGGTCCGAGCTTCAGGATCTGCCGAAGATCGCACTTGAAGAGCAGCAGCAGGATCATCGCGGGCAGCAGGGCGCCTTGCACCGAGCCCCCCACCGTGTCGATCGAGTCGGAGTCTGCGAACAGTCCCAGCGTGTTCGACGCCGCGACCCCCAGATACATCAGCACGAAGCCGGGGACATAACGGAAGATGCGGGCGTTACTGCGCTGAGTCGCATAGACGATGATCCCGGCGAGCCCTAGCAGCACGCCGAGAAATAGGAAACCATCTGAGATCATGTGGGGTCGCCACAGCCTTTCTGGCAGTCGGTACCGGTCACCGGCGCGCGACTGGGCGCGCACCGCAGCGATCGGCACGGACGTGCCGATCGGGTGTCGGGCGACTGGGTCTGTGTCGGGTGAGGACCAGGCAATCGACTGGTTGGGACCTGGCGGCTACGTGAGTCCTACGACAGCGCGGTACTTGCCTGCGGCGTTGTGAAGCGCCGTGATCAGAGCGCGTTGCGAGGAGCCGTGATACCGGGTGGTGATCCGCTCCGCCAGGAGCCCCTCCTCCGTGATGCACTCATCGGCGATCAAGCTCTTGACGAATCTGTTCGTCAGGGCCAACGTCGCCGTGCATTCCACATCCAGGATTCGGTGCGTCTCCACCTCGATGACCAGTGCGACGTAGAACATCCCGAACTGTGTGGTGATCGGGTTGTTCGCCGACGCCTTCGCCTCGCCGGTCACGAAGACCGACGGCGGCGCCTTGCTGGACGACATGGACACGGCCGGAAGAGTAGTCGTCTCGGATGTGGTCTTCGACATCGGGTGCGAGTTAGGTCACAGTCATCTCATGGGCTCCTACCCACGATCACCAGGGATAAGTGATGTGTCGGTGCCCACCCGGCGACCCCGTCGCGGGCGAGTGTGAGCGCGGGTCTGCATCACTGTCACCGTGGACACGATGCGGCCTCGCGAATTGCTCTCTCAGTATGGTTGAAAATCGCTTGCTGCGAACGCCATTGGGCAGCTCGCTTGAGTCTTGTGCGATCTGCGGTAGCCGCCAGGCCCGCATCTCGGCGTCAGGATCGACGGGGTCTGCGACCGTGATAGGCGGCGGTGAGCGGAGCGAGTGTCGTGGCGGCAACAGTGAGATGCAATCTGACGTTCGTCACCCGCCGCCGAACATTTAGTCAGCCATCCTAACGTTCACAAATCCGTTCACAACTGGTGGCAAAGATTCCACTAGCCGACGGGGCCCTCGGTAGTCGCGGGTAGGGCATCCAGCGCGGCTGGGGCGCCCTGAGCTGTGTCAAGACAATCGCGCCCTTGACACAGCCCCAGGCGTGGACGACGCACTAATAAGACGATTCGAGCCAGCCGAGAAACTGGGCCCCTATGTCGTCGACCCGCCTCTTAATGGTGTTGCAGATGAGAGTGTTTCACGGGCGTCGGAGTCGTCGTATGTGGATGCTCCGAAATGCTTCGCCCGCCGTAGCCAGTCTAGGTCACACGGAGCAGGAGTTTCCCTGCCAGACGGCCCGATTCGAGGATGCGGTGCGCTTCTTGCACGTCGTCGAACGCGAGCACACGGTCGACGCCGATTGTCAGCGCGCCGCGGTCACGGGCGTCACCGATGTAATTCTTGGCGGCCGCGAGACGATCGGGGAATTCAACTAGTTCGAAAAGGTCGACGAACGAAACCGATTTGCGGTCCAACGACACCAGGGGCACGTCAACACGGGCGGCACGGATATCGGGCGAGGTCTGAGCGCCGTAGCACAGCACGTGGCCGAACTGCGCGGTCGCGTCGATCAACGCAGCCAGCAGTGGCCCGCCCACGGTGTCGTAGACGACCTTGGCGCCGCGCCCGCCCGTGAGTGCAAATATCACGCTTGCGAGGTCTTCGTCGTCGGTAGCGATTGCGTGATCGGCACCCAGGGCGAGGATCTCGGGCTTGCGCGCCGTGGTTCGTGTCGTCGCAACCACCGTGGCGTCGAGGTCGTGTGCGATCTGGATCAGCGCGGTGCCCACCGAGGATGTCCCGGCGGTCACGACCACGGTGTCGCCTGGGGTGATCGGCACTTTGGTAGCGAGGGTGTAGGCCTGGAGACTGGCCATCCACGTTGCGGCTTCCTCCTCGTCGGACCGGTCGTCGGCGACGTGGACGAGGGCGTCGATCGGTACGTCGGCATGCGTGGCGTAGGTGCCGGTGCCCACCGTCGGTGACTGGATCGGCAGGATCGCGACCCGCTCCCCTGTCCGGAAGCCGTCGACCCCTGGTGCAGTCTCAGTGATCGTTCCTACTGCCTCGACACCGAGTGTCGCCGGCAGGGTGGGCTTGATGACGTAGTGGTCCCGGCGAAACAGCGCCTCGAAGCGGTTCAGCCCGATCGTGTGGATCTCGACCCGCACGTGCCCGGGCTGCAGCGTTGAAAGCTGCAACGGCACCATCTCCAGTACCTCGGGTCCACCGAGTCGGGTGAACTGCACCCGCCGCATACCGGAGGCCGCATTGCTCGCAAGTGGTTCATCAATCATCAACGGATTCATTATCTTTCGCTCCAATGAGTCGGTAGTTGCGTGGCCGGCACGGGCTGTGCCGGTGACTGCCTCCTAGCCCGAACCGTCCTACGGTGCCCCTGCCACACAGAACACATTGCCGTCCGGATCGGCGAGGACCACCCACCCGAATTCCGCGTTTACGGCACGCCGACTCACTTCGGTGGCGCCGACGGCGATGAGCCGGGCTACATCGCGCTCCCTATGGTGAGAATGCAGATCAAGGTGCAGCCGGTTCTTCCCTGGCGTCGGGTCGGGCACATTCTGGAATCCCAGCCGCAGACCCTGCGGCGAGGCGACCGTCACGAACTCGCCGGGCGCAGCGATGGACATCTCGCCGGCGATGGCGCCGGCCCACCACCTCGCCAGCCGCTCGGGGTCGATGCAGTCGAAGGTAACCATTGAGATATCGAGCGTGAGAGTTTCGTTGTGCATTGAGTTCTCCATTCGGGTTGTGGTTGTCCAGTGCAACGCGTGTCCGGCACGTCGGTGTACTCGGCGAGCCCAGACCAAGCTCCGCGATTCGAGTTCCCGCGCCAGTGAGGCAGGCTTCAGATGTTGGCGCCGCCGTCGATGACGAGGTCCGAGCCGGTGAGGAACGACGAGTGATCGGAGGCCAAAAATACTGCGCCGGCAGCGATCTCCGTGGCATCGCCGAGTCGCCCGAACGGTGTGGTGATGCTGGCAGCTCCCTCGTCGCCGAGTTCTGCCAGGACATTGCTCATGCCAGGAGTGGAGACCGGTCCGGGGCACAACGCCGAGACACGGATACCGCGGGGGGCCAGTTCGAGTGCCCAGGAGCGGGCGAAGTTGCGGATCGCCGCCTTCGTCGCGGCGTACACACTCATCCCGGGCTGCCCGCTGATCCCGGCGATGGAGGACATCAGCACCACCGACGCACCGTCGGGAAGCAGCGGTAGGGCTTTCTGAACCGTGAACACCAGGCCTTTGACGTTGTCGTCGAAGGTGGTGTCGTAATGCTCCTCGGTGATCTCGGTCAGGCCGATGGGCCGCCCGCTGCCGGCATTGGCGACGAGCACATCGAGGCGGCCGCTGCGTTCGGTGATGGTTGCATACAGCGCGTCGAGGGAGGCGAGGTCGGAGACGTCGCCGACGACGCCGGTGACGTCAGCGCCGGTATCGGACTTGATGTCGGCGACCGCGGCGTCGACCACTTCTTTGCGGCGTCCGGTCAGGTACACCTGGGCGCCTTCCGCGGCGAAGCAGCGGGTGCTCTCCAGGCCGATGCCAGAGCTTCCGCCGGTGATGAGCGCGACCTTGCCGTCGAGTTGCCCCATTGTGTTTCTCCTTCTTCAGTGATCGTGCGATGTGGTGGGTGGTCGAAGAGTTCGGTGGGTGCGGGCTCTCAGCTGAGGTCGATGTGGTCGGCGAGCTGCTTGAGCAGGGGCCGCAGCGTGTCCTCACCCAGACCGGCCAGCAGGGTCCGCGACACCCCACGTTCGGCGAACCGCTGCAGTTGCGCGACGACCCGATCGAGGGCTGCGGTGTCACCGCCGGCCGCGGCGCAGAGTTCGGCGGGGTCACCGGAATACGGCACGGTCACTTCGATACCGGCGGGATCGCGTTGCAGCCGTTCGGCTTCGGCGTTCATGATGTCCAACAGCGGGCTGAGCTGGCGGGGGTCGGTGATGCTGGGGAAGTAACCGTCTCCGATCTCGGCGGCTCGGCGTGCCGATCGATGGGACCGGCCGCCGATGACGATCGGCACGGCGCGGCCGGCCGGTTGGGGCAAGCTGATGGCGTTGTCGAAGTGGGTGTAGGTGTTGTGCACGCTGGCTTTGGTGTCGCGCCACAGGGCGCGCATCGCCTCCACGTAGTCGTCGTGCCGGCGGCCGCGGTCGGCGAACGGGACGCCCACTGCGTCGAACTCCTCGGCGAGCCAGCCCACCCCCACACCCAGCAGTAAACGCCCGTCACTGAGGACATCCAGGGTGGCGGCCTGCTTGGCCAGCACGACCGGATTACGTTGCGGCAGAACAATCACACCGGTGCCGAGCTTGATGCCGCGGGTGACGGCAGCAGCAAAGGCCAGCCAGGTCAGTGGGTCGGCGATCTCAACCTCTTCAGCCCCGCCCATCATCTTGCCGGACTCGTCGTACGGGTATTCGGTTTCGTAGCCCGACGGCATCACAACGTGATCGATGGCCCACAGCGACTCCAGTCCCAGCTCCTGCGCCAGGACGGCAGTGGCACGGGCCTGCGCTGGGCTGGCTCCGGCACCGACATTGACGGCGAACAGTCCCAGTTTCATGACGTGAAACCCTCTGACTTGTCGAATGATTCAAGGTGGCGGCCTGACGGCCGCAAGCTGCGCCCAATCGCGAGCAGAACGATAAGGCGGGAGTTGTCCACAGACCGACCAGTAAATCTTTGTAACTAACCTTGTTACAGGTAACATACGTAACAGAGTTGGTTACAGTCAAGTCGGGGGTCGGGACGACCCCGACGAGGAGCGGAACGGGTACTCGGGATGAGCACGAACAACAGGATGAGTTTGGCGGTGCACGTGCTGACTTGGATCGCCTTCGATCGCCGGGGCTCCGACAAAGAGGTCGGCACCTCGCAACGTATCGCGACCAGCGTCAATACCAACCCGGTGGTGATCCGGCGATCGCTGATCGACCTCCGCGAAGGCGGTCTGGTGGAATCGAGCCGCAGCCGCGGTTGGACGCTGACCCGCGATGCGTCGAAGATCACTCTGCTCGATGTCTACAACGCCGTCGGCGGCGGTGAGATCTTCGGCATGCACGCCTCCCCACCCGATGCCGAATGTTATGTGGGATATGGGATTCAACCTGTCCTCACCCGCGTCTACGAACGAGCCACCGCAGCATTGTGCGAGTCATTGGCCTCCACGACCATCGCCGACATCCTTCGCGACACCATGGCCGAATTCGAAACCGGCACCGGAGCGGAGATCAACTGTGGCCCCTGAGACCTCACCTTCGAACCAGCTCGGTGACTTCCTACGCGCGCAGCGGGCGCGGCTCAGCCCTCACGAGGTCGGCCTGTCCGCCGGCGCGGGCAGACGCGTCCTGGGTCTGCGGCGCGAAGAGGTCGCCGTCCTGTCCGGAGTCAGCGCCGACTACTACGCCCGCCTGGAACAAGGCCGCGAGCGCACCCCCTCCGCCCAGGTCGTCGACGCAATCTGCCGCGCACTGCACCTGACGGCAGACGCGCGAAAGCATGCCTTCCGACTGGCCAAACTCTCCCCCACCTCCGAACGCACCGCCGAGTCCGTCAGCCCGGAGCTGCTGCAGACCATGGCCGCATTCCCCCAGGCGGCCGCCTACGTCACCAACCCGGCCTTCCGGGTTCTGATCGCCAACCCCGCCGCCACCGCCCTGATCACCCCACTGCAGCAACGCGACCCCAACGTCCTGGCAGCACTGTTCCTCGACCCCGCCGCCCAGGACTTCTACCTCAGCTGGGGCGATGTCACCAAAGCCTCGGTCAGCGCCCTGCGCCTGTCCCAAGGCGCGGCTCCAGCCGACCCGGAAGTCGCCGCGCTCATCGCGCGGCTGCACCGCGACAGCACCGACTTCCGTCAGCTGTGGGACGACCACGCCGTGGCCGGACTCACCGTGACGCAGAAAAGAATCCGCCACCCCGATGTCGGGCTGCTGGAGCTGAGCTACCAGACCTTCGATGTCCGAAGCAGCCCCGGCCAGCAACTGACAGTGGCCACCGCGGCACCCGGATCACCGAGCGCCGACGCGTTGGCCCTGCTGGGAGCACTCGACGCCACCCGCCGCCACGAACGCATCTAGCACCTCCCCGATTGATTCCTAGGTGCAGCGCACCCAGGAAGACGCGCCCTTCCCCAGCAGTGACGACGCCGGTTGACTCGGGGTCACCACCACTTCTGGAAAGGCACACCATGAGCATCGCCCTGATCACCGGAGGCAGCCGCACCGAACTCGGCGGCGGCCTCAACGACGAATTCGAAGCCCTACTCGCCGCCCAAACCGCACTCGGGCGCGTGGGCGAACCCGAGGAGGTCGGCACCGCCGTGGCCAGCCGCCTGGCCGACGACAACCGCTGGGTCAACGCCCAAAACATCGAAGTCGCCGGCGGCTTCAACATCTAACCGGGGAAAGAGACCACCATGCTGGACCACATCTTCCTGTCGGTGAGCGATCTGGATCGCTCCATCGCCTTCTACACCGCAGCACTCGCACCTCTGGGCATCACCACCCGCCTGGACTACGACGGCAAGGACGGCCCACCAGGGCACCCCGACCTCAAAGGTTTCGGCGCCCACGGACGGATGATCTTCTGGCTGCGTGGCGGAACCGTCGACAGCCGCGCCGCCCATGTGGGATTCGTCGCCGACAGCACAGCACAGGTTGATACCGCCTATACCGCCGCCCTTGCCGCCGGCGCCTTCGACAACGGGCGGCCCGGGACGCGTCCGCACTACGACCCGCGGTACTACGCCGCCAATGTGCTCGACCCCGACGGCTACAGCCTCGAATTCGTCTACAAGAGTTGGCAGCACTGACCATGCCTGCTCTGATGATCTACGGAGCCACCGGCTACACCGGCCGAATGGCCGCCGAACACGCCGCTGCAGCCGGACTCGATCTCGTCCTGGGCGGGCGCGACCACACCCGGCTGAAAGCGCTGGCCCACGAACTCGGGGCCAACCATCGAACGTTCGACCTCGATAACGACGACGCAATCGACACTGCGCTGTCGGACATTGCCGTCGTCCTCAACTGCGCCGGGCCGTTCATGCGAACCGCGACACCACTCATGGAAGCCGCGATCCGCACACACACCCACTACCTCGACGTCGCAGCCGAACTTGACAGCTACCAGTTGGCCGAGGAACTCGACTCGACCGCCCGTGACGCCGGAGTCATGCTGCTTCCCGGAAGTGGTGGCAGCGTCGCCATGCTTGGCTGCCTGGCCGGTCACGCCGCACAACGCGTCAACGACCCCCAGCACGTGCACATCGCGCTGCATGTCGCCGGATCGATGTCACGGGGCTCGGCTATCAGCGCCGCCCAGAATCTCACCACCGACTGCCTGCAACGCCTCGACGGTCAACTCGTGGCCCGCGACCCCGACGACTCACGCACCTTCGACTTCGGGTGCGGACCGACAGCCTGCTCTGCGACAACGCTTCCCGACCTGGTAACGATCTGGCGGGCAACGGCTATCCCTCATATCGAGACCTTCGTGTACGTCTCCGGAGATGCCTTCCCACAAGGTGACCTCGCTACCCTTCCCGAAGGCCCCTCAGCCGAGCAGCGGACGGCCAACCGCTACCACGCCGCCGTCGAAGTCACCGGCGCCGACGGCACAGTGGCTCGCTCGGTCCTCGACACAGTGAACGGATACACCTTCACCCCCCTTGCCGCCGCCGAAGCCGCCCGACGAGTTCTCCGCGGTGACCATCGCCCCGGATTCCACACTCCCGCAGCGCTATTCGGCACCTCCTTCGCCGATACCATCGCCGACACCCGAATCACGGACCTGTAAGCCGACGCCCGGCGCCGCAGTCTTCGCGAAAGCTGGCGAGCCGCCGCTATGTCGGGGAGTTGTTCGGTAAAAATCACATCGAGGTACGGAAGTCGATCGACGACCGCCATTCACGAATGAGCCTGCGCAGCGTCCCAGAACGCCTCCCTAGCCATCTGTTCGAAATGCTCGGCATGGTCGGACATTCGATCCGTCTGGTTTTCCGACCTAGCCGCGGCTAAGTTGCCTACCCGTTCTGAATCGTTTCTACGGCCCAGTAGGAGCTTCGCATTCGAACCCCTTCCGTAGCGACCTCCGCGTTTATCCCTGACCCGAAGAGATCACCGTCGACCCGAACGGAGTACCGAAATCGACGTGTCGCTGCAGGCTAGATGGGCTCGCGATAGCCGTAGAACTCGTGATCTTCGTTGTAGCCGCCTTGGCCTGCTCCCAGGTGTGCGAAGGAGTCGACGAATTCGATCGCTTCGATCCACTTCACTTGCTTGAAGCCGAGTTCGCGTTCGTTGCGTAACCGCAGCGGCGCGCCGTGCAGTTCGTTGAGTGGCTCACCGTTCATTTCGTAGGCCAGAAGTGTCAGTGGGTGCTGCATGTGGGTAATGTTGTGCGCGTCGTAGTACCGACCGCCTTCTGCGCCCTCGGCGAACGAGTAGAAGATCACCCACTTTGCCTGCGGCAGAGGACGTACCAGTTCGATAATCCGTTTCATCGGGACACCGCCCCATTTGGCGATTCCCGACCAGCCCTGGATGCAGTAGTGCTGGGTGATCTGGTCCTGCTTGGGTATGGCCTTGAGCTCCGCGTAGGTCAGCGTTACTGGACTCTCCACCAGCCCGTCGATGCGGAGCGCATAGTCACCAAACCCATTGTTGCGTAACTCCTTATAGGCCCGGCTGGTGGGCAACGTGCCGTTGGGCCAGAAGTAGGGAGAGATGTCCTTCTCGGTGTAGGTGGCGCGTGGGTCACTCCACTCCAGCAAGGATTTCGCTCCGCCGACGAGGCGTCTACCGGTGCGCTGCACCAGTCGGGGATATCGCAGCGTCAGCGGTGACGCGGCGCACCAGGCGGCGATGACGACGGTCATCCACGCGACGTAGAGCCATAAGCCGGTCCACGTCGCGGTGTTCAGGCCGGTGGTGATGTGGTTGAGGTTCACCAGGAGGCCGGTCATGAAGACCATTGCGGTGTGCACGAGGATGAACATGACGAAGTAGAGCAGCACCCCGAAGTGGATCGACCGCGCCATCTGACGGTTGAGCCGTCCCGCTCCGAGTCCGAATCTGGCCGCGATCGCCGGTGCCTGCAACAGCCCGGTGACGAAGGCCAACGGGCCGGCGATGAAGACGGTGGTGAAGTAGGCCAGATTCTGCAGGCCGTTGTACTGCGTCCAGCCCTGGTTCGTCGGGAAGTCCAGCGACAGGTACTGCAGACCCGCCGACAACGCGTTCGGGAAAACATCCAAGTCCCGGGGCACCAACCGCTCCCACTGCCCGGTGCTGAACAACAGGACGTAGAAAACCACACCGAGCAGTACCCACAGCATGTCGAAGCTGAAATGCCACCATCTCGCCAGTCCGATCGAGTGCCGAATCCCGGGCAGCCCCAGCCAGCCAGGCAAGGTCAGGGTGTCATCTCTGGCCGACCATGCCTGCTCTGGCGGATCCTGAACCATCCGGGCTGCCGGAACGGGTCCTCGAAGCCGAAGCCATTCACGGCCGGGCCGGGACCCCGCATCGGTCTGCAAGCGCGGGTGCTCGGCCAGAATCTGCAGTCCCGACCGAATGATGAACGCCATAAACAGCAGGTTCAGAAAGTGCAGTATCCGTAGCCAGCCGGGGAACCCGGTGTCCACCGGAGGTTGGAATGCGCCTGCGCCCGGGTAGGTTTCGATGAAGTGGACGACCATTGGGTAGGTCCGCAGCTGCTGGGCAACGGCGACGCCGACGACGAGGACGGCCAACCCAATGGGCACGATCCACAGCGTGCTGACCCAGCGCTTCCCGATCCGCAACTCGGGAATGCGAGCCAGCACCGGTGGGACCAGCTTGGACCACTCCTGCGCACCTATGCGGTCGCCGGCCGGGGTGAGTTCGTCACGAAGCGGATCAGCGTGCTTGGTGGAAGCGTCAGAAGGTGTCGTCGTCGAATGCGTCCGTGCGTTGGTGAGGGGTATTTTCTTCATCGTTTCCGGTTCCTGACTAGTCAGCGCTGGGAACGTAAGGGAACCGTTGCGACGGTTTGGCAGTCACAGACTCGGGTCCGGGCGTTCCTACGGTGATGGGACATCTGGTCTCCTTCGGTGGGTGGCCTCGGCAGGAACCGCATCAGTTGCACCACGCCGGATGCGTCAGGTCCAGGTAGGCCGCGACCCGTGCTGCAGCTACACCGGTTGCCGTTCAGTCATTTTCGGATCTCACAACCTCGATGACGGGGATTAGTCGCTTCGTGTTGCGCTGGTGTTCGGCGAACTGTGGCTCGAGGGCGCTTTGGCGCGCGTAGATGTCATCGCGTTCAGCGCCGGTGACAACCCGCGCGGTTGCGGGGAACGTTTCGGTGCCCAACTCCACGGTGATCTGCGGGTGGGCGAGAAGATTTCCGTACCAGTGCGGGTTCTCATCGGATCCGCCCTTGCTGGCGAAGACGAAGATGCGCCCATCCTGCAACAGCGGAACCAGAGGCGCGACGCGTTCGATACCCGATTTCACACCGATGTGGTGGACGAGCACCAGCGGCATGCCCTCGAACACTCCGCCGGCCTTGCCTCCCGTGTTGCGGAATTCGCGGATGACAGTGCGATTCATCTCGTCGAAGTCGTAGGTCTGCGTCATCAATTCTCCTCACTCGGCTGGGTACCTGTTCGTCAGCTCAGAAGGCGGGGTTCACTGCGTTGATGCCAGGCTGATGGTGCCGGAGGAGGTCCGCCACCCACGACGGCGCAGTCGCCTTGGCTGGTTGGCGGAGAGCCTGCTCGACGACGAGCGTCTGCAGGATCTCCTCTATCTGCGTACGCGGATACCGACCTTCGGCGTCGGCGATGCTGTCGGTGAAGCGGGCGCGTACTTCTTTGGACCCGAACTCGATCTCGACGCCGCGACGCAGATAGTGGGCGATGGGTCCGCGGCGTTCGGGTATTCCAGGTGTGGTGTGCAGAGCTATCGCCTCCCAAACGCGGTCGGCCATCGCGGCGTTCCATCCACGTTGCAGCAGAAAGGAGGCGGCTGCGTCGGCGCCCTCGACTTCGAACCGGGCAGGTCCGTTATACGGTTCGGCTGTCCCGGCATCGTGGAACAGCGCTGCGATGCACAGCGATTCGACATCGAGATCGGCTACGCCGTCACGACGTGCTGCTTCCCGCCCCAGCAGGAAGGTGCGGACGCTGTGGTTGTAGACCTGCGGATGCAGGGTGACACCAAGATGTGCGACGGCTTCGCCAACAAGGCTGGAATCCAACGGCGATTCGAGTGATGTCATGACAACTCGCAGGTCAGGGTCAGTCGAAGGTGAGGACGATGCGGCCGCGGATACCGCCGGCTTCCAGTGCGCGATGCGCCTCGGCCGCTTCTGTCGCGGGGTACGTTCGGGCGACCCGTAGAGTCAGCTCGCCGTTCTCGGCGAGCACTCTGAGTTCGTCGAGCTTGTCCTTGCGATGGGTGTATTCAGGCACGAACACGTCGCGTACCGTGATCCCGCGATTCTCGCCCAGCCCTGCTCCCCCGGCGAGTTCCCACATCCGGACTGCCGCGATCTGGCCGCCGTCGCGGAGGGCCGGAACCACCTGCGCCCCTTGTAGCGATGCATCTACCACCGCGTCGACACCGCCGGGCCACCACTGCCGGATACGTAGTCCCACATCAGGTCCGCGGGGAACGATTTGGTCAGCGCCCAGCGCAGCCACCAAGTTTTCGTCTGCAGGCGCGGCGTCGGCGATGACGCGGAGCCCGTCGGCTTTCGCCAGCTGGATGGCATAGCCTCCCACCGCCCCGGCCGCCCCCGTGACCGCCACTGTCTCGCCCGGGTGAAGGTGCAGCACGTCGAGGGCACGGCGGGCGGTGAGGCCGTTCATCGGTAGCGTGGCAGCCTTGATGTGAGTGATACCCGCAGGAGCGGGGGCAGCCTGATCGGCGTCGACGGCCAGGTACTCGGCGTACGCGCCGCCGGTGGCGTCGATCGGCATGACGATGGTCATCACCCGGTTCCCTACCTGCAGGTCCGTCCGCGCGTCTCGGCCGATCTCGTCGACGATGCCCGCGGCTTCCATGCCCGGAATGTAGGGCGGTCGCAGCGGACCGGACCTCAGCAGCTCGTCGAGGTCGCCGCGGCGCAGCAACGTGTCTCCCGGGTTAACAGTTGCGGCGTGAACACGTATGCGGATCTGACCGGGCCCGGCAGTAGGGCGCGGGATGTTCACCAACTTGAGGACAGCGGGGCCGCCGTACTCTGTGACGCCCACGGCCCTCATCGTCGGCGCAGTCATAATCCCAGATCGCTGAGACCGGGATGGTCCTCGGGGCGGGAACCCGCGCTGTCCCAACAAAATAGCCGCTCAGCGTCGGTGATCACGAGGTCGTTGATGCTGGCGTGTCGGGTCTTCATCAGCCCGTCGCCGTCGAACTCCCAGTTCTCGTTGCCGTAAGCGCGGAACCACTGGCCGTCTGCGTCGTGATACTCGTAGGCGAAGCGCACCGCGATCCGCTCGTCGCCGTAGGCCCACAGTTCCTTGATCAGCCGGTAGTCCAGCTCGCGTGCCCACTTGCCGGTGAGGAACTCGACGATCTGATCGCGGCCCTGCACGAAGGTCGAGCGGTTACGCCACCAGCTGTCGGGGCTGTAACCCAACGCGACGCGTGCCGGGTCGCGGGTGTTCCAAAGGTTCTCGCCGCCGCGGACTTTCGCCGTCGCGGTTTCCTGGTTGAACGGAGGCACCAGTGCCGAAGGGGTCATCTCAGCTCTCGATTCTGCTAGGACTGCAGGAACGCAAGTAGGTCCGC
Source organism: Mycobacterium appelbergii (assembly GCF_032883035.1). NCBI lineage: Bacteria > Bacillati > Actinomycetota > Actinomycetes > Mycobacteriales > Mycobacteriaceae > Mycobacterium > Mycobacterium appelbergii. Next base: position 214,314 of record NZ_JAMQTH010000007.1, read on the forward strand.
GTTAACGGTGTCGGCGTGGGTGGTCGGCATGCCATGCGGAAAACCTGTGTACGTCTTCAGCGTGCCGTTCTTCAGCAACGCGGCGGACTTCGGCCCCGCAGCGGCATAAGGCACCACTTGATCGTCTTCGCTGTGCATGACCATCGTCGGGATGGTGATCTTCTTGAGGTCGTCGGTGAAGTCGGTTTGCGACCATGCGACGATCTCGTCGTAGTGCGCCTTGGCGCCGCCCATCATGCCTTGGCGCCACCAATTTTCGATCAGTGCCTCGGAAGAGTCCACACCGGCCTTGTCGAAGTTGTAGAACGGGCCTGACGGTACTGCCCGGAAGAACTCCGAGCGGTTGGCCGCCAGTTGCGCCTGCAGGTCGTCGAAGACCGACTTGGGTTGACCTTCGGGATTGGCTTCGGTTTGCACCATCAAAGGCGGCACGGCGGAGATCAACGCGGCTTTGACGGCGCCGCCCTCGCCGTGGCGGGCGAGATAGCGGGTCACCTCCCCGCCTCCGCAGGAGTGCCCGACGTGGATGGCACCGTGTAGGCCGAGTTGCTCCACCAGCGAGCGCAGATCGTCGGCGTAGTGGTCCATGTCGTGGCCATCACCGACCTGCGCGGAGCGCCCGTGTCCGCGGCGGTCGTGGGCGATGACGCGGTATCCGTGCTGCAGGAAGAACAGCATCTGGTTGTCCCAGTCATCAGAACTCAGCGGCCAGCCATGGCTGAAGACGATCGGCTGGCCCGTGCCCCAGTCCTTGTAGAAGATTTCCACATTGTCGGTGGTCGTGATCGTGGGCATGTCGACTCCTCAGGCTTGTCCGGGCATCAGTAGGGGCTTGTCTTTGCGCATGGCCGCGACGGTGTCCGCGTCGAGGTTTAACGTGGCCGCGACGACCGAGTGCGGTGTCAGTCCCAGCCATTGGTTGGCCGAGAAGTCCTCGAAGTGGTCGCTGCGGAACAACTCGAGCATCTGTACCGGTTCGTCGCCCACGCATTCGAAGTAGTGCCCCATAGCGCGGGGAACGTAGCCGACGTCGCCGGGGTAGAAGTCGAAAGTCCTTGCCTTGCCGCTGGATCCGAATACCGTCATGCGGGCGTGTCCGGATAGCCAGTACTGCCACTCGTCGTTGTTGGGGTGCCAGTGCATTTCACGCAGCGCACCCGGGTGTAATTCGACCCAGGCCGCGGCAATCGTCGAGGCCGACGGGAAGTTCTTCGAGTCGGTGATGCGCACACTGCCGCCGGGGACTTCAATCGGGTCCTGGGCCAGCATTCGATGCGTCATGCGTTCTGCGGTGCCGGCCGGCGACTGAGCCGCTTCGATATCGGTGACCAGTGCGCCCGGGACCTCGCCAGGGAAGATGTAGCGACTGTGCTCGATTTCGCCTGCAGCGGGGATGTTGTCGAATGCCGTCTCCGGAACGGCGAAGTTCTTGGCCAGTACGCGCTTTGGTGTGTGGGCGAACCAGTCGGTGACCAGGAAGGTCTCGTTCTCGGAGAAGTTTCCGTCATCGAAGACCAGCAGGAACTCGCAATCTTCCAGCGCCTGAATGGAATGCGGAAACCCGGATCGGAAGTTCCACAAGTCGCCGCGGCCTACGTCGTCGATGAAGCTACGGCCCTGCTGGTCCATGGCGGCGATGCGGGCGCTACCGGCGAGCATGAACGCCCATTCAGCTTCCCGGTGCCAATGCAGCTCGCGGTACGCACCGGCCTTGAGCCTCATGTTGACTCCCGCCAGCGTGGTGGCCACCGGCAGATCCCGCGCGGTCACCTCCCGCGCCCACCCGCCGCGCAGCAATCGGTTATGTGCGGCGGCGAAGGAGAATTTGAGATTCGGCATGCTGCCCGAGTCGGTGCCCGGTGCGCCTGGGTTCTGCACGCCGACCGGCACGTTGTCGGGGCCGAGCACGGTGGCGCCCAGTTCGCCGGTGATCGTGGGAACCATGCTCTGGCCCTCGGATGCGTTGCCGTTCATCGATGCGTGGACTGGCGGAGTGGTCATTGTGGCGATCTCCCTCGATTCCGGGCACCGGGGAGAACAGTTATGCGGTGCCTCGGTGTTTGACCAGCATCGCCGTGGAACGCAGTCCTGCGAATCCGCCTTCGGACAGTGCAGACGGCTAGTCAGTCGTGACGTCGACCGCTCCAGCGGTTACTCAGGCGCAGCGCTACTGCGGTCGTGAGGCCGTACAGAAGATGCGCACTGAGGTCTTTACCGAGGGTCTTGGCGTCGTAGTCCCAGATCGGCCGGTAAAGCTTGGCGGGTGCGAGTACTGCGTACGACTGCAGCCACACCGCAGCACCTAAAACAAGCCCGTACCGGGCAGTGGGAGGGCCCAGCACGCCTTGGACCGTCCCGAGGACCGTGCCCCACCCGGCGCCTGTCGACCAGTGCACCACATTGTTGGTCACCCGCGCCTGCCGTGCTGGCAGGTCCCGGTGCAGGGTGCGTTCGATCACCAGCCTGCCGAACCTGGCCAGTGCGGGCGCGTCGGCCCAACCCTGCAATCCTGCCGACGTCTCCCAATCGACGAATCCACTCTGCCCGCCACCCCGGCGATACCGGTAGTACCAGAGCGCATCCATGGCCGCCGTGCCAGCAACGCCGGCGAGTGCCCCTCGCATCCCTGCGCCATGGAGTCTCACCGTGGAGCGGCTTGTGCCGCGGTGACAGATACGATCTGATGTTTCATCAACGGCTGATCGCTCTGGGTGCTGAAATCACCGATGCCGCACAGCACATTCAACTCGGGCATGTAGCCGCTGACATTTCCGGCCGGGATGTCGTAGGCGATCGCCCGGTAGCCCCACACCGTACGGGTGCTGCCGTCGCGGGCGAAGCTGGTGATGTCGATCAGGTCGAACTCCGTCAGGCCCCGCTCCGTCATATCGACCGCGTTCATGAACAGCAGGGTGCGAAGATTCTTTACTCCGCGGTAGCGATCGTTGTCGGAATAGATGGTGGTGTTCCACTGGTCGTGCGAGCGCACCGTCGACAGCATCAGCTTTCCTGCCGGCGGCACCACATCAGGCAGTGGTGACGCCCAGAACTCCGCGCGTCCGGTATCTGTCAGAAAGACCCGCTCCCTGGCGGGTTGACGGATGCGGAACCCCAGTGGCATGCGCACGCGCCGGTTGAAGTCTTCGAATCCGTCCAGAACCGCCGCCATGGTGTCGCGGATCCGGTCGTAGTCCTCGACGTAGGACTCCCACGGCGTTGCTGACTCCGGCAGCGTTGCGCGACCCATGCCGGCAACGATGGCGCACTCCGAAAGCAGTTGCGGCGACGCGGGTTTGCGCATGCCGTGCGACAGATGCACCATGCTCATCGAGTCTTCGACGCTGACACCCTGCTCGCCGCCAGGCCGAACATCCTTCTCAGTGCGGCCCAGGCACGGCAGGATCAATGCGGCCCGGCCGTGCACGAGATGGCTGCGGTTGAGTTTGGTGCTCACCTGCACCGTGAGGTCGGTGTTGCGCAACGCAGCGAAGGTGGCCTCGGTGTCCGGCGCGGCCATGACGAAGTTGCCGCCCATGCTGACGAACACCTTGACCGCACCGGCGCGCATGGCCTCGATGGTCGCCACCGTGTCGAGGCCATCTGCGCGGGGGGACGCGATGCGGCACACTTCGTCGAGACGGGCCAGGAAAGCGGCGGTCGGATGGTTGTCGATTCCGCAGGTGCGATTGCCCTGCACGTTGCTGTGCCCTCGGATCGGTGACGGTCCCGCGCCCTCGCGGCCGATATTGCCGCGTAGGAGAAGAAGATTGACGATCTCACGCACAGTGTCGACACCGTGCTCCTGCTGAGTCAAACCGAGACACCAGCTGATCACCGTCCGACTCGCCGCCAGATATCGGTCGGCCAGGTCGCGGATTTGGTGCTCGGGCACTGCGGACTGCTCGACGAGGTGCTCCCACGGTGTCGCGGCTACGTGGTCGCGGTAGGACTCGAAGTGCGCGGTGTGATTTCGGATGAACTGGTCATCGATCGCATGGGGCTCGGTCGCGGCGCGTTCCAGCACCGCCTTGGCCACTCCGCGCAGCAGCGCGAGATCACCACCGATGCGGGGTTGCACGTTCATGGTCCCGGTCCTGGTGGCATGAAACGTTGCCATGGTGGCGAATTCGTGTGGAACGATCGTGCGTCGCGACGCCGCTTCGATCAATGGATTAACGTGCACGATCTGCGCGCCGCGACGGTACGCCTCGGCCAGCGCCGTCAACATCCGTGGAGCGTTGGAGGCGGCATTGACCGCCATCACGATCAGCAGATCGGCCTGCTCCCAATCGTCGATGTCACACGTGCCCTTGCCGGTACCGATCGCCGCCTGCAACGCCCGCCCGGACGCCTCATGACACATGTTCGAGCAGTCGGGCAGGTTGTTGGTGCCGAACTCACGCACCCACAGCTGGTACAGGAACGTCGCCTCGTTGGACAGGCGCCCCGAGGTGTAGAACGACGCCTGGTGCGGGCTGTCCAATCCGCGCAACGTCGACCCGACAAGAGCGAACGCATCACCCCAGGAGATCGGTACATAGGTGTCGCTGGCGGGGTCATAGCTCATCGGCTCAGTCAGCCGTCCCTGATCCTCCAACGCGAAGTCGCTCCACCCAGATAACTCGGTGACGGTGTGCGAGGCGAAGAACGCGTGATCCACCTTCTTGCGGGTCATCTCCCAAGTGACGTGCTTGATGCCGTTCTCGCAAATGTCGAGGTGCAAGCCATTGCGATCATCGGGCCACGCACACCCGGGACAGTCGAATCCGCCGTTCTCGTGGTTCATCCTGAGGACAGCGTGCGGGCCCTTGATCGGCGCTCGCCCCTCCGCGAGAACGCGACCAACACTGCGCGCAGCACCCCATCCTGCGGACGGGGCGCGATCATCGTTCTGCGAGAACGAACCATCGCGATTTGGCCCCCGTCCCACCGCAGGACTGCCTGGCGCGCCGCGACCCAGATCGTCACCAGGCGAAAGCGGTTGCCGTGACATCGTTATGGTCTCCAGACTTCGCTGAGATGCATGCGCTAGGTGTTCTTCGCTGGCCGCCGGAATCGGCCCGTCAACTAGCGGGCCCGTCCTGCGTCAGGAGCAGACGGAGAACTGCAGCCTCACTGATACCGGGATCCTTGGTGGCGGTGAGCAGGGTCAGCGGCCGTTGCGTAGCAAGTTCCTTCAGCCGCGCCAGTGCGGCAGCGGGCACGGGAGCGCGTAACTCGTCGGTGTACCGACGGGTGAACTCACCGAACAACGTCGGGTCGTGGTGATACCAGTCGCGCAGCCCAGTTGAGGGAGCGATGTCCTTACACCAATCGTCGAGCTGCGCTCGGGCCTTACTGACGCCACGGGGCCACAGCCGATCCACCAATACGCGGGTGCCGTCGTCGGGCATCGGAGCATCGTAGATCCGGCGCACCTCCACTCGGCTCCGAATAGTCATGACACCTCGCTAACTTTCATCCATTCCGCCGCGCGGCCCGACCCCGCGTCACAAGCTGCCCGCCATCATCGTCGCGGACCGCCCCCGGGGGATCCGCCATCGGACAGTGCAATCGGCTAGTCATCCGCGCGCTGGGTCAACTGGCCGGTCCCGTGAGCAGCACACGATCGAGCTGGCTGCGCGAGGTGATACCGAGCTTGGTAAACACCTTGCTCAGGTGATATTGCACAGTGCGGGCGCTGATGAACAGCCGCGCACCGATCTCGGAGTTCGACAACCCGTCGCGGGCCAGTCGCGATACCTGCACTTCCTGCGCGGTGAGCTGGCGTTCCTTGGCCGCCGGGACGGTGCCTTCTTGTGTGCTGGCACCTGTGGCCTTCAGTTCTCGCCGGGCGCGCTCGGCAAAGCCGTTCATACCCATCGCCTCGAACATGTCGTGGGCCGTGCGCAGCTCGGTGCGGGCGGCGGTGCGGCGACGTTCTCGGCGCAGCCATTCCCCGTACAACAGATGGGCGCGCGCTAGTTCCGAGCGCGCGCGGGTTCGGCTTAGCAGCTCGATCGACTCTTGGTAAAGCACCTCGGCGCCCGCTCTATCACTGACAAGAGCGCGTGAGCGCGCGCACAAGCCCAACGCCCAATCGGTACCGCCGGCGCTGGTCATCTCGACGAATCGCGCGAGCGCCTGAGCCGCCGTATCGCTGGCTCCGCTTCGCGCCGCCGCTTCGATGAGCTCCACCAGCGCCCAATTCGACGAGCCGAGCTCGGACGGAAACCCGGCGGCACGTTCCGCTGCGTCGAGCGCTCGTCGATAGTCACCAATCCCGTTGTGCAGCAATGCCTCGGCCCACCAGGCCACAGTGATGCCGTTTCCTTCGCCGCGCGCCCGCACCTCAGCCTCGGTGCGTTGGATAAGTTCAATTGCGTTGTCGTAGTCACCGCGCAACGCTGCCAGACCCAAAGCGGCGTACGCTGCGAGACTGCTTTCTGTCGCCTCCTGTACGACCTGTAACTCATCGACAACCAGCGCGGCGGAGGAAAGTTCACCGAAGAACAGCAGTGCTATCGCGCGTGTACTGAGCGCCAGTGGCAGGTCACTCAAAGCGCCCGTGTCCCGGGTGAATTCGACGTGCCGTTTCGATACCTCGTGCAGGCGGTCGTCATCCCAGGCGAAGAAGGCCGCCGTGGACGCTAAGAAGAGCCAACTCAGCTGATCGCCTTGTAACGTCGCGCCGTCGAAGGTAACGAGTGCGCGGTGCAATGCGGGCTGAGCGCGAACGTAGCCGTGGATGTGGTGTGTCGTCAGCCAATCGAGGAGTAGATCCGGTGTCCCGGGCGGCCCGATCGAGGTTGGCGCCGCTTCCGCTGCACGCGCGACGTCAACCACGTTGCCTCCAACTGCGAGGCGGCCAGCGAACATGGCGGCGGTCATGGCATCTAGGTAGGTGGTGCGCGCCAGGGCCACATCGATCGGTCCAAGACGCTTGGCGGCCTTCAAGAGCAGTGGTGGGGCGTCGCTACCCCGGCTGGTTAGGAAGGCGAGCTGGGCGCGCACCAGGTCGGCGCGGGACTGCAGGAGGTCGCCGAGATGATCGGCCTCCGCCATCGCCAGTAGATCCAACGCCGACTCGAACGCGCCAGCTTGGACCTTGGCCGACGCTGCGGCCAGTGCGCGCTCTCCCCGTTTGGCCGGCTCAGTGGTGAGTGTCGCGGCGCGTTCGAGGAAAGCTGCTGCCGCGCCGATTCCACCGCGGGCTCGCGCGCGGTCGGCCGAGCGCTCGAGCTCGGCGGCGACGTCCTCGTCGGGGCCGGTCGCTGCGTTAGCGCGATGCCATGCGCGCCTGTCGGGATCCAAACCTGCATCGGTCGCGACAGCGAGCGCCCGGTGAACCAGTTGTCGGTCGTGTAGCGGAGCCGCACGATATGCCGCCGAACGTACGAGTGGATGGCGAAACTTCACCCGGGTTGCGAACGTCGCCAGCTCCGCCTCAGTCGCCGGTGCCGCCGCCTCGGGCCCGATTCCCAGCGCGTCGGCCGCCCGCCATATCAGCCCGGAATCGCCGGTGGGTTCAGCTGCGGCGAGCAACAAAAGGCGCCTCGTTTCGTCGGGTAACACCGCGATCCGGGACCTGAAGATCTCCTCCATCTCGGCCGATGGTCGCGCGGCACCGGGCAGACCGAATCCACCCGCAAGTGCGTCGGCGCTGAGTCCACGCGGTAACTCCAACAACGCCAGGGGGTTACCGCCGGTCTCTGCCACGATCTGGTCGCGTATACGTGGATCGAGCGGTGCGCTCAGTCCTGAGTTCAACAGGGCGTGGGCATCTTTCGGTCGTAGCCCTCTGACCACCAGGGCCGGAACGCCAGCGACGGCATCGCTGGGAAGCCGGGCAGCGAACACCAATCCGACGGCCTCGGTACCCAAGCGGCGCGCCACAAACTCCAGTACCTGCGCAGACGCGTTGTCCAGCCATTGCTGGTCGTCAACCAGACACAGGAGCGGCCGATCAGCTGCCACGACGGCCAACAGATTCAGTACCGCCAGTCCCACCAGGAACCGATCCGGCGGCGACCCTTCCGTCAATCCGAGTGCCGTGCAGAGTGCAGATCGCTGCGGTACCGGCAGCTCGTCGAGATGATCCAACATGGAGAAGCACAATTGATGCACTCCGGCGTAGGCCAATTCCATTTCCGATTGAACGCCGGCAGTTCGCGCAATACGACAGTGAGCGTTGGTCCCCAGATAGTCCAAGAGCGCGGTCTTGCCCACGCCCGCTTCCCCGCGGACTACCAGTGCCCGGCTCCCACCGGAACGCACAGCGTCGACAAGCTGATCGAGAATCGCGCACTCATCACGACGCCCGATCAACTCTCCCGCGAAACCATCGCCGGGAACCGCGCTGACCCGCACAAGCAGACCATAGTGGTTCTAGTCGAACTTTGCCGGTTGTTACTGGCTCGTGCGGCTTCCAACTTGGACAATCGCCACCCCCTGGTAGTCACACTCGCGACATCCATCGTTAGTCCGGCGACACGGAGCGCGCGCGCCGCTACCGTAAAGTTTGCTGAGCCGCCACTTTCGTGCTGACGTCTTGTCCGGAATCAGACAAAGCAACGGTGCCTGGTTTGGTAGTGGCTTCTTTTCGGCGTCCACTCGCACCGTCCGAGCCGTACCGATGCTTACGCGCGTCATGGTTATCGCACCGCTGTCAAGATCCTGACGTTCCCAAAAGTGTTCCCAACCGACATGAAAACGGCCCCCGGAGAGTTCTCCGAGGGCCGTTTTACCTAGTAGCGGGGACAGGATTCGAACCTGCGACCTCTGGGTTATGAGCCCAGCGAGCTACCGAGCTGCTCCACCCCGCGTTGGTAAATACAAGGTTACCGAAGCGGTGAGCAGACCTCCAAATCGGGTGATCAGCGGCGGTTTTTGGCCAGATTCGCCCATGAAACCGACCTCCGGACGGCACCCAAAAACCCCTGGCGGGTCGTGGCATTCGGCGACTGCCCCGGCGCCGGCTCCACGATCACGGCTCGAAGACCACACAAGGGCGCCAGGCCGTCCGGGAAGCCGCGGCGGGCATGCCCCGTCATGCCGTACCCGGTGCCGTCCCTGCGCGGCGGCTGGCCGGGTTCACGGGGCAGCTGGCCTCACCCGAGTGACGACACCGACCACTCCCCCGCCACACAAACGCAAAATCGCCCACCTTCGAGTGAAAGTGGGCGATTTTGCGTCTCTCGCGGAGAACTCGCTACTTGGCGGAGTCGTACTTCTTCATCGCGTCGTCGAGGCGCTGCAACGCCTCGCCGTACTGCGCGAAGTCACCGCTGCGCTGCGCTTCCTGCGCCGCCGACAACGCCGCCTGAACATCTTGCAGCGCCGCGGCTTTCGCCCCGGAAAGCTCCACCGGGCCGCCCGGCGGAACGGCGGCGGGCGGCGGCGCCTGGGGTGCGCGGCCGGCCTGATCGGCCGGCGGTGTCGTTGCCGCCTGCGGTTGGCCCGCGGGAGGCGTCTTGCCGCCGGGTAGGTCCGTCGGCGCCACATCCGTGGCCGTCGCACCGGCACCGGGACCGAACAACTCGGTCAGCGCATCACTGACCGTCGGGCCGTATCCGACCCGGTCGTTGTAGAGCATCGCCACCCGGATCAACCGGGGGTACGACGATGCCGCATCGCTGGCTCCCGGCGAGGCGTAGACCGGTGCCACATAGAGCAGACCGCCGTCAGCGACCGGAAGCGTCAGCAGGTTGCCCCATCTGATCCGGTTCTGATTGTCCCGCCCGATGACACCGAGATCCTGGCTGACCGCGGTATCGGTACTGATCGCGTTGAACGCCAGCTTGGGACCGTTGACCTGACCGGGAATGGTCAACACCGTGAGCTTGCCGTATGTGGCGGGATCAGAGCTCGCGCTGACGTAGGCCGCCAGGAAGTCACGCTGGAACCGGTTCATCGCACTGGTCAACTGGAATGACGACGAATTGTCGTTGGCCGCAAGGTTCTTCGCCACGATGTAGTACGGCGGCTGGTAGCTGCTGGCCGTCGGGTTCGGGTCGAGCGGCACATCCCAGAAGTCCGACGTGGAGAAGAACGTGACCGGGTTGTCCACGTGGTACTTGGCGAGCAGGGCCCGCTGCACCTTGAACAGATCCTCCGGGTAGCGCAGGTGCGCCTGCAGTTCCGGGGTGATGTCGCTCTTGGGCTTGACGGTGTCGGGGAACACCTTCATCCACGCCTGCAGCACCGGGTCCTGCTCGTCCTGCTCGTACAGCGTGACCGTGCCGTCGTAGGCATCGACCGTGGCCTTCACCGAGTTACGGATATAGGACACCTGCTTGTCCGGAGCCAACCGGTTGACCGCCACCTCATTGGAATCGGCGGTGGCGCTCGACAGCGTGGTCAACTGCGAGTACGGGTAGTTGTCCAGCGTGGTGTAACCGTCGACGATCCACACCATCCGCTTGTTGACGATCGCGGGGTACACGCTGGTGTCGGTGGTCAGCCATGGCGCCACCGCCTCCACCCGCTCAGCCGGGTCACGATTGAACAGAATCTTGCTCTGGTCACCGATCACGTTGGAGAACAGGAAGTTCCGCTCGGCGTACTTGGCCGCGAACACGCTGCGCGACAGCCAGCTCCCGACCGGCACCCCACCGCTGCCGGAGTAGGTGTAGTTCTTGGTCTCGGTGTTGGTCTCGTAGTCGTATTCGCGGTCGGCGCCGTTGCTGCCGACGATCGCGTAGTCGTCGGGGGTATTGGCGATCACCGGGCCGTAGTAGATACGCGGCTGGTCCAGCGGCGCGGGCCCCGGCGACACCACGGTGCCGTTGGCCCCGACCACACTGGCCATGAATTCCGGATAGCCACCGTTCTGGTTGGGGTCGTTGGCGATACCGCGCACCGTGTTGGCCGGGGACGCGATGAACCCGTTGCCGTGGGTGTACACCGTGTGCCGGTTGATCCAGTCACGCTGGTTGTCGATCAACCGGTCCGGGTTGAGTTCGCGGGCAGCCACCACGAAGTCCCGCAAGTTGCCGTCCGGGCCGGTGTAGCGGTCGATCGACAGCTGATCCGGGAAGTAGTAGAAGTTCTTGCCCTGCTGGAACTGTGTGAAGGCCGGGCTGACGATGGTGGGATCGAGCAACCGGATGTTCGACGTGGTCGCCCGATCGGCGGCAACCTGGGCGGCGGTCGTCTGATCGTTGACCTCGTAGTTGCGGTAGGTCACCACATCGTCGGTGAGCCCATAGGCCTGCCGGGTAGCCGTGATACTGCGGCTGATGTACTCGCTCTCCTTCTGCGCCGCGTTGGGCTTCACGCTGAACTGCTCGACGATCAGCGGCCAGCCGGCACCCACCACGAGCGAGCTCAACAGCAGCAGCACCACGCCGATCGCGGGAATCCGCAGATCCCGCAACACGATCGCCGAGAACACCGCGGCCGCACAGATCAGGGCGATCGCCAGCAGGATCAACTTGGCCGGCATCACCGCATTGATGTCGGTGTAACCGGCCCCGGTGAACGGTTTGGCCGCCCTGGTATTGCTGAGCAGTTCATAGCGATCCAGCCAGTAGGCGAACGCTTTGAGCAGGATCAGCGTGCCGATCAGGCTGACCAGTTGAATGCGTGCCGAGCGGCTCAGCGCGCCGGTACGACCGGCCAGCCGGATACCGCCGAACAGATAGTGGCCCAGCAGGTTGCCCACAAACGCCAGGAACACCGCGACGAACAGATAGCTGAGGACGAGGCGGTAGAACGGCAGATCGAACGCGTAGAAGCCGAGGTCCTTACCGAACTGTGGGTCGGCGACGCCGAAGCTGCCGCCGTGCAGGAACAGCTGCACCCGCACCCAGTAACTCTGCGCCACGATCCCGGCGAGCAGCCCGATGAACACGGGCACCCCGATGCCGAACAGCTTCAGCCGCGACATCACGGTGGTGCGGTACCGCGCCACCGGATCGTTGGGACCGGTGGCCGGGACGAACACCGGGCGGGTCCGGTAGGCCAATGCCAGGGCCGCGAACACGATCGCGCCGATCAGCACGGCGACCACCACGAACACGATGAGGCGGGTGGCCAGCACCGTGGTGAACACCGAGCGGTACCCCAACTCGCCAAACCACAGCCAGTCGACGTAAGCGTCGATGAATCTCGGCCCGATCAGTAGAAGCAGTACCGCAACCAAACCAAGTCCGATTAGAACCCGGCTTCGTCGCGTCAGCTTCGGCATCCTCGCCGCGGGCCGCATACCCACTCGTCAACTCCAGTCTCAGGTTCCCCGGTACTAAGGCTTGCCGCAGCCCGGCATGCCAGATTTCCCACAACTCTAGCCACCCGCGTCCCGCTGGTGTCTCAGCAGCGCGGAGGTTCGCCACCAGCGGAAAGCGTGTGCAGTGCATCGATGGCCTGGCTGAGGGTATCGACTTTGACCAACTCCAAGCCGTCCTCGTGCGCTGAACGGGCCTCGGTGCAGTTGTCCGCAGGTACCAGGAACACCGTGGCGCCGGCTTCGTGGGCGGCCAGGATCTTGTGGGTGATGCCACCGATCGAGCCGACGACACCGTCGCCCGTGATGGTGCCGGTGCCCGCGATGAACTTGCCGTCGTTGAGGTCGCCGGTGCTCAGCTTGTCGACGACGGCCAGGCTGAACATCAACCCTGCCGAGGGGCCACCGATGTTGGCCAGGTTGAAGTCGATGTCGAACGGGGCCCACGGCGCGTCGAGCACTCCCACCCCCAGGAAGCCGTAATCCCGGTCGGGATTGTCACCCAACGTGATGGTCGTGGTGCCCGGCGGCGCATTCTTGCGGCGGAAATCGATGACCAGGTCGTCGCCGGGCCTGGTCTCCTTCAGCAGCGCCTGGAACTCGTCGAGATTCGCGACCGGCTTGCCGTTGACCCCGTCGATGGCGTCACCGTCCTGCAGCTTGCCTGCCGACGGACCGGGGTCGGTCACGCTCTGGACGGTCACCGCAACGGGGTAGTTCAGATACGACAGCGCGGCGTATTCGGCGCTGTCCTCGGAGTTCTTGAAGTCGGTGCTGTTGGCCTCGTCGATCTCATCCTTGGATTTGTCCGGCGGATAGACCAGGTCGCGCGGCACCAGCTGCTCACGGCCCGACATCCACAGGGTCAACGCCTGCCCCAGGGTCAACCCGTCACGCTGGGACACCGTGGTCATGTTCAGGTGGCCGGAGGTGGGATGCACCTTGGCCTCGGGACCCTCGATGTCCACGACCTGTTTGCCTTCGACCTCACCGAGGGTGTTGAACGTCGGACCGGGACCCAACGACACGAAGGGCACCTTGACCACCGAGAGCAGCACGCCGAACGCCAGAATCGGCACCAGCGCAACCAGCAGCGTCATAATCCGCCTGTTCACGCCGCCCACAGTAAAGCCTGCCGTCGCGGGTTCACTGACAGCGTGACCCGCAACCTCACCGGCGCCGCCCATGGTGAGTACCGTTGAGCGTATGGCTGACCTGCCTTTCGGCTTCTCCGCCGGGGACGACCCCGAGCACGACAAACCCAAGAAGGATCCCGATTCGGGATCCGGATCGGGTGACGCCACCCCTGGCCCCGGATCGGATCCGTTCGGATTCGGCGGAGGCGCAGGTGGTTTCGACATGGGTGATCTCGGCCAGATCTTCACCAAGCTCGGCGAGATGTTCAGCGGTGCGGGTGCCATGGCACCCGGCGGCAAACAGTCCGGTCCGGTCAACTACGACCTGGCGCGGAAGTTGGCGTCCGATTCCATCGGGTTCGTCGCGCCGGTGCCCGAGCAGACCAAGGGCGCGGTCGCCGATGCGGTCCGGTTGGCCGAAACGTGGCTCGACGGTGTCACGCCGCTGCCTGCAGGCACCACCAAGGCGGTCGCGTGGTCTCCTGGCGACTGGCTCGACAACACGCTGGACACCTGGAAGCGATTGTGCGATCCGGTGGCCGAGCAGATCTCCACGGTGTGGGCCCAGTCGCTGCCCGAGGAAGCCAAGAGCATGGCCGGCCCGCTACTGGCGATGATGTCGCAGATGGGCGGCATGGCTTTCGGCTCGCAGCTCGGCCAGGCGCTGGGCAAGCTGTCCCGCGAAGTGCTGACCTCGACCGATATCGGCCTGCCGCTGGGCCCCAAAGGGGTCGCCGCGCTGATGCCCGAGGCGATCGAGTCACTGGCCGAAGGGCTGGAGCGGCCCCGCAGCGAGATCCTGACCTTCCTGGCCGCGCGCGAGGCGGCCCATCACCGGCTGTTCAGCCACGTCCCGTGGCTGCCGAGTCAGCTGCTCGGAGCGGTCGAGGCGTTCGCCAAGGGCATGAAGGTGGACATGTCCGGCATCGAGGAGCTCACCAGGGGGTTCAACCCGGCCTCGCTCAACGATCCGTCCGAAATGGAGCAGCTGCTCAACCAGGGCATCTTCGAGCCGAAGGCCACTCCTGAGCAGGAAGCGGCCCTGGACCGGCTGGAGACCCTGCTGGCCCTGATCGAAGGCTGGGTGCAGACGATCGTCACCGAGGCCCTGGGCGAACGCATCCCCGGCACCTCGGCGTTGTCGGAAACCCTGCGTCGACGCCGGGCCACCGGCGGACCCGCCGAGCAGACCTTCGCGACCCTGGTGGGCCTGGAGTTGCGGCCCCGCAAACTGCGCGAAGCCGCAGCGCTGTGGGAGCGGTTGACCGAGGCGGTCGGCGCCGACGCCCGCGACGGTGTGTGGCAACACCCCGACCTGCTGCCCAACTCGGCCGATCTCGACGAGCCCGCAGCCTTCATCGACCGGATGATCGGCGGGGACACCAGCGGCATCGACAGCGCGTTCGAGCAGGCCATCGCTGACCTGGAGAAAGAACAGGGCGACGAGGGCGAACGCCCGGATTCCTGAGGGTCACAGTTCGGTAATCGAAAAATCGCCGTGCGCTGCCGAAGCGTTCAAGGATTCGGTGCGTTCACCCGGGCATGACCGAATCTCCCGCCGTCCAGTCCGACCCCGCCGTCCAGTCCGACCCACACCAACAGCTGTCCGGCATGCTGTTCGGTTACTGGGTCAGCCAGGCGCTACGCACCATTGCCGACCTGTCGATCGCCGACCACCTCGCCGGTGGTGCGTTGACCGCTGACGAGTTGGCAGCACGTGAAGGAACTGCGCCGGACACCACGTACCGGCTCATGCGTGCCGCCGTCGGCTTGGGTCTGCTGACCGCCGACGGCGGCGGCCGATTCCACCCCACGCCGCTGCTGGATCCCTTGCGCTCCGACCATCCGCAATCGTTGCGCCCCCTGGTGATGGCGCTGACCAGCTCATCGCACTGGCTGCCCTGGCGCGACTTCTCCACCGCGGTGCGCAGTGGTCAGAGTCAGGTCAAGGCCACGTTCGGGATGAATGTGTTCGAGTATTTCGACCAGCATCCGGCCGAACAACGCGAGTTCTCCGCGGGGATGAGCAGTCTGACGACGCTGTGGGGCGGCGGGGTCGTTCCCTTCATCGACACGGCCACGGTCAAACTCGCCGTCGACATCGGCGGCGCCAACGGAACCTTTCTGCACAGCCTGCAAGAAGCCAACCCCGAGCTGCACGGGATCATCTTCGACCGGCCGACCGTGGCGGCCGACGTCGCCGCTCAGCTGGCCCGATCCCCGTTCGCGGACCGCACCGAGGTGGTAGGCGGTGACTTTTTCGACTCGGTGCCGGCGGCCGACCTGTACCTGCTGAAGTTCATCCTGCACGACTGGAACGATGCGGCCTGCGTCGCGATCCTGCGGCGCTGCCGCGAGGCGATGCTGCCCGGCGGCCGGATAGCGATCATCGAACTCGTGATCGGTGACCTTCATGACCCGGGTGTCGGGGCGCTCATGGACCTGGACATGCTGGCGATGACCGACGGCGGCAGGGAACGCTCGGTGGCCGAATTCGACGTGCTGTTGGCCGCGGCGGGGCTTCGACGCACCTCCGTGCAGACCACCGGCTCACCGCATCACCTCATCGAAGCCGTTGCCTGCTGAGGCCTGTGGATAACTGACGGGCCGCTGTGCCGCCGCGTGGCAGAGTCATCGCATGGCAATGCGGTACGTCCTCGCTCCCGGTCGGCCCGTACTGCTCCGTCCCGACGAGACGGTCCAGGTGGGCTGGGACCCGCGGCGCGCAGTGGTGGTGCACCCGCCGGCCGGGATGACCCGGAACCACGTGGCCGAACTGCTGCGCATTCTGCAGGACGGTGTGACCCACGCCGAGTTGCACACGGCGGCGGCACAGCTCGGTGTCCGAGGTGCGACCGTCGACGAGTTGCTCGCGGCACTGACCGGGACCGGGTTGCTCAGCATCCCGCCGTCCCGGCGGCTGCGGGCGGCATCGATTCGCATCCACGGTCGCGGACCACTCTCGGAACTGTTGTCCGGGGCGCTGCGGTGTTCGGGCGCCCGGGTCAAGTGCACCGCCCGCCCCCACGCCAGGGTGATCCCGCAGAACACCGACCTGGTGGTGCTGGCCGATGAGCTGATTGCCGAACCGCACGTGGTTCGCGACCTGCATCACGCCGGTGTCGCGCACCTGGCAGTGCGGGTCCGCGACGGCACCGGACTGGTGGGGCCCCTGGTGATCCCCGGTGTGACAAGTTGCCTGCAATGCGCCGACCTGCACCGCAGTGACCGGGATGCGGCGTGGCCCGCGATCGCCGCCCAATTGCGCGGCGCGGTCGGCAGCGCCGACCGGTCCACGATCCTGGCCACCGCGGCACTCGCGCTCAACCAGGTCGATCTGGTGATCCGGGCTGTCCGCGACGCGGACGACCCGCGGCATGCGCCCGAACCACCTCCGACCCTGGACACCACACTGGAACTGGACGCCAACGGCTACGGGGTCATCGCGCGCCGCTGGTCACGCCACCCCGCGTGCCCGTGCCGCACACGGATGTAGCCAGTTACTCGCGGCACGTTCAGCAGCGTCATGGATGATGGTCTCGTGTCTGACATCAAACGGGGAAGCGTCGCCCGGAACGCAAAACTGGCCAGCCTGCCCGTGGGCATGGCCGGTCGGGCCGCGTTGGGCCTCGGCAAACGCCTCACCGGCAAGTCCAAGGACGACGTCACTGCCGAGTTGATGGACAAGGCAGCACAGCAATTGTTCACCGTGCTGGGCGAGCTCAAGGGCGGCGCCATGAAGGTCGGACAGGCGCTGTCGGTGTTGGAGGCCGCGATCCCGGAGCAGTACGGCAAACCGTATCGCGAGGCGCTGACGAAATTGCAGCGCGAAGCTCCGCCGCTGCCTGCGGCCAAGGTGCACCGGGTGCTCGACGCACAACTCGGCACGAAATGGCGGGAGCGGTTCACCTCGTTCGACGACACTCCGGTGGCCTCGGCCAGCATCGGTCAGGTGCACAAAGCAGTGTGGTCCGACGGGCGTGAGGTGGCTGTCAAGATCCAGTACCCGGGCGCCGACGAAGCACTGCGCGCCGACCTCAAGTCAATCCAGCGGATGGTCGGGGTGTTCAAGCAACTGGCCCCCGGCGCCGACATCCAGGGCATCGTCGACGAATTGCTCGAACGCACCGAGATGGAACTGGACTACCGGCTGGAGGCCGACAACCAGCGTGCGTTCGCCAAGGCTTACCGCGACGATCCGCACTTCGCCGTGCCCGCCGTGATCGCCAGCGCCCCCAAGGTCGTCATCGCCGAATGGATGGACGGCATCCCGATGTCGGTGATCATCCGCGAGGGCACCCCCGAGCAGCGCGATCTGATGGGCACCCGGCTCACGGAGTTGACGTTCGGTGCTCCGGGGCGGCTGGAGATGATGCACGGCGACGCCCACCCCGGGAACTTCATGCTGTTACCCGACGGCCGGATGGGCGTCATCGACTTCGGTGCGGTGGCCCCGATGCCGGGCGGCTTCCCGGTCTCCCTCGGTGCAACGATCCGCCTGGCCCGCGACAAGAACTACGACGAGCTGCTGCCTGCGATGGAATCCGCCGGGTTCATCCAGAAGGGTCAACAGGTTTCGATCCAGGAGATCGACGACATGCTGCGCCAGTACGTCGAACCGGTCGAGGTCGAGGTGTTCCACTACACCCGCACCTGGATCCGGCGGATGGCGGCGGGCCAGCTGGACAATTCCGTGGCGCTGATCAAGATGGCACGTCAACTCGACCTACCTGCGCCCCTGGCAATTCCGCTGCGGGTGATCGCATCGACCACCGCCATCTGCAGCCAGCTCGACGCGCATGTGCCCGTCAAAGCGATTGCCACCGAGCTGGTTCCAGGCTTCGCCGAAGAAGCCGCCTGAGTTCATCCTGCACTCAGGGCGCGCTTCTCTCGAAGTTGCGCGCCCTGAGTGCAGATTCGATGCAGGCGCCGGTATCAGGCAGCTGCCGGGTTCGGGCCCGTGTGCTTGCGCGGACGCCCACGCGGGCGCTTGCGGGCCACGATGGTGCCGCGGTCGAGGATCTCGCCGCCCCACACACCCCACGGCTCCCCCCGCTCCAGCGCATCCGCCAGGCACTGCGTGCGGATCGGGCACTCGGCGCACAGCGCCTTGGCCCGTTCCAGCTCGATCGGGCTTTCGGCGAACCAGAGGTCGGGATCTCCGACATGACACGGCACATCCAGCAGCCTGTTGTTGCATGTCACCGACGCGACGCTCATCCCCTGAGCGCTCATCGCAATTGACATGTGCTTAACCCCTACTTCCTGGTCGTTGTTACTGCCATCTGTCTGCTGATGGATCTGAGACCAGGTAATCGGGGATTTCTGACTCCCGAAAAACTATGGCCACGGATCCGGGTGACTGCGGGTCCGTGGCCATTGGGCTAATCGTGAGCTCTCCTAGATGAGGCTCCGATCCACGGACGCGCCAGTCGCGGCGGCGGGGCGGCGCTTACGCTGCGGTGCAATGGCAGCGGCGGCGCTGGCACCGGCCGGTGCCGCATGCGCGGAACGCACCGGAGGCGCCGCTACGGCGACGGGACGGAGGTTCCACGGCATGGCTGCATCAATGCGTGCAGCGCTTGCGGCACCAAAGCCAGTGATTGCGAAATTGCTATCCATGATTGCGGGCACCCTCCTTCCGTCTCGTCGCCAGAGTTGTGATCTTGAGGTTAGAGCCTAACAGCAGGACCGCACAACCTATTTTCTACCTGCGGTTTTGGCATGATCTTTACGAATTTTGGCGGCCCTTCACCAGTGCAAGGACATCCGGCCCGTACTGCTCAAGCTTGCGTGCGCCGATCCCGGGGATGGCCACCAGCGCGGCCTCGTCGGCGGGCAGCGACTCGGCGATCGCGATCAAGGTGTTGTCGGTGAACACCACGAAGGCCGGCACTTTCATCTCCTTGGAGATGCGCAGCCGCCAGTCCTTGAGCTCGGCGAGCAGGGCCTCGTCGAGGTTCGACGGACAGGTCTCGCAGCGCCGCAGCATGATCGCCGACGACGTGGTGAGGGTGGCGTTGCACACCCGGCACCGGGGCGCGGGCCCGCGCCCCTTGCGTGACCGGTCGGGCGCGGTCGGTTTACTGCTCGATGACTGCGGTGCGATCCCGTTGAGAAAGCGCGACGGCCGTCGGCCCTGACGGCCACCCGGTGCCCGGGCCAACGCCCAACTCAGCGCCAAATGCACTCGGGCCCTGGTGACTCCGACGTAGAGCAGGCGACGCTCCTCCTCCACCGGCTCACTGTCGGGGCCGTGCGTGAGCGCATGCGATATCGGCAGCGTGCCGTCGGCGAGCCCGACCAGGAACACCGCATCCCACTCCAGGCCCTTGGCGGCATGCAACGACGCCAACGTCACGCCCTGCACCACCGGTGGATGCCGCGCATCGGCACGCTGACGCAGTTCGGTGGTCAGTGCCCGCAGGTCCAGCTCGGGCCGTAGCGCCACCTCCTCGTCGACCAGCTCGGCCAGTGCGGCCAGCGCCTCCCAACGTTCGCGGGCCTTGGTGCCCGCCGGTGGTTCCGCGGTGAGCCCGAGTGGTTCGAGCAGTTCGCGCACAAGCCCGGGCAGGTCGGTCTGTTCGTCACTGACATCACGATCGGCGCTGCGGCGCAACGCCACCAGCGCCTGACGGATTTCCTGACGGCTGAAGAAGCCCTCCCCGCCGCGGACCTGGAAAGCGATATTTGCCCCGGTGAGCGCTTCCTCGTATACCTCGGACTGGGCGTTGATGCGGTACAGCACCGCGATTTCAGCAGGCGCCGTTCCCGATTCGATCAACTTCTTGATCGACTTGGCCACTGCAGCGGCCTCCGCGACCTCGTCGGAATACTCGGAGAAGGTCGGCGTCGGACCGGGATCGCGCTGGCCGATCAGATGCAGCTTGCTGCCCGCCATCCGGCCGCGGGCCGCGGCGATCACCTGGTTCGCCAGCGACACCACCTGGGGGGTGGAGCGGTAGTCGCGCTCCAGGCGCACCACGGCGGCGTCGGGGAACCGCCGGGAGAAATCCAGCAGATAACGCGGGGTGGCCCCGGTGAACGAATAGATGGTCTGGTTGGCGTCACCGACCACGGTGAGATCGTCACGGTCGCCGAGCCAGGCGTCGAGCACCCGTTGCTGCAGCGGCGTGACGTCCTGATATTCGTCGACGACGAAGCAGCGGTACCGGTCCCGGAACTCCTGGGCCACCCCGGGATCGTTCTCGATGGCAGCGGCGGTGTGCAGCAGCAGATCATCGAAGTCCAGCAGGGCCGAGCCGTCGCGGCGCGCCTTGAGTGTCTCGTACCCGGCGTAGACAGCGGCGATCTTGGCCGCGTCGAAAGGGATGTCCCGGCCGGCCTGTGCCACCGCGGCTCCGTAAGCCTCCGGGGTGATCAAAGAAGCCTTGGCCCATTCGATTTCGCCGGCGAGATCACGCACGTCGTCGGTGCTGGTCTGCATCCCGGACCGGTTCGCGGCCTGGGCCACCACGGCGAACTTGCTGTCGAGCAGTTCCCACCCGGTGTCGCCGACCAGCCGCGGCCAGAAGTACTGCAGCTGCCTGCGCGCGGCGGCGTGGAACGTCACCGCCTGCACGGCACCGGTGCCCACACCGGACTCCTGACCCAGCGCACGCAGCCGCCCACGCATCTCCCCGGCGGCCCGCGCCGTGAACGTCACTGCGAGCACCTGGCTGGCCGCGACGTGCCCGCCTGCGACCAGATGTGCGATGCGCCGCGTAATGGTGCGGGTCTTGCCCGTGCCCGCACCGGCGAGCACGCACACCGGGCCGCGGGCGGCGAGCACCGCCTCGCGCTGCTCGTCGTCGAGATCGTCCAGGGTTGGAGTGGGAGCCTCTAACGGCATGGCGTCCATGATGGCAGGGCCACCCGACAGACCCGACCGCCCGCCTACTGCTGCCCGGCGAGCCACTCGTCGAACGTGGTCGGCGCGATGCGGGCACCGGCACCGGGCAGCAGTGCATTACCCGACATTTCCACCCCGAATATCGATGACCACGTCGGCACCAGTGTCACCGTGCGGCCGCGCGCGGCCAGGGTCCGTCGCGCCATGTCGACGAGGTCCTGCGGCCGCGGACCGGCGACATCGGCATAGCGGCCCTGCGGGGCGTCGGCAACGATCTCGGCGAGGATGTCGGCCACGTCGTCCGGCGCGATCGGTTGTACGAGCAGGGGCGCGATCGGCGCGGTGCCATCCTGTTCGACCCAGCTGACCACCATCTCGGCGAAATCGTGGAACTGGGTGGCGGGCACGACCGTCCAGGGCACCGAACTGGCGGTGACCAGGCGTTCCTGTTCCCGCTTGGCGGCATAGTGCGGATTCCCCTCGATGCCATGGATCCCGACGATCGAGAGCAGCACATGATGGCCGACGCCTGCGCGCTGTTCAGCAGCGAGCAGGTTGCGGGTCGCAGTGCCCAGGTAGTCCACGGTGGCATCGCGGTCTGCGGGAGGCGCGCTGATCACGTCGAGGACCGCCTGCACCCCGGCCAGCGCCGCATCGAGACCGTCGCCGGTGGACAGGTCCACACCACGTGAGCGACTGATGGGCACGACCTCGTGGCCGGCCTGTTCCAGAGCCGCCACGGCGCGTGCGCCGATATTTCCGGTGGCCCCTGCCACTGCGATCCGCATGATGTCTCCGTTCGTTGGACTATCTCGGACTATAGAGGTCCGTAATATCTGCAATAAGGTGAGTGGTGTGAAACTTCCCGTGGCCACCGAGTGGGCGCTGCACTGCGCGACGTCGCTGGCCCAGCTGGAGCCGGGCACGACGGCATCGGCAGCCGATCTCGCCGAGTACTTCGACCTGCCCGCGGCCTACCTCGCCAAGCAGCTGCAGGCATTGACCCGCGCCGGGGTGCTGGCCGCGACCACCGGCCCGCGCGGCGGCTTCCGGCTCGGCAGGGCAGCCGCCGAGATCTCGATGCTGCAGATTGTCGAGGCGGTCGACGGTGCGGCCGCGCCCTATGAATGCCGCGAGATCCGCCAGCAGGGTCGCGGCGCACTACCGACCAGCTGGTGCCGGCACGAATGCATTCTCGCGGTGAAAATGGCTGATGCTCACCAGGCTTGGCGCGCCAGCCTCCACGGCGTCACACTGGCCGACATCCTCGCCGATCTGCCCGCCACGGCGCCGGCGCGCACCCGGTCACTGTTGGGTAAACGAGGCCCGTAGCCGCTCAGATGTCCAGCCCGCCGCGTGCCACGAGCTGTTTGGCGATGACATTGCGCTGAATCTCGTTGGTGCCCTCGCCGACGATCATCAACGGCGCGTCACGGAAGTAACGCTCCACGTCGTACTCGGTCGAGTAGCCGTAGCCCCCGTGCACCCGCACCGCGTCCAGCGCAATCTGCATCGCGGCTTCCGACGCGAACAGCTTGGCCATCCCCGCCTCCATATCGCAGCGCTCCCCCGCGTCGAACTTCTCTGCCGCGCTCAGCAACAGTGACCGGGCGGCGTACAGCTTGGTCCCCATGTCGGCCAACAAGTTTCCCACCGACTGGTGCTGCCAGATGGGTTTACCGAAGCTTTCCCGGTCCTGGGCGTAGCGCAGCGCGTCCTCGAACGCGGCGCGAGCCACCCCGGTGGCCCGGGCGGCGACCTGCAGCCGGCCGACCTCAAGGCCCTTCATCATCTGCGCGAACCCACGGCCCTCCTCGGTGCCCAGTAGCGCATCCGCGGGCACCTGGCAGTCGGTGAAGTTGAGCTCGCAGCTCTCCACGCCCTTGTAACCCAGCTTGGGCAGGTCCTTGGAGATCTCGAATCCCGGAAGTTTCTCCACCAGCAGGATCGACACCCCCCGGTGCGGAGGTTGGGCATCCGGATCCGTCTTACACAGCAGGGCAACAAGATCCGAATGCCGTGCGTTGGAGATCCAGGTCTTGGACCCGTTGATCACGTACCCGTCCGCGGTCCTGCGTGCGACAGTCCGCATGGCCTGCAGATCCGATCCGCCACCAGGTTCGGTGAGTGCCATGGTGGCGCGCAGCTCACCGGTGGCCATCCGCGGCAGGTACTTCTGTTGCTGTTCCTCGGTGCCGAACAGCAACAGCAGCTTGGACACCACGGTGTGCCCGCCCATCGCACCGGCCAGGCTCATCCAGCCGCGGGCGAGTTCTTCGGCCACCTGCACATAGCAGGGCATGGAGACGGCGCCGAACCCGTGGGGTTCGGGTATCGCCAGGCCGAAAATGCCCATGTCCTTCATGGTTTCGATCAGCGCTTCAGGATAGGTATTGGTGTGTTCGAGATCCCGGACGACCGGTTTGACCTGTTTGTCAACGAACTCGCGGACCGTCTTCACGATCGCGTCTTCTTCGGTCGTCAGTTTCATCGAGGGTCTCCTGTGCGCGTGCTGTCGGTGCCGGTGATCAGGGCCCACAGTCGCTGATCCCCTGCCACAGTGGCATATTCGGTCAGCGTGTCGTCCCAGTGCTGCACGGAGCCGTACTCGGACCGCCACGACAACGCCGGTTTGGTGAACTCGTGCAGGCGATGCTCGAGCGTGGTGCCGATGGCGCCGTGCACCTGATGGCCGTTGCGCACCACGACCGATGCCGCGTGGCCGGTGCACGAACGTGCGACGGCAACAAGGAAATCCAGGTTCTCCGACTTCCAGTCGGTGCGCAACGCCTCGGCGAGTGCACCGTCGGTCGCGGCCCGGGCGAGCGCCGCTTCGGCGGCAATGTCGGCGACCAGGTGCTGCACGGCCTGGAATTTGGCCAGCGGCCTGCCGAATTGGATGCGCTCGGTCGCGTGCCTCACCGACAGGGCCAGAATCCGGTCCAGCACGCCGCACAGCTGGATGGCCCGCACCAGGGCGGCCCGCAACTGCCACTGCCCGATGACCGGGTCGGGCACCGGGGTGCCGTTCAGCGCCGCGAGGTCGACGCAGACGTCGTCGCGTGGCTCACCGGCGCCATTGCGGCCTGCGGTGAACGACAGTGCAGCCGTGTCGATGTCAGCCACCCGGTAGGTCTGTCCGTCATGCCAGATGACGACGACGCGCTGCGATGTCGCGACCCAGGGAACCCCGGCGGCACGGCCGCCCGCGTCGAGCAGGCACGCAGTGCGCCGCTGCGCGTCCACCGGTAGCCCGGCCACCTCCAGCAGCCAGCACGCCAACAGATCGTGCTCGGCCAGCGGCGCATACACGCCGTGCCACGCGGCAGACCGCAGCAGTTCGGCGGCCTCGGACCAACCTGCTCCGCTGCCACCGGACTCCTCGGACCCGGTGAGCCGCACCAGGCCGAGTTCGCTGAGTTGCTGCCACAATTCGTCCAGACCCTCGGCCGGGCCGTGGGACTCACGATGCGCGGCGAACACCGCGGACATCATCGCGACCAGATCGGGGTCGACAGTCGGTGCACCCATCATGGCCTTCTCTTCTTCGCGCAAGCGCTCATCAGCTCCAGTCTCTTCTTCGCGCAAGCGCTCATCAGCGCAACCCCAATCCCCGCGCAATCACGCCACGCAAAATCTCGTTGGTGCCACCGCGCAGAGTGAATCCGGGACGCTGCACGACAGCGTCGGCGAGCAGCTGACGGTAATCGTCATCGTCGATCTCACCGAGCAGGTCGGCGAAGTCGGCGATGTCGCCCTCGGCGGTGGTGCCGAGCACCTTGACGACCGCCGCGGCGGTATCGGCAGGCTCATGTCGCTCCAGAGCCCCGGCGACCGCCGTGGACATCACGTGCAGACCGGCGATGCGGGCGACGTAGCGGCCGAGGTCGGTGTGCCGGGGCAACTGCCCGTCACGCAGGTGCCCGGCGACATCGGCCAGCAGCGGAAAGGTCGACAGAAAACGCTCGGGGCCGCTGCGTTCGAAGCTCAGCTCCGAGGTGACCTGTTGCCATCCGTCACCGATGGTGCCGAACACCATGTCGTCCGGCACGAACGCCTCATCGAAGATCACTTCGTTGAAATGGTGTTTGCCGTTCATCGAGATGATCGGCCGGATGTCGACCCCGGGCGCGCGCAGGTCGACGATGAACTGGCTCAGCCCGTCGTGGCGATGCGCGGGATCCACCGGCGCCGTGCGAGCCAGGCAGATGAACGCGTGGGCCAGATGCGCGCCCGAGGTCCACACCTTGGCGCCGGTGAGCCGCCACCCGCCGTCGGCCTTGACCGCCCTGGTACGGACACTGGCGAGGTCGGAGCCGGAGTCCGGTTCGCTCATCCCGATGCCGAAGTAGCACTCGCCTGCCGCGATCGCGGGCAGGAACTTTCGCTTCTGCACCTCCGTGCCGTACTTCAACAGCGACGGCACGATCTGGCGGTCGGCGATCCAGTGTGCGCCCACCGGCGCACCCGCCGCGAGCAGTTCCTCGGTCACCACGAACCGCTCCCGGTGACTGCGTCCATGACCGCCGTACTCGACGGGAACCGTCATCCCCAGCCAGCCGCGCGCGGCCAGCGCCCTGCTGAACTCCTGGTCCCAGCCGGTCAGCCAGCAGTCGGCGTAGCGGCCGATCCTGCCTGCCTGTTGCTGTTCAGCGAGGAACTGACGCACCTCGAGGCGCAACTCGTCGAATTCATGTAAGTCATCGGCGAGGGCCGGGACGAGCGTGGCCATGTTCACTCCGTTCACCTGTCGGGCATGCCGCGGCGGTCAGCTACGTTGAATCCACTATGACTGCTACACCGCCTGCACTGACCATGTACACCACGACGTGGTGCGGCTACTGCTCCCGGCTCAAGGTTGCCCTGAAGTCCGAGGGCATTGCCTACACCGAGGTCGACATCGAGCAGGATCCGGCCGCGGCCGAATTCGTGATGTCGGTCAACGGTGGCAACCAGACGGTGCCGACGGTGAAGTTCGCAGACGGATCCGCGTTGACCAACCCGAGCATCAAGCAGGTCAAGGCCAAACTCTAGAGGTACGCCCAGGATTCGATGATCTCGCGGGCGATTGAGATCGAGCCCGGCAGCAGCAGTTTCGACGAGGTTTGCCCATCCCCGCCGGCATTCGCCGCGCTCCAGTCGCCGTGTTCGAGGGCGTCGCGGATCTCGGCGCGGGTGAACCAGCCCGCTTCGACGATTTCGCCGTCGTTGAACGCGAACGGCTGCTCCGGATCACCGATCGCGTGGAAGCCCACCATCAGCGAGCGTGGGAACGGCCACGGCTGACTACCCAGGTACTGGACGTCGGTGACGTTGAGTCCGACCTCCTCGGCGATCTCGCGGACCACGCAGGATTCGAAGGATTCGCCGGCCTCGACGAACCCGGCCAGGATCGAGAACAACCGCTCCGGCCATACCGCCTGACGGGCCAGGACCGCCCGGTCGTGACCGTCGTGCACCAGACAGATGACGGCCGGATCGATGCGGGGAAACTCCTCGTGCCCGTTCACCGCGTTGACCCGCGACCAGCCGCCCTTGGCCGGCTTCGTCGCAGCACCGTCGAGCGCGCTGAACCGGGCGTTGTCATGCCAGTTCAGCAGGGCGGTCGCGGTTGCCACCAGCTGTGCGCTGGTGTCGTCGAAGATCTGACCCGCCCGGCGCAGGTCGAGCACCTCGGATTCGGCGGCGGGATCCTCGGGTGCTTCCAGCGCCCCACGGACCGCCCAGACATGCTTGCCGTCCTGCACACGGCCCAGGAACACCGCATGCTCCGGCGGTTTCTCGCCGAGGGCCGCGGCCTTGCCGAGCACCACCCGACCACCCGAGATCAGCACCTGATTTCGTGGGTCCACCCGCAGCAGCAGCGCATCGGACCATCCGGCGGTGGCAGCGTCGATGTCGCTGCGCAGGGCATCGGCGCGGTCGGCACCGACGCGCGACAGCAGCGGAATGTTGCGTAGCTGGAAATTCATCGTTCCGCATCCGCACTGCGGATGTAGAGCAGGCGGTCGCCCGCCTCCAGCGCATCCACGTCCGGGGAGTCGACCCGCAACAGGCTGCCGTCCCGCACGACACCGAGGACGATGTCGGTCAGATGCCGAGGCGAGCCGCCCGCTTCCTTCGGCGTAACGGGCCGTTCGGCGATCGCAAAGCCCGCGTCGGGGGTCAGCAGATCTTCCATCATCTCCACGACGCTGGGGGTCTGGGTGGCCAGACCCAGCAGCCGGCCGGCGGTCTCCGAGGACACCACGGTGGAATCGGCGCCCGATTGTTCGAGCAGATGCTGGTTCTCCCGCTCACGAACCGCCGCGATGATCGTTGCCTTCGGCGCCAACTCGCGGGCCGTGAGCGTGACCATGACCGCGGTCGCGTCGTCGTCGGTGGCCACGATGATCGCCTTGGCGTGCTGGGCGCTGGCCAGCCGCAGCACCTCCGACTTGTTCGCGTCACCGTGGACGGTGACCAGACCTGCGGTCTTGGCCCGCTCCAATGCTGCCAAGTTCTCGTCGACGACGACGATGTCACCGGGGGCGACCTCATCGCCGACCATGGCGGCCACCGCGGTGCGGCCCTTGGTGCCGTACCCGATGACGACGGTGTGGTTGCGCACTTTGCTCCTCCAGCGCTGGATTTTCAGTGCCTGCCGTGACTGGGTGGTCAGCGTTTCCACCGTCGTACCGATCAGGACGATCAGGAAAGCGACCCGCAACGGTGTGATGATCAGCACGTTGACCAGTCGTGCCGACGGGGTGATCGGGGTGATGTCGCCGTAACCCGTGGTCGACAGCGACACCGTCGCGTAGTACAGGCAGTCCAGGAAAGAAAGCTGGTTCTCCTGCGCGTCGCGATAGCCGTCGCGGTCCAGGTAGACGATCACCACCGCGGCGAACAGGGCCAGCGTCGCGTAGATGACCCGCCGGATGATGCGTTGCGTCGGGCTGACGAATGGCTCGGGGATCTGCAGGACGTCGACGAGCCTGGCGTCGGGCCGCGACGACAGCGATTCATCGATCGCGGCGAGCCGGCGCCGCAGCCTGCCTCTAGCCACGACGACCGGTCTTCAGAGGGCGGAACCTGGGAAAACCCTGGATCGATCCGAGCGGACGCACGCCACAATGTAACCATGACCGCACCCTCGCCTCAGTCCATCTCCGCCGCACGCGGCGCCCACCGACTTGCCGCCCTGCTGCTCGGCATGGGCACATTGCACTTTGTCGCGCCCAAACCTTTCGACACGGTGATCCCGACCGAACTGCCCGGCAGTCCGCGCTTCTACACCTACGCGTCCGGGGTCGGCGAGTTGGCCACCGGCGCCCTGTTGGCCGCACCGCGTACCCGACGCCTGGGCGCGCTGGCCGCGGTGGTGCTGTTCATCGCCGTGTTCCCGGCGAACGTCAACATGGTGCGGTTGTGGTGGAGCAGGCCGTGGCCGGTGCGCATCGGCGCGATCGCCCGACTGCCGCTGCAGATCCCGATGATCACCGCCGCGCTCAAGGTGTACCGCAACTCTCAATCGGTCTGAGCGGCGAGCAGCGCGGCAAGTTCGTCTGCGTCGGGCAGGCGGTCCGGGCGGACTGTCTGGCCCGACCGCACGTAGTGGAACGCCGCATGCACCGATTCCGGCGGGCACCCACGCAACGCAGCCCATGCCAGCCGGTAGACCGCCAGCTGAATCGCCGCCTGCTCCTTGGCTTGCTGGGTGGACGGCGGTTCTCCGGTCTTCCAGTCCACCACCGTGGTGGTGCCGTCGGCATGCACAAAGACGGCGTCGATCCGGCCGCGCACCACAAATTTGCGGGTCTGTCCGATCACCATGTCGAACGGGACCTCCACCTCCGTGGGCGTGCGCGCAGCCCACGCCGACTTCACGAACGCCTCCTGCAACTCGGTCAGATCCTCGGCACACGCGCGCCCGCTGTCGCTGTCCATCGCGCCCGGCAGATCATCGAGGTCGAACAACCGCTCGGCATGGAAATACCGCTGTACCCAATCGTGGAATGCGGTGCCCAGTAAGGCGTGTGGGTCGGGGCGTTGCGGTAGCCGTCGGCGCAGCCGCTGCAGCGCAGCCTGCGGATCCCGGCTCAACTCCACCAGGGTGCTGACCGACAGCTGTCCCGGTAGTTCAGCCGCGGCACGCTGCGGTACGCGATCGCGTTCGGCCAGCAGCGCGTCCACGTCGGCCGCCCAGCCGTCGTCATCGGCCGGTGGACGGTGTTCGCCATCGGGTGCGTCGGCGAGATCGCCTGCCATCGCCCTGGCGACCAGATCCGCACCGCGGTTGACCTCGCCATCGCGGGGCACCGCCGCCGGCCAGGTCTCTTCGACGGCCTTGTCCCGCAGCGGATTGACCTCTCCCGCCACCGGATCGGGGGCCCAGTGGTCGATTTCGCCGCACGGCACCGTCCCGTCGTGCTCCTCGATGATGGCCTTGAGTTCGCACAAGAACTCCGAGGGTCCGCGGGGCTTGCTCTCGGTGGCGCCCCAGTGGTGACCGGACAGCAACAACGTGTCCTCGGCGCGGGTGATCGCCACATACAACAGCCGGCGTTCCTCATCGATGCGCCGCTGTTCCAGGCTGCGCTTGTGATCGGATATCTTGTCCGACAGCTTCTTTCGATCGTTCACGTCCGAGGTGTCGAGAACCGGCACCCCGATCTCGGAGACGGTGGCGCGATCACCGCGCAGCAGCGGCGGCAGATCGGAGGAATCGGTAAGCCAGGTGCGCGCCGACGCTGTCGACGGGAACACCCGCCCGCTCAGGTGCGGCACCGCCACCACCTGCCACTCCAGGCCCTTGGCAGCGTGCACGGTCAGGATCTGCACCCGATCGTGTGAGACGGTCAACTCCGCGGGTGCCAGACCGTTCTCCACCACCGCCGCGGCATCCAGGTAGGCCAGCAGGGCCAGCACCGACGCGCCGTTGCGACCCGCGAAATCGGCCACCAGGTCGCAGAAGGTGTCGAGATGTTCGGTGCCGGTCCAGCCCGCGGACACCGGGCGGGCCGACCGCGCCTCGGCATCCAACCCGGCCACGCGGCGCACTTCGGCAACCAGTTCGGGCAGCGGATGGTTCAGATGCGCACGCAGCATGGTCAGCTCCCAGCCCAGCGCCACGATGCGCTGATAACCGGCGGTCGAATACTTTTCGGCGGCACCGGGATCACAGATCGCGTCGGCCAGGCACGCGGCGTCAGCGTCCGGCGCGGCCTTGGCGATGATGTCGGCGGTGCTCTGCTCCCCCGCCGGGGTGTCATCGAGTTCCACCGCGCGGCGCCACAGCGCCGCGATGTCGCGAGCGCCGAACCGCCAGCGCGGGCCGGTGAGGATACGCATGACTGCCGACCCTGCGGTGGGATCGGCGACGAGCCGCAGCATGGCCACCAGATCTGCCACTTCGGGCACCGCGAGCAACCCGGCGACGCCGACCACTTCGACCGGCACACCGCGGGCGGTCAGCGCATCGGCCATCGGCACGGCATCGGCGTTGCGTCGCACCAGCACCGCGGCGGTCGGTGCAGCCGAGCCGTCGCTGCGCGCCCCGTGGTAGCGCTGCGCCAAATGGTCTGCCACCCAATCCCGTTCGGCTGCGACATCGGACAGCAGGGCACACCGGACGGTGCCCGGTTCGGCATCGGGCCGGGGCAGCAACGCCCGCACTGCGACCGACCGCCGCCGCGCCTGTGCCGACACCGCATTGGCCACATGCAGGGTGCTGGGCGGATTGCGCCAGCTGGTCCGCAGCTCCAAAGCCGGCGCTGGCGAGCCGTCGGCGTAGGGAAAGTCGGTGGTGAACCGGGGCAGGTTGGTGGCCGAGGCACCACGCCAGCCGTAGATCGACTGAATCGGATCCCCCACTGCGGTCAATGCCAAATCGTCGTCGACCCCGCCGCCGAACAACGATGACAGCGCCACCCGCTGAGCGTGGCCCGTGTCCTGGTATTCGTCGAGCAGTACCACCCGGAAACGTTGCCGCAGCTGCTCGCCCACCTGTGGGAACGTCGCGGCCAGCCGGGCGGCGGCGGCCATCTGCATGCCGAAGTCCATCACCTTGTCAGCGCGCATCCGCCGGTGCAGTGCATCGATCAGCGGCACCAACTCGGTGCGCTCGGTCTGGGTGGCCAACATCCGCAGCAGCCACTGGCTGGGCCCGCGGTCACGTTGGTAGGGCCCGGCCGGCAAGGTGTGCACCAGCCGTTCCAATTCGACATGGGTGTCCCGCAATTGGTCGGTGTCGACGAGGTGCTCGGCGAGTGCGCCGGACAGCCGAAGCACCATCGCGGTGACGGCCGCCGGTGTCTTGTCGATGGCCAACTCACCCGGGTGGGCGCACACCACGTCGAACGCCAATTGCCACAGCTCGGTTTCGCTGAGCAGCCGGGTATCCGGCTCCACCGGCAGCAGCAGGCCGTGCTCACGCAGCAAGGTCCCGGCGAATGCGTGGTAGGTGCTGACCGTGACCGCTTCGTCGGCAGCACCTGCGACCGGGGCCAGTCCGGCGCCGGCCAGCCGGGCCAGGCGGGTGCGGACCCGGCGCAGCAGCTGCCCGGCCGCCTTGCGGGTGAAGGTCAGGCCCAGCACCTGCGATGGGGTGGCGTAGCCGTTGGCGACCAGCCACACCACACGCGCCGCCATCGTCTCGGTTTTTCCGGCGCCGGCACCGGCGATCACCACCAGCGGTCCCGGCGGGGCGGCGATCACCGCGGCCTGCTCCTCGGTCGGCGCGAACAGACCCAGCGCCGAGGACAACTCGGCCGGGGTGTACCGCGCCGGCGTGATGGCGGACGTCGAGGCCGTCATGACCGCGGCGCCTGCGCCGGGCAGCTGGACCGCACGGGGCAGTTCGAGCAGCCGTCATTGACCCGCGCCAGGAACTGCGGGCCCGCGGTGGCGGCCGCAGCCTGGCTCACCGACTCCAGCCATTCGGCACGCGCCGCGGGCGTCAACGGGTCCTGTTCACGCTCGGTGGCCCCCGCTGCCCCGGTCTTGCCGAGATAGACCAACCGGCCGCCACCCGGCTCGTCCCCGTCGCGCAACAGGCCGGCCGCGACGGCGAGCTGATACATGGCCAGCTGGGCGTGGTTCTGCGCGTCGTCCTTGGTGACGGGACTCTTGCCGGTCTTGAGGTCCACCACCACCAGCCGGCCGGCGTCGTCGCGTTCCAGGCGGTCGAGCCGGCCACGCACCTGCACCCCGGGATGGTCGACTCCCGGTGCGGCGAGCACGCCTTCGACGTCGATCTCGGTGGCGACTTCGGTCAGCTCGCGCCGCGTCTGCTGCCGCCACTGAACGAATGTCTCCAGCATCGCCCGGTGCCGTACCAGCTCGTTCTCCGAATACCACTGCGCCTCGTAAGGCAGCTGCTCCCAGACCTTCTCGAGGTCATTGAGCAGTTGACTCTCGGTCGTGCCGGAATCGGCGACCAGGGCGTGCAGCAGCGAGCCGACCGTGGACCGCACATCGCGCCCGTCGCTGCCGCCGTGGCGTTCCAGCAGCCACCGCAGTGGACAGTCGGTGAGCATCTGCAGCGTCGACGGCGACAAGGTCACCACCTGCTCGGCATCGGACCACAGCGCCTCGTCGGTGGACAGTGGGGTCATGGCGTGCCATTGTGCCGGCTCGGCCCCGGGTACCCCTGCCGCCGCCAGCCTGGCCAATTGCGTTGCCGCGCAGGCGCGGGTGTCGTCGTCAACCGCATCGGTCGGCGCGCAGACCACCGCCCGCAGGCGCCCCACGAGCGCTGAGGGTGCCAGCACCCGCGGTGCGACCAGCGGCGGCTGCGGCACCGGATCGGTGGCCAGGGCGGCCAGCTCGGAGCAGAACGGTGACGGCAACAGCGACTCGTCGCCGGTATCGCTGTCCACGGCTGTCACCAGCAACCGCGTGCGGGCCCGGCCGATGGCCGCCATCAGCAGCCGGCGCTCCTCGGCCAGCAACGGTGCGCGCGTCGACACCGCATGGTCGGCGGCGGCGACC
Organism: Mycobacterium appelbergii; assembly: GCF_032883035.1. NCBI lineage: Bacteria > Bacillati > Actinomycetota > Actinomycetes > Mycobacteriales > Mycobacteriaceae > Mycobacterium > Mycobacterium appelbergii. The sequence continues at coordinate 247,480 of NZ_JAMQTH010000007.1, forward strand.
ACCCCGTCGAGTACGTCGACCAGATGTTGGGTACCCAGCACACCACCACGCGGAATGGTGTTGGGCCACAATCCTTCCTGGAGCCCGGCGATCACCACGAAATCCCATTCCTGCCCCAGGGCCGCGTGGGCACTGAGCACGGCGACCGCGTCAGGCTGTGCATTCGGGTCAGCCGGTGCGGCGGGCGTCCCGAGTCGCGTGACGTGGTCGATCAGGCCGCGCAGCGACGCGCCGGCCGTCCGGCTGACGTACTGATCGGCGATGTCGAAGAGCGCGGTCACCGCATCAAGATCCCGATCGGCCTGCACGCCGACGGTTCCTCCCCGTTCGCTCGCCGCCAGCCACCGGCGCTGCAGCCCGGACGCGTGCCAGGCCTGCCACAAGGTGTAGCGCGGATCAGCACCGTCGGCGTCGCTGCGAGCGGCCGCGGCCAACACCGCGCGTAGGCGCCGCAACGGTCGCAGGTGCTCGGCGGACAAGCCGCGCGGTTCGTGTGCCACCGCGGCGACGAGCAGGTCGGCGAACTCACGCGGCGGTTGTGAGCCGTCCGCACGGCGCAGCGCCCTGCGCAGCTGACGCAGCGTGACCGGATCGACTCGGCTGATCGGCCCGGTGAGCAGCGCAACCGCGCCCTCCCCCGCCAATTCGCCTGCAGCGGTGGCCTCCAGCACCGTCAACAACGCAGCGACCGCGGGCTGCTGCGCCACCGCCAGTTCCGTGCCGGACGCCTGCACCGGCACTCCCGCCGCGGTGAGGGCACGCGCCAGCGCGGTACCCGCGCGCGGCACCGACCGCACGATCACGGCCATCTGCGACCACGGCACGCCGTCGAGCAGGTGCGCCCGGCGCAGCGCATCTGCGATCAGCGTGCACTCGGCGTGCGCCGAGGCGGCCAGTTGAACCGTCACGGTGCCCTCGGCCTGTTGACTGCCCGCCAATGTCCGGGTGGCGCCGACGCCGGGCAGGCGTTGCGCGAGACCGGAGACGGCCGAGGCCACCGCGGGCGCGCAGCGGTGTGAGGTGGTCAGGGTGATCGCCGGATGATCCTGATCGTCCAGGTCACGCAGCAGCACCGGGTCGGCGCCGCGGTAACCGAACACCGACTGGTCGGGATCACCGGCGATCACGGTCAGCCCGGCTCCGGCCGCCAGCACACGCACCAACCGGGCGGCCTGGGGGTCGAGGTGCTGCGCATCGTCGACCAACAACAGCCTGATGCGACCGCGTTCGGCGGCCAGTAGGTCGGGATCGGTGCCCAGCGCCTCCAACGCGGCCCCCACCAGCTCGGCCGCCCCCAGGGCCGGCACCGTGGCCTGCGGCGCCGCCATCCCGACCGCCGACCGCAGCAACATGATCTGCTCGTAATCCTGGGCGAACCGGCCCGCAGCCACCCACTCCGGCCTACCCGCGGAGCGACCGAGCCGTTGCAGCGCAACCGGATCCACGCCGCGCTCGGTGCAGCGGGCCATCAGGTCACGCAGTTCGGTGGCGAATCCACCGGTGGACAGCGCCGGCCACAACTGCTCGGGCCAGCCGACGGTTGAGTCCCGGCCGTCCTCCAGGTTCCCGGCCAGCAGTTCGCGGATGATGCCGTCCTGTTCGGCGCTGGTGATCAGCCGCGGTGGCGGGTCACCGTTGCGTTGGGCAGCCAGTCGCAGCACCGCGAACGCGTACGAGTGGACGGTGCGGACCAGCGGTTCCCGCACGACGCGCTGCTCGCCTGCGGCCAGGAGCTTCGCGGTGATCGCACCTCGCGCCGCCGCCCGCAACCGGGCCGAACCGGTCAACAACAGAACAGATTCGGGGTCGGCGCCGGCCGCGATGTGCTCGACCGCAGTGGACACCAGCATCGAACTCTTACCGGTGCCCGGCCCGCCCAGCAGGCGCACCACGCCGCTGCTTCCCGGATCGAGCAGTGCGGTGTCGGTCAGGCCGTGCTGTTGGCCGACGCGCTCGACGTGTCGTGCAGTCATGACAGGAATGACACCAGAGGGGTCCGACAACACCGGCCGGTTCGCGCCCTGGCAGCATCAATGGGGTGTCCGCCGACGTCTTGCATGTACACCGCTACGGGCCCGCGGGGCCGCCGAAGCTGCTCCTCATCCACGGGTTGACCGGGCACGGTCAGCGCTGGCAGACCCTGGCCACCAAGCATCTGCCCGAGGTCTCCATCCTGGCCCCCGACTTGCTCGGGCACGGCCGCACGTCGTGGGCGGCGCCGTGGACACTGGATGCCAACACCGAGGCACTGGCAACCCTGCTGGATGGTCCGGTGCTGGTGGTCGGGCATTCGTTCGGCGGTGCGCTCGCGCTGAATCTGGCTGCCGCCCACCCAGATCTGGTCGCCGGGCTGGTGCTGCTGGATCCGGCGGTCGGTCTCGACGGCGACTGGATGCGCGAGATCGCCGACAACATGCTGGCGTCGCCGGATTACCCGGACCGGGACGAGGCACGCGCGGAAAAAATCAACGGATCGTGGGGTGAGGTCGAACCCGCCGAACTGGAACGCGAGCTGGACGAGCATCTGATCGAGCTTCCCGGCGGCCGCTACGGGTGGCGCATCAGCATCCCGGCGATGATGTCGTACTGGAGTGAGCTGGCCCGCCCGTTCGCGTTGCCCGCCACCGGAACCCCGACCGTGCTGGTGCGGGCCACCCGGACCAGCCCGCCGTATGCGCGCGAGGAGTTGATCGCCGCCCTGACCGCACGGCTCGGACCGGATTTCCGCCTGCTGGACTGGGACTGCAACCACATGGTGGCCCAGGCACTCCCGGCAGACACCGCCGGGCTGATCCGCAAGCGACTGGGATAACCGTGCCTTCGGTTACCGAGGAGCAGGTCGAGGCGGTGCGGGCCCTGGTGGCCGCCATACCGGCGGGAAAAGTGTCGACCTACGGTGACATCGCCGATGCCGCCGACCTTTCCAGCCCTCGCATCGTCGGCTGGATCATGCGCACCGACTCGTCAGACCTGCCCTGGCACCGGGTGATCACCGCCTCGGGTCGCCCGGCGCCACACCTGGCCACCCGGCAACTCGAGCGGTTACGCGCCGAGGGGGTGCTGGCGGTCGACGGCCGGGTCCGGCTCGCCGAGTACCGGCACACTTTCTCCCGCCCAGCAGACAGTTAGGTACCCGAAAAGGGTGCTGACCGGTACCGGGCTGTCTGCTCGCCGGGGGAACTCCGGGGATTGGAACGTCAGACCATCAACCGCACCAACGACGCGGTGCGCGCCAGGCCGGGAAACGCCGCGGCCGTGGAACGCGGATGCAGCGCATGCACCGCCAGGCGGAACATCAACGCCCGCAACAGCATCTGCGGCCACTCCGGCAGTGACTCCCAGCGCTCGACGAGACCATCGTCGGCGTCACCCCAGGACAGCGCATCGACCACCACCACCCCGGCGGCCCACGGCGCAGGCCGCCAGTACGGGGTGATGTCGGTGATTCCCGGGGCGGCGGTGCCCGCGAAAAGCACTGTGCCGTAGAGGTCGCCATGCACCAGCTGGCTGGCGATCTTGGTGGGTCTGCGCAGTCCGGCGAGTTGCTTGATCAGTTCGACGGACCGTTGTCCGTCGGTCGACCCCGGCGCCACCCTGGCCCCGGCGGGCAGCGAATGCAACGGGCGCTCTTCCCACGCCGCGCGATCGGCTGCGATGAACACGTCCACATCGGCCCACGGCGCGACGGGCGGCTGGGTCAGAAACCGCGGACGCTCCAGCGTGGCGGTGGCCTCGTGGAGCCGCACTGCGGCCGAAACCACCTCATCGTGGCGCGGTTCCGGAGTTCCCGCGACGAAGGTGTCGGCGCGCCAGCCGGCGACGACGTAACGACCGTCGGTGGAGCGCACCGGCCGTGCCAGCCTGACCCCGTCGACGAACAGGGTTTCGCGGACCTTTGCCGACCAGGCTGCCCTGGCGTGATCGGCGACCATCGACATCACGACCTCGCCGCAGCGCCAGCCACCCTCCCAGCTCGAGCCGAGCGGCACCGGCCGCACCCCGGACAGCCCGAACGCCGCCAGCACATGTTCCGGCGGCCGCTCCACACTCACAAGCTCAGCCTAAGGTGTAACCCCGCAAACCGGCCGTCAGTACATGACCATGTCGGGCTCGAGCTGATTTGCCCATGCCACGATGCCGCCCTGCAGATGCACCGCATCGGAGAATCCGGCGTTCTTGACGATGGCCAACACCTCGGCCGAGCGCACCCCGGTCTTGCAGTACAGCACCGGGGTTCGGTCCACCTTCAGCTTGGCAAGGGCATCACCCGACTCGAACGTCGGCTTCGGGATCAACTCGGCGCCCGTGATGTGATTGATATCCCACTCCACCGGCTCGCGGACGTCGATCAGGGCCAACGGCTTCCCGGAATCCATCAGGTCGCGCAGTTCGCGCGGCGTGATCGTGGAACCGACGGCAGCGTCCGCGGCGTCCTGGGACACCACACCGCAGAACTCTTCGTAATCGATCAGCTCGGTGATCTTCGGTGTCGCCGGGTCCTTGCGGATCCGGATGGTGCGGTAGGTCATGTCGAGCGCGTCGTAGACCATCAGCCGACCCAGCAGCGGCTCCCCGATACCGGTGATCAGTTTGATCGCCTCGGTTCCCATCACCGAGCCGACCGACGCGCACAGGATGCCGAGCACGCCACCCTCGGCGCACGAGGGCACCATCCCCGGTGGCGGGGGCTCCGGGTACAGGTCGCGATAGTTCAGGCCGAGCCCGTCGGGGGCGTCCTCCCAGAACACCGAGATCTGGCCTTCGAAGCGGTAGATCGAACCCCACACGTACGGCTTACCTGCCAGCACGGCGGCGTCGTTGACCAGGTAGCGGGTGGCGAAGTTGTCGGTGCCGTCCAGGATCAGGTCGTACTGGCTGAACAGCTCGACCGCGTTGTCCGGTTCCAACCGGAACTCGTGCAGATTCACCTGGACGAGCGGGTTGATCTCCAGGATCGAGTCCCGCGCGCTCTGCCCCTTCGGTCGCCCGACGTCGTGGACGCCGTGGATGATCTGACGCTGCAGATTGGACTCGTCGACTTCGTCGAACTCGACGATGCCTATGGTGCCGACACCGGCGGCGGCCAGGTACAGCAGCGTCGGCGAGCCGAGTCCGCCTGCGCCGATGACCAGCACCTTGGCGTTCTTGAGCCGCTTCTGCCCGTCGAGCCCCAGATCGGGAATGATCAGGTGCCTGCTGTAGCGCACGACCTCTTCACGTGTCAGCTCGGCGGCCGGCTCAACCAGCGGCGGCAACGACACATCCAAATTCGCGGACACCGTATGTCTCCTCTAGTCAGGGTCCCTTGGTAAGTACCCACAACGGTAATCCGACCGCCATCCTTCCCATGCCCGGGTGGTCGCCGAGGACTCCGGTTACGCGATGGGGTACGGCCAGGGATTGAACCGGCACGTCAATCCGTCCGCCTTGACGGTTTCCGGGTCGAATCTGGCGGCGTCGTCGTTCGCCGTGGAGAACGTCTGCTGCATCATGATCGGCGCGAGGTCGCCGTTGCCGCCGCACGCCTCGTGCCGCTGATAGCCGATGGCGTGGCCGACTTCGTGGTTGATCAGATACTGCCGGTAGGAGCCGATATCCCCCTGGAACGGCACCGCCCCACGGACCCAGCGGGCCTCGTTGACGAATACCCGGGGCTGATTTCCGTCGTAGGACGGGTTGTAGCAGGACGCCTCGAGCTGGATGTCGTAGCCGCAGCCCTCACGCACCGTCATCGGGGAGGTCAGCGATACCCGGAAGTCGGGTTCGACACCGCTGGCGGCATCGACCCGGGTGAAGGCGAACAGCCCGTTGTGGGTCCAGCTTTTCGGGTTGGCCAGGGTTTCGCTGACCATCCGGGCGAAGCCCTCGTCACCGCCGAAAGACGCGGTGTCCACGCCGTCCTCCACCTCGACGGTGTAGGTGAACGATTTTGTCGTGCCCTCGCCCACCTTCGGGATCGCGCCGGGGACGACGTGCCAGATCTTGGTGCCTGCCTCGGTGAACGGACCCCCTGCGGGCAGGATCCCCGTGGGCAGGCTGGCGTCGAACTCGGTCAGGCCCTTGGGTGGGGCCCCGACGATGGCGGTGCTGGCCACGCCGATGGTCGGCGGGCCCTGAACGGGACCGTCATCTTCGTTCACGGTCTGCGAGGTGCTGGTGCCGGTAACGGTCTGGTACAGCACCACCACGGTCAACACCACCAGCACCGGCAGCGCATAAGCCCGCCAGCCGTAGGTTGAGATGAAACGTCCCAGCCAGGTCTGCTTGCGCCAGCGTTGGTGGTCGTCCCGGTTGGAACGGGTGCGTCCCGATTCCACCGCGAGCGGATCGCGTTGCGCGCGCAGCGGCTCCCGCCACTCGTTGCGCAGCGCCGGGACACGGCCACCCCCGCGACGTCCCGGGTCGTAGGTCACCGCACCAGAATGGCACAGGCCCCTGAGAATCGGACTCCAGCGCTGCCTCACCGTGACCACGCCGGTGTCATTTCGAAATGTGCGCGTTTCCCGTCATCTCGGACACATTTCGCAACCGAGGTCGCAACGGTAGTACTGTCGCTTTGATGAGCAGCTTGGACAAGCACTGCCAAGCGCGCCAGAGCAATACAGATTGAGGACTTGATGAGCGAACTCGCCAACACCGCCGAGAGGAGAGGTGAAAAGCCAGCTTCCGGCGGTGGCCGACGCGGCAACCGGCTTCCGCGTGACGAACGTCGCGGACAGCTTCTGGCCGCGGCCAGCGAGGTATTCGTCGACCGCGGCTATCACGCCGCGGGGATGGACGAGATCGCCGATCGTGCCGGTGTGAGCAAACCGGTTCTCTACCAACACTTCTCATCGAAGCTGGAGCTGTATCTGGCGGTACTGCACCGCCACGTCGACAACCTGGTGTCCGGGGTGCGCCAAGCCTTGCGCACCACCACCGACAACCGGCAACGGTTGCGCGCGGCGGTCGAGGCGTTCTTCGACTTCATCGAGCACGACGGTCAGGGCTACCGGCTCATCTTCGAGAACGACTACGTCACCGAGCCACAGGTCGCCGCGCAGGTGAAGGTCGCCACCGAATCGTGCACCGACGCCGTGTTCGATCTGATCAGTCGCGATTCCGGGCTGGAGGCCCACCGGGCCAGGATGATCGCGGTCGGCCTGGTGGCGATCAGCGTCGACTCCGCGCGGTACTGGTTGAACAACGAGCGGCCGATCGACCGGTCGGCCGCCGTAGAGGGCACGGTGCAGTTCGCCTGGGGCGGACTGTCACACGTGCCACTCACCCGGTCCTAGAGCCGGGCTACGCGCCCGGCCCTCGGGCCGCTTCAGGCGGTTTCGGCGCCCACGCCGAAGCCGACCCGACGCACATCCGCGGCACCGATCTCGACGTAGGCGATCCTGCTGGTCTGCACCAGGAAGCGACGGCCCTTCTCATCGGTCAGCGCGAGCACAACCGAATCGCCGCTGAGCGCATCGGTGACCTGCTTCTCGACCTCGGTCGGCGTCTGCGCGCTGTTGAAGGCCAGCTCACGCGGGCTGTCCGTGACACCGATCTTGACCTCCACGTGGACCTCTTTCCTCTTGCTGTGACTACGTGTCCGTTTCCTTCAGAAGGCTAGTGGACGGGAGCGGCCCAATGCGCCGCGGTGAGCTCGCAGCGGGCGAAGCACGGAGACATTGCGCGATCCAACCGAGTCCGGACCGTAACCAACACGCCCCATGCATAACCTCACCCGTCACTTCTGCATCGATAGCATCAGCATCGACATTGGGACGAGACGACTGGGACAGCCGCATGACCAGGCAATATTCGCCGTATGACACCAGGCCGACCGAGCGATTCGGCGACCACTCTGCAGAGCCGGGCACCGGCCGCGACAGCATGGGCTGGAGCGGTACCGGCGCGGCGGCCGGCGGTTACGCCGGTGGCGAATACGGCGCGCCCGCCGAGGACTACGAGGATTACGACGATTACGCCGGCGACATCGAGTTCTACGAAGAGCCCATCGATCGGCGGTGGGTCTGGGTGGCCGGGGTGGCCGGCGTCATCCTGCTGGTGGCAGTGATCTGCACCGTCGTCATCCTGGGCGGCGGTGACAGCGGTTCGGTGTCGGCGAGCCCCACCTCGCCGGCGCAGCCCACCGCCACCACGGCGCCCCAGGACGCGATCTCCACACCGGCGCCGCGAACCGTCACGCCGAGCGGACCCTCACTGTCCCCCGAAACGGTGACCACGGTGACCCCGTCCCCCAGCGTGACCGCCGCGCCCACGCCGGCACCCGCGGTCGCCCCGCCGGTCGAAGCCGCCCCACCGGCACCGGACCCACGGACCGTCACCTACCGCGTGACCGGCAACCGCCAGCTCATCGATCTGGTGACGGTGGTCTACACCGACCAGCAGGGTGCGCTGCAGACCGACATCAACGTCGCACTGCCCTGGGCCAAGACCGTGGTGCTCAATCCGGGAGTCGAGCTCAAGTCGGTGACCGCGACCAGCGTTGCCGGTCAGCTCAACTGCTCGATCACCGACGCGGCGGGCGCGGTGCTCGTGCAGCAGGCCAACAACAGCATGATCACCACCTGCACGCAGTAGCTCAGGCCAGGCCGAGCTCCTGCATCCGCGTGTTGTGGGTGTGCTGTAGCCGATCGAAGAACTCCGCCACCTGGGTGAGCCCCTCACCGCTGGACATCACCAGGTCCACCAGCTCATCGTGATCGGCGAGCACGTACTGCGCCTGGGTGACCGCCTCACCGAGCAGCCGACGCGCCCACAGGGCCAGGCGATGACGTTGACGATCGCTGGCGGTCACCGCGGCCTGAACTTCGGCCACGACGAACTGGGAGTGCCCCGTCTCGGCCAGCACCTCGCGGACCACGTCGGCCACCTCGTCGGGCAGCGCGTCGGCGATCTCCAGATAGAAGTCGGCGGCAAGCGCATCACCGATATAGGTCTTCACCAACGCTTCCAGCCACGTGCTGGGGGTGGTCATGCGGTGGTAGTTCTCCAACGCCGACGCATACTTCGTCATCGCAGATACGACGTCAACGCCCCTGCGCTCCAACGTATCCCGCAAAATCTCATAGTGGCCCATCTCAGCCGCGGCCATGCTGGCCATGTTGATCCGGCCACGCAGATTCGGCGCCATGCGAGCCTCTTCGGTGAGCCGGTAGAACGCCGCAACCTCACCGTAGGCCAGCACCGCGAACAATTCGTTGACGCCGGGATGGGCCGCCGAGACGCCTGAAGTGACCGGTTCGGCGATCGATTCTGCGGCATGCTGCGGCGAATTCATGACGCCAACTCTAGACGCCGCGCGACGTGCCGATCAGCCGGCAAATCAGGTCGCGTGCCCCGACCAGCTACAATGACAAGTGGTAACGGCTACGAGCTGACTATCGAGCCACCCAGGCCGTTGCCAAGGAAATGTGCGTGCACGCAGTTGGCCCGCCCCAGGCGCTGGGCCCAGCGGATCGGCACCGCCGCCTTCACCGGGCGAACCGGCCGTTTCATCGTTGAACTCGTGCGCGCGTGATGCCCATGAGGTTCGACAGCGAAAGGCTACCTCTACTCATATGACGCAACTCAATCCAACATTTGCCCATCTCGGCGTCCGCGACGAAATTGTGCGCGCACTGACCGAGAATGGCATTGAGCATCCCTTTGCCATCCAGGAACTGACCCTCCCGCTGGCGCTGGCAGGCGACGATTTGATCGGGCAGGCCCGCACCGGCATGGGCAAGACGCTGGCATTCGGCATCCCGCTGCTGCAACGGGTCTCCACCGACGAGACCCGCCCACTGACCGGCACGCCCCGCGCGCTGATCGTGGTGCCGACCCGCGAGCTGTGCATGCAGGTCTATGACGACCTGGCCACCGCCGCCAGGTACCTCGCCGGCCCCGACCGCAAGTTCAGCGTGACGTCCATCTACGGCGGGCGGCCCTACGAGCCGCAGATCGAGGCACTGCGCAATGGCGTCGACGTGGTCGTCGGCACACCGGGCCGGCTGCTCGACCTGGCCCAGCAGGGCCACCTGCAGCTCGGCGGCCTGTCGGTGCTGGTGCTCGACGAAGCCGACGAGATGCTCGACCTGGGCTTCCTGCCCGACATCGAGCGCATCCTGCGGCTGACCCCCGACGACCGGCAGTCGATGCTGTTCTCGGCCACCATGCCCGACCCGATCATCACGCTGGCCCGCACATTCATGAACCAGCCCACCCACATTCGGGCTGAGGCTCCGCACTCGGCGGCCACCCACGACACCACCGAACAGTTCGCCTACCGCGCCCATGCGCTGGACAAGGTCGAGCTGGTGAGCCGCGTGCTGCAGGCCCGCGGACGTGGCGCGACGATGATCTTCACCCGTACCAAGCGGACCGCACAGAAGGTGTCCGACGAACTCGCCGAGCGTGGCTTCAAGGTCGGCGCCGTGCACGGCGACCTGGGCCAGGGCGCCCGGGAGAAGGCGCTGAAGTCGTTCCGCAACAGCGACACCGATGTCCTGGTCGCCACCGACGTCGCCGCCCGCGGTATCGACATCGACGACATCACCCACGTCATCAACTACCAGATCCCCGAAGACGAGCAGGCCTACGTGCACCGCATCGGCCGCACGGGCCGCGCGGGCAAGACCGGCATCGCGATCACGCTCGTGGACTGGGACGATCTTTCCCGCTGGGAGCTGATCGACAAGGCGTTGGGGCTGGGCTGCGCCGACCCGGCGGAGACGTATTCGAGTTCGCCGCACCTCTACGAGGAACTCGACATCCCGACCGATGTGACCGGCACGATCGCCGCGCCGCGCCGCCGCACTGCGGCCAAGCGCACGGAGAAGCGGAACTCGTCGGATTCCTCCGAGGACCGTCCGGCCAGGACCAGGACCCGCACCCGGCGTCGGACCCGGGCCGGCGAGCCGAGCACCGGCCACCCCGAATCGGCAGACGCCGACGCCGCACCGGCGGCCGAGTCGGGTGACGCGGACGGCGACGGGTCACCCGCGCGCCGCCGTCGCCGGCGCCGTCCGCGCAAGACCGAAGCAGCCGCAGCAGGTTAACCGGCAACACACCATTCGATGGTCAAACCGGAACGCCGCACCCGCGGCGACATGGTGGCGGCTGCGGCGATCGTTGCAGTGATCGCGGTGGTCGCCGCCCTCATCTGGTGGACGAGCGACGCGCGGGCCACGGTCAGCCGGCCCGCGACGTCACCGGTCCCCTATCTCACCCCGGCTCGAGAGGTGCCCGCCGGCCTTGAGCAGCTGTGGGCGACGCCCAGCCCGAAGACCACCATCCCGGTCGTCGCGGGTGGGTCCGTGGTCACTGCCGAGGGGCGGACCGTCACCGGGCGTGATCCGGTCAGCGGCGCGACGCTGTGGAGCTACGCCCGCGACGTCGAGTTGTGCGGTGTGACGTCGGTGTACCAGTACGCGGTCGCCGTCTACCCGGACAGCCGCGGCTGCGGCCAGGTCAGCACCATCGACGGCAAGACCGGTAACCGCGGACCCGCGCGCAGTGGGTACGCCGATCCCGAGGTGCGGTTGTCCACCGATGGCACCACCGTGCTCTCCGCCGGGGACAGCCGGCTGGAATTGTGGCGCTCGGACATGGTCCGGATGCTGAGCTACGGATCGCTTGACGCCAAGATCAAGCCCGATGTGCCGGCCTCGGTGATCTGCCGACTGGTATCGGTGGCGTCGAGTTCGTCGGCGGTGTCTGCGCTGGAATCCTGCCCCAAACGCGACGATCTGCGGTTGACGTTGCTGCGGCCCGCCGACGAGGAGGACACCCCTGACGTGCGTCACGTCGACCTGCCTGGCGTCACCGCCGAGTCCGGAGCCCAGGTGATCGCGGTGACGGACACCACCACCGCCGTCTACGTGCCCACACCCAAACCCACCGTCAACGTCATCGACGAGACAGGGGCCACCGTCGCGAGCACACTGCTACCCAAACCGGCTGCACCGCAATCGGTTTCCACCCGATCCGGGGATCTGGTGACGTGGTGGACAGGTGACTCGGTGCTGGTGTTCGACGCCGCCGGGCTGCGGTACAAGTACACCGTCACCCCGTCCGGACCCCACGCCCCTGTCGGACCCGCCGTCGTGATGGCCGGACGCCTGCTGGTTCCGGTCAACGACGGTTACGACGTGTTCGATCCCGAGACCGGCTCCGGTGATCGACACATCCCGTACGACCGCCCCGCCGGCGACTCCCCGGTGATACCTGCCGTGGCCGGGCCCACGGTGCTCGAACAACGCGGCACCGAACTGGCAGCGCTCGGCGCGCCGTAGCTTCTCGGGCCCCGAGACTTTTCGGCGCCGAGACTTTCGGCGCCGAGATCAGCGCAATGGCTGCGCTCAGGCGGTTTTGGCGACCATAGCGTTGATCTGGGCGGTGCTGGTCTGGGCGGTGCGGATCAGGCGATGTCGATGACGATGACGGTGGTGTTGTCTCGACCGCCGGCAGCGTTGGCCACTTCGATGAGCTTGCGGACGGCACGCTCGGGGTCCGGGATGAGGGCGGCATCGACGATATCGGCGTCTTCGGCGCCCGCGAACAGGCCATCGGAACTGATGAGCAGCCGGTCGCCGGGACGGCATTCCAGCTCGACGAGATCCAGCCGCACCTGCGGACCGATGCCCAGCGCCCGGGTCAGCAGATGACGCTGCGGGTGGTAACGCGACTCGGTCCTGCTGATCTCACCGGCGCTCACCAGTTCACCGGCGATGCTGTGATCATCGGTGAGCTGTTCCATGTGACCGTCGCGGATGCGGTTCAGTGGCGAGTCACCGATGTTGAGGGCCAGCGGCCCGCCCTGCTCGGGGCCGAAGAAGGCCACCACGGTCAAGGTCGCCCCCGAGGCGGCCATACCGGGGACGGCCTCGGCCCAGACCTTTTCGTTGGCCTGCTGCACGGCCGCGATGAGGCCGTCACGATCGGGTGCGGCGGCGAAGGCGGCCGCGAGGGTCTCCAGCGCCGTCCGGCTGGCGTGCTCACCGCCCAACCCGAAACCATCGGACACCGCATACAGAATGCCCTCGGCCAGCGCCGCATCCTGATTGCTCTCCCGTACCGGCCCCTGGTCGGTGGCCGTGGCGGCCGTCAGCACCAATGTCATGGCGTGCGCTACCCCACCTCGGGTGTGAAGGTGGCCAGCGCCTTGCCGGTCTTCCAATGTTTGAGCAGCGCTTCGGCCAGTTCGCGGTAAGCCTGGGCGCCCTTGTTTCGACGGCCCGCGAGCACCGAAGCCCCCGATGCGGTCGCCTCGGCGAACCGGACCGTGCGCGGTATCGGCGGTGCCAGCACGGGCAGCGCGTAGCGGTCGGCGACGTCGAGCAGCACATCACGGCTGTGCGTGGTCCTGGAGTCGTAGAGCGTGGGTAACGCGCCGAGCAGATTGAGCTCGGGGTTGGTGATCTGCTGGACGTCCGAGATGGTGCGCAGGAACTGCCCGACGCCGCGGTGCGCCAGGGTCTCGCATTGCAGCGGCACGATCACATCATGGGCGGCCGTCAGGCCGTTGAGGGTAAGCACACCCAGCGACGGCGGGCAGTCGATCATCACCACGTCAAAGTCGGCTTCGACCTTGGCCAGCGCACGCTTGAGCGCGTACTCCCGCCCGGCCCGCATCAGCAGCATGGCCTCGGCGCCGGCCAGATCGATATTCGCCGGGAGCAGCGTCATGCCCTCGACGGTCTGCACCAGCGCCGCATTCGGCTCCACGTCGCCGAGCAGCACCTCGTGCACCGACACCGGCAACTTGTCCGGATCCTGCCCGAGAGAGAACGTCAGACAGCCTTGCGGGTCCAGGTCGACCAGCAGCACGCGCCGGCCCTTCTCGGCCATGGCCGCGCCCAACGACGCCACCGTCGTCGTCTTGGCAACCCCACCCTTTTGATTGGCGACCGCTAGTACCCGCGTCACATCCTCATCCAAGCACGCTCGCGGCGAGCGCACGCCGGCGTGCGGCAGAATCGCCGGTGTGAACGCCCAGCAGCACCGCCTTCTGTTGCTTCGCCACGGCGAAACGGAATGGTCGGCCACCGGCAAGCACACCGGCCGCACGGACCTTGATCTGACCGACACCGGACGCGAACAGGCCAAGCTCGCCGCTGAGGCGCTGGCCCGCCTGGAGTTGGACGATCCATTGGTGATCAGCAGTCCGCGGCACCGGGCACAGGTCACCGCCGAGCTCGCCGGGCTGAAAGTCGACGAGATCTCCCCCCTGCTGGCCGAGTGGGACTACGGCGAGTACGAGGGCCTCACCACCGCGCAGATCCGCCAGACCGTGCCCGACTGGATGGTGTGGACGCACGACTGCCCGGGTGGCGAGAGCGCCGCCCAGGTGACCACGCGCGCCGACCGGGCACTGGCCATGGCGTTGGAGCACCTGGAAAACCGCGACGTGGTGTTCGTCGGTCACGGCCACTTCTCCCGCGCGGTGCTGACCCGTTGGGTGGAGCTGCCGGTATCCGAGGGCATCCGCTTCTCGATGGTGCCCGCGTCGATCGCGGTATGCGGCTTCGAGCACGGCGTCCGCCAGATCAGCGCACTCGGCCTCACCGGCCACGTCAATCCGTGCCTGCCGCAGTGACGTCCCGGGTGCGCGAAGGAATCGCGGAAACAGACCCCTCATTCGTGCTGTCCGGCCCCGCCGGCACGGTGATCGCCGACGGCGTCAGGACCGGCTTCGCCGACATTGCCGGTGCGCAGTCGGCATTGCGCTCGGGTGCCGCACCGATGGTGGTCGGCGCATTGCCATTCGACACCTCCGCTGCGGCCGCACTGCACGAACCGCAATCCGTCCGATACACCGACGCATTGCCGGACTGGCCGGTCGGATGCCCACCGCGGGTGCGTATGCGCGAGACAGTGCCGTCCGGTCAGGAGCACCGCGAACGGGTCGCCGAGGTGGTGCGACGGTTGCGTGATCCGGGAAACGCCCTGGACAAGGTGGTGCTGGCGCGCGCGCTGCGCCTGGTCGCCGATGCTCCGTGGGACATCCGGGCGGTACTACGCCGCCTTGCCGATGCCGACCCCGCCGCCACGGTGTACCTGGCCGACCTGTCCCCGGCCGGCGGCCCGAACACCGGCACCGCGCTGGTGGGTGCGAGCCCGGAATTGCTGATCGCCCGCGCGGGTGACGCCGTGATCTGTCAACCGTTCGCCGGCTCAGCGCCACGGTCGGCAGATCCCGAGATCGACCGGGCCAGCGCGGCGGCACTCGCCGAATCCGGGAAGAACCGCTACGAGCATCAACTCGTCGTCGATGTCGTGCGCACTGCGCTTGATCCACTGTGTGCCGACCTGCAGATCGCCGACGAACCCGAATTGCACGGCACCGACGCACTGTGGCACCTGAGCACCCCCATCCGCGGTGTTCTGCGTGAGCCGCACACGACCGCAATCGATCTCGCGCTGGCGCTGCATCCCACCCCGGCTGTCGGCGGCGTACCGGCCGATGCGGCAGCCGCCCTCATCGGTGAGTTGGAGGGCGACCGCGGGTTCTACGCGGGCGCGGTCGGCTGGTGTGATCACCGTGGCGACGGCCGCTGGGTGGTATCGATCCGATGTGCCGTGCTGTCACAGGACCGCCGCACCGCGGTGGCCAATGCCGGCGGCGGAATCGTCGCCGAATCCGACCCGGACGACGAAGTCGAAGAGACCACAACCAAGTTCAGGACGATCCTGACGGGACTGGGGGCGCAGTGAGTGAACTGATCCGGCGGGCACAGCCCGGTGACGAGGTCGAGATCACCGCGATGATCCGGGAGCTGGCCGAATTCGAACGCGCGTCCGAGGAGTGCACGGTCACCGAAACACAGATGCACAGCGCACTTTTCGCCGACAAGCCGGTGGCATACGCCCACATGGTGGAGGCCGACGGGCAGATCGCTGCCACCGCGGTGTGGTTTCTGAACTTCTCCACGTGGGACGGGGTGGCCGGGATCTACCTGGAGGATCTCTACGTGCGGCCGGCATTCCGTCGACGCGGCCTGGCCCGGAAGTTGTTGTCGGCGTTGGCCCGTGAATGCGTCGAGCACGGCTACTCGCGGCTGCAATGGGCGGTGCTGAACTGGAACGTCAACGCGATCGCGCTGTACGACGAGGTCGGCGGCAAGCCACAGACCGAATGGACCACCTACCGGGTGTCCGGGCCGGAACTGTCCACGCTGGCCGGTCAGGGCGACCGCGAGAAGGGGCGATGATGACGACGGGATCCCAGGGTGAGGTGCAGCTGGAGAATGACCGGTTCCGGGTCACCAGATGGACGATCGACCCCGGTGGCGCGATTCCCATGCACCGGCACGATTTCGACTACGTGGTGGTGCCGATGGTCACCGGCACCATGCACGTCGTGACGGCCGACGGCGACGAGATCACCGCCGACCTCGTGGCGGGCCAGAGCTACAGCCGTCCGGCCGGCGCCGAGCACACGGTCGAGAACCGCGGCTCCCGCGATGCGATCGTCTTCGTCGAGGTGGAGCGACTCTCATAGCGTGTTCGCGCGGCTCGCGGCCTCGACCAGTGACACATCGCGCACCGCGCCCTGATCGGCAGACGTCGCCATCGCGGCGTAGGCCCGCAAGGCGGGTGAGACGAGGCGCTCCCGCTGCTGCGGCCAGTAGCCGCCACCGCGCTCCAGCTCGCTGCGGCGCCGGTCGAGTTCGGTTGCGTCGACCCGCAGTTCGACAGACCGCGCGGGAATGTCGATGTCGATGAGGTCACCCGTGCGCACCAGCGCGATAGGCCCGCCTGCGGCCGCCTCGGGCGACATGTGCCCGATCGACAACCCTGAGGATCCACCTGAGAACCGCCCGTCGGTGATCAGCGCGCACACCTTGGCCAGGCCGACACCCTTCAGATATGAGGTGGGATACAGCATTTCCTGCATGCCAGGCCCTCCGCGCGGCCCCTCGTAGCGCACTACCAACACATCACCGGACCGCACCCGCCCACCCAGGATCACCTCCTGGGCTTCCTCCTGCGATTCGACGACCACCGCGGGGCCGCTGAACCGCAGGATGGACGCGTCAACCCCGGCGGTCTTGACCACGCAGCCGTTCGGCGCGAGGTTACCCCGCAGGATCGCCAACCCACCGTCTGCCGAATAGGCATGCGCGACATTGCGGATACACCCGGACCTGGCGTCGAGATCCAGGCTCTCCCACCGGCATGACTGCGAGAACGCCGAACTGGACCGTTGACCACCGGGGGCCGCATGGAACAGTTCGACCGCCTCCGCCGAGGGATGCGACGCCCGCACATCCCACGACCCCAGCCACTGGTCCAGCGAGTCGGCATGTATGGAGTGCACGCCTGCATCGAGGAGCCCGGCACGGTGCAGTTCGCCCATCACCGTAGGAATCCCGCCTGCCCGGTGGACGTCCTCCATCAGGTAGTGCCCGTTGGGGGCGACCTTGCAGATGCAGGGAATCCGCCGCGACAGCTCCTCGATGTGGGCCATGGTGAAATCGATGTCGGCCTCCCGTGCGGCGGCCAGCAGATGCAGGATCGTATTGGTCGACCCGCCCATCGCGATGTCGACGATCATCGCGTTGGCGAACGCAGCCGACGACGCGATGTTGCGGGGCAACACCCGCGAATCGTCGTCGCCGTAATAGCGGTGCGCCAGTTCCACCACCCTCCGGCCCGCCGATTCGTAGAGCTCGCGGCGCGCGGTGTGCGTCGCCAATGTCGAACCGTTCCCCGGCAGGGCCAGTCCGATCGCCTCGGTGAGACAGTTCATCGAGTTCGCGGTGAACATTCCCGAGCATGAACCACACGTTGGGCACGCCGCCTCTTCGATGCGGCCGATGTCGGTGTCGGAGACGTCGGCGGCGACGGCGTCCGACATAGCCGTGACCAGGTTGAGTCCTTTGCGCACCGTCCCGTCGACCATGGTGGCCGAGCCGCCCTCCATCGGCCCACCGGAGACGAAGACAGTCGGCACGTCGAGGCGCAGAGCGGCCATCAACATGCCCGGAGTGATCTTGTCGCAGTTGGAGATACAGACCAGGGCGTCCGCACAGTGGGCGTTGACCATGTACTCGATGGAGTCGGCGATCAGCTCACGCGAGGGCAGCGAGTACAACATGCCACCGTGCCCCATCGCGATACCGTCGTCGACGGCAATCGTGTTGAATTCCCTGGCGATACCGCCCGCCTCCTGGATGGCCGCGCTGACCACCCGTCCCACCGGTTGCAGATGGGTGTGCCCCGGGACGAATTCGGTGAAGCTGTTGGCCACCGCGATGATGGGCTTGCCGAAATCGTCTCCGGACACCCCGGCGGCGCGCAGGAGTGCCCGCGCGCCCGCCATGTTGCGTCCGTGGGTGATGGTTCTGGATCTCAATTCGGGCATGGCCCCATGGTTGTGGAGAACCCGCCGCGGGCGAAGACGGTCCCGGCTCTAGTAGTGCCGGTACCACCCTGGATTCGGACGCCTAAAATCAGACGATGCCAAACCAGGCGGCTCGCACAGAACTGGGCGGGTTTCTGCGGATGCGTCGCGAATCGCTGGATCGATCCGAGCACGGACTTCCGCAGATCCGCGGCCGGCGCAGCGGCCTGCGCCGCGAGGAAGTCGCGTATCTGTCCGCCATCAGCGTCACCTGGTACACGTGGCTGGAGCAGGGCCGCGACATCAACCCTTCGCGTCAGGTACTGGAGTCGATCGGCAACACCCTCGGGCTCTCGCCGACCGATCGGACGTATCTGTTGTCGCTTGCCGGTTTCGCCCCGGGCGGCACCCAATTCCCGCCGCACCCCGCAGAACCACCAGATCATCTGCGCCGGTTGCTGGCGGCGTTCGATCCCTCCCCCGCCTTCGCGATCAATCCGGACTGGGGCATAGCCGCATGGAATCGCGCCTACGCGGCCCTGTACCCGCGGGTGCAGACAGCGGCCCCGGAGAACCGAAACTTGTTGTGGCTGGTCTTCACCGACCCGTCGATCAAGAAGCTGATGCCCGACTGGGAGGTGGAGAGCCGGCGGTTCGTCTCCGAGTTCCGCATGCAGAACGGCGCCCGTCTCAACGAGCCCGTAGTGACCGGCCTGCTCGACCGGCTAAAAGCGGAAAGCGCTGAGTTCGAGCGCATCTGGGACGACCACGCCATCGAAGGGTTTCAGACCCGGATACGGCGATTCGACCATCGACCCGCCGGGCAGCTCGAGTTGGAGTACCACCGGCTGACTCCCGCGGATCTGCCGGATCTGAGCATCGTGGTCTACACCCCAGCCACCGAGGCCGCAGCCGAGCAGCTGACCCGGCTGATCGCCTCCCGGCCCGACTAATCGCGTCCCGAAGCCCAGTGCCCCGCTGAGGGACTGAGCAACATGCCCAGGGTCAGCAGTGCGAGCACCGCAACGGCAATGCCGTACGCCATCTGATGGGACGTGAAGATGTACCAGGCCACCCCGAGCAGCAGCAGGTTCGCGAACACCGCGATCCCCCGGCCCCAGCGGCGCCCGGTGATCAGCGCCCAACCACCGGCCAGTACACCACCGCCGACCAGCACGAACCAGATTGCGGTGCCGTAGCCGCTGACGACACGCTGATCGGCGCCGGCCAGACCACGCACCACCAGGACCACCGCGACGAGCAGTCCGGCCAGACCCTCTGCGGCGACCAGAAATCCGGCGTACCGCACCGCAGGTGGCTGAATCGGGGGCTGGGTCACTTCGGCAGCCTGCTCGCGAGGTAACGGACCGCATACTCGTACCCGGCGGGGCCTGCACCGGCGATCACCGTCTCGGCGACCGCGGACACATAGGAGTGGTGACGAAACGCTTCGCGCCGGTGGATATTGCTCAAATGCACTTCCACCACCGGCAATTCGACAGCGCTCAGCGCATCCGCGATCGCCACCGAGGTATGGCTGTAGGCGGCGGGGTTGATGATGATGCCTGCGCAGTCGGCGCGTGCGGCCTGGACGGCGTCGACGATCGCACCCTCGTGGTTGCTCTGTACGGCGCGCACTTCGAACCCGAACTCCGCGGCCAGTGTGCTGACTGCCTGTTCGATCTCTGGCAGCGTGGTGGCTCCGTAGATCTCCGGCTGACGAGTGCCCAGCAGGTTCAGGTTCGGCCCGTTGACGAGCAGCAGACGACGATCGGTCACCTCCGTACGGTACCGGGACAGGCCCGGCTGAGACACTTTCCGCGTGCCGATCCCACAACCGTGCCCCTGCGGATCCGGTGCGCCGTACGCCGCGTGCTGCGGACCATTGCACCGCGGTGCGCGGGCCACCACCGCCGTCGCACTGATGCGCGCGAGGTTCAGTGCGTTCGCGCTCGGCGACCCGGACTATCTGTTCACCACCTGGCATGCCGGCAGCCGCCCGCACCAGCTGGATCTCGACGACACCGTCACCTGGCGCCGGTTGCAGATCGTCGACACCGACGCCGGCGGGGAACTGGACGCCACCGGCGTGGTGGAGTTCCGCGCCCAGTACGAGCACCACGGCAAGCGTCACATCCTGCACGAACGCAGCCGCTTCGCCCGCACCGAGACCGGCAGCTGGTGCTATCTCGACGGCGAGGTGCGGGAGTGACGCTACGTAAGGTAGGCCCATGCGGATAGCCATGACGGTGGGAGCGCTGGCGGTCGCCACCGCGTTCGGCGTGCAGGCCGCGCCGGCCGCGGTCGCGGATACAACCGGCGATGGTTCGCTGCCCGACGGTCAGGTGCTGACCGCCTACGACGTGGCCGATCCGGCGATCGGCCGGCTCGAACCGCGGCTGCTGACCGCCATCCAGAACGCCACCTCGGCCGCGGCGGACGAGGGCATCACCATGACCATCAACTCCGGCTGGCGGTCCCCGCAGTTTCAGCAGCAGTTGCTCGACGACGCCGTCAACACGTACGGCAGCCTCGACGCCGCACGCCAGTACGTGCAGACTCCGCAGCTCTCCAAACACGTCACGGGTGAAGCCGTCGACGTCGGCGGGACCGGCACCGACCAGTGGCTGATCGCCAACGGATCACGGTTCGGGCTGTGCCAGATCTATGCGAACGAACTGTGGCACTTCGAGCTGGCGACCGACCTGTTCGGGGTCTGCCCGCCGCTGCTGCCGAACGCGGCCGGCTGAGGTCCCCGATAGGCTCAATGCCTGTGCGCGCCGTGCTGATCGTGAACCCGAACGCGACTTCCACCACCCCTGCCGGGCGCGACCTGCTGGCCCATGCCCTGGAAAGCCGGGTCAAGCTCACCGTGGCCCACACCGATCACCGCGGCCACGCCATCGAGATCGGCAGGCAGGCCGCCCGCGACGGCGTCGACGTGCTGATCGTGCACGGCGGCGACGGCACGGTGAACGAGGTGGTCAACGGTGTGCTCGGCGAGTGCGCCAGACGTCCTGACCCCGGTACCGCGCCGGCGGTGGCGGTTGTCCCCGGCGGCTCCGCGAACGTGTTCGCGCGTGCCCTCGGCATCAGCCCCGATCCCATCGAAGCCACGAACCAACTCGTCGACCTCCTCGGTGATTACCGGCGCGGCAGGCACTGGCGTCAGATCGGGCTGATGGACTGCGGGGAACGCTGGGCGGTGTTCACCGCCGGTATGGGTGTCGACGGGGCCGTGGTGGCCGCGGTGGAGGCGCAGCGTGCCAAGGGCCGCAAGGTCACCGCGTCGCGCTACATCCGCGTCGCGGTGCGCGAGGTGCTCGCCAGTGCCCGCAGACAGCCTTCGCTGACGCTGCACCTGCCGGGCGCCGAACCGGTCCCCGGCGTGCACTTCGCCTTCGTGTCCAACTCAAGTCCGTGGACCTACGCGAACACCCGACCGGTGTGGACCAACCCCGACACCACGTTCGAAACCGGGCTGGGCGTGTTCGCCACCACCAGCATGAACATCTGGGCGAATCTGCGGCTGGTCCGCCAGATGGTGTCGCGCAAACCACACCTCGAAGCCAAGCACCTGGTGCGTCACGACGACGTGTCCACGGTCACCGTGACGAGCGACACGGCTGTCGCGTGCCAGATTGACGGAGATTACGTCGGCTCGCGTGAAACTATGACCTTCACCGCGGTTCCTGACGCGCTGTGCGTTGTCGCACCTCCCGCAAAAGCCCTCTGACCTGCTGGTACACAACCAGCTTGATCAGTTTAGGGCGCAGGTGAGTTGAGTGTAGTACAAACGAATGAGGGCTCTGGTAACAGGGTTGGGCAGTGACATTGCCCACGTGTTAACTCGCTGCTATTGACATCTGTTCAGCCTGTGAAAGCATCGGATGCAACAGTGCAGAAACATTTCATGTGCACGCGTTAACAGCCGAAGAAAAAGCTCGTGCGCCTCGCTGCGCACTTACTAAGGAGTTAAAAGCATGGATTGGCGCCACAAGGCGGTCTGTCGCGACGAGGATCCGGAGCTGTTCTTCCCGGTCGGGAACAGCGGCCCGGCGCTCGCGCAGATTGCTGATGCGAAGCTCGTGTGCAACCGCTGCCCGGTGACCACCGAGTGCCTGAGCTGGGCACTGGAGTCCGGCCAGGATGCAGGCGTGTGGGGCGGGATGAGCGAGGACGAGCGTCGTGCGCTCAAGCGTCGCAACGCCCGCACCAAGGCTCGCACCGGAGTCTGACTCAGCTTCAGCTCCCCGCAGCTCGCTACGGCCCCGACGGAATCGTCGGGGCCGTAACCATTTCCTGACGAATTCGGTAGCAAATTGCGTTATCGACGTCACATTTCCGTTTTGACAATCTGTTTATAACCTGCGGAACGCCTGTCGATGGCTTGTGCGTCGATCGCTACTGCACTCCCCTGGTGCGCCGACCGATCGGCACGCGCAGCACGACGTCGGTGCCGCCGCCTGCCGATTCGTGCACGCCCAGGGAGCCGTCCAGCTCCGCCGACACGAGCGTCCGCACGATCTGCAGGCCGAGCCGGTCGGACTTCTCCAGGCTGAAGCCGTCGGGCAGCCCACGGCCGTCGTCGTGCACCACCACGTCGAGCCAGCGCGCCGAACGCTCGGCCCGGATGGTCACACAGCCCTGCGCTGTGTTGACGTCGAATGCGTGCTCGATGGCGTTCTGCACGAGCTCGGTGATGACCATGACCAACGCGGTGGCGCGGTCGGCGTCGAGCACCCCCAGATCGCCTACCCGGTTGATCCGGATGGGGGTGTCCACGGACGCAACGTCGTTCATGATGGGCAGGATCCGGTCCACCACGGCGTCGAGGTTGACCTCCTCGTCGACCGACATCGACAGTGCGTCGTGCACCAACGCGATCGACGACACCCGCCGGACCGATTCGATGAGCGCCTCACGTGCCTCGATGTTGCCGGTGCGGCGCGCCTGCAGCCGCAGCAGCGCCGCGACGGTCTGCAGGTTGTTCTTGACCCGGTGATGGATCTCCCGGATGGTCGCATCCTTGCTCAGCAGCGCCCGGTCCCGTCGTTTGACCTCGGTGACATCGCGGATGAGCACCGCGGCGCCGGCGGCGTCTCCGTGCACGACGAGCGGCAGGGTGCGCAACAGCACCGCCGCACCACCCGCGTCGACCTCCATCCGCATGCTCGATCCCCCGGCCAGCGAATCGCGCACGTGATTGGCCAGCTCCTGCGCCTCGAACGGGTCGGAGATCAGCGGCCTGGTGATGGCGACGAGGTTGTGGCCTTCGAGCTCGGAGGCCAGGCCCATGCGGTGATAGGCCGAGATCGCGTTGGGGCTGGCGAACACCACGTCACCGACCTTGTCCAGGCGGATGAAACCGTCGCCCACCCGAGGACTGGAACGGGACATGGCCAGGTCACCGACGTTGGGGAAAGTGCCCTCGGTCAGCATGTGCAGCAGATCGCCCGCACAGTCGAGGTAGGCACCTTCCAGTGGGCTGGCCTGACGGTGCGCGGCCTGGTGCGTGAGCACCGCCACCACCTGATCGCGATGCCGCACGGGCACCGCTTCCACGTTCAGCCGCGACGTCCCCGGCGAATCATCTCCTGCCCTCCCGATCGATCCGGACCGGAAAGCGGTGGTCACCAACGGTAGATCGGTTGCGGCGGCCACCGTTCCGACCGCGTCGGCGAGCAGCACTGTCGGGGCGGTGTTGGGCCGGATCTGCGCGACGCAGACCAGGGCGCCGTCATCGCGGCGCACCCACATCAGGTAGTCGGCGAACGAAAGATCGGCGAGCAGTTGCCATTCACCGACGACAGCATGCAGATGGTCGACCGCACTTCCGGGCAGCACCGTGTGTTCGGCGAGCAGATCACCGAGGGTTGACATCAGCCAACGTCCGCAGCCTCAGAGTTGGTCGATCACCGCGATGAGATCGCCGGCCTGGATGACATCGCCCTCGGCCACGCTCACCTTGGTGACCGTTCCTGCCACCTCGGCGAGCACCGGGATCTCCATCTTCATCGACTCGAGCAGCACCAGGGTGTCCCCTTCGCCGATCTGATCGCCCTCATGAACCACGACCTCGAGCACACTGGCCACGATTTCAGCGCGAACGTCTTCGGCCATCTTCACCCCACTCACTCCGGCTTGCGGTCAACCTGCCGCCTCAATATCGAACCACACCCTAGGTGGACAGCGCCCCCGCCGGGCCATGAGACACTGGGGAGCAAGCTCTAAACGTCTGGAGGATCACCATGGCCAAGCGTGGCCGCAAGAAGCGCGACCGTAAGCACTCGAAGGCGAATCACGGCAAGCGTCCCAACGCCTGACCCTGCTCGCCCCGTTAGCCCCGGATGATCGTGGTGCGGCTGATCTCGATACGCAGCCGCTCACGCAAGCCATCCGGGGCTTTCTCACCACTGCACTTGCTGGCGATCAGCCGCTTCACCCGGCCCTCGACGCCGTAGTGCCGTAAGCAGGCCGGGCAGTCTTCAAGGTGCTGTTTGAGCTTGTCGCGACTCTCGGCCGTGCACTCCCCGTCCAGCAGGGTCCACACCTCGGCGATCACGGCAGCGCAATCCGGATGCTCCGGATCGACCGGACCGATCGGCGGGGCCCACCGCTCGTCCTCACGGTTGGAGTCGTGGCTTTCGGTCATGACGACACCTCCTCAGGCGCACCGACCTGCTGACCTCGCATGAATCCGCGATCGCGGGCCACATCGGCCAACAGATCGCGCAGCTGCTTGCGGCCACGATGCAGGCGGGACATCACCGTCCCGATCGGCGTATCCATGATTTCGGCGATCTCCTTGTAAGGGAAGCCCTCGACATCGGCATAGTAAACCGCCATCCGGAACTCCTCGGGCAATGCCTGCAGCGCAGCTTTGATCTCGGTGTCTGGCAGCGCCTCCATGGCCTCTACCTCGGCCGACCGCAGGCCGGTCGACGAGTGCTCGGCGTTGGCCGCCAGCTGCCAGTCGGTGATTTCATCGGTCGGGTACTCCGCCGGCTGGCGCTGCTTCTTCCGGTAGCTGTTGATGTAGGTGTTGGTCAGAATGCGGTACAGCCACGCCTTGAGATTGGTGCCTTCACGGAATGAGCGGAAGCCCGCATAGGCCTTCACCATCGTTTCCTGCAGCAGGTCCTCGGCATCTGCCGGGTTGCGCGTCATGCGCAGCGCGCCGCCGTAGAGCTGGTCGAGCAGCGGAATGGCATCCCGCTCGAAACGTGCGGTCAGCTCGGCATCAGACTCTTGCGGCGTCTCGGGCACTGCCCGGTCGACGTCAGTCATGGTGGGGAACACCGTCCCTTCTGTTACGGCGCCACCAAACAGCTCCGGATCTATCGGACGTTGTAGGCATACAGCTGGCACCAAAATCTCCTTCCGATCCTAGGGCTTGACACGGACACATACCGCCGGAGCACGTCAAAGCACCGACACTGACTGCAACAACAGTGCGAAGCGGCCGTAATGTTCCCGGTTACCCTGTCCCGGTGGCACGCGCAGCGACACCGGCCATCGCGGTTCTGGTGGCCGCAGGCATCGAGCACGAGGTGATGCAGTATCACCACGATCCCCGCAACGATTCCTTCGGCGACGAGGCCGTGGCCGAGCTGGCCGACGCAGGCATCGTCGCCGACCAGGTCTTCAAGACCTTGATCATCGCGTTGCCGAAACGCCTGGCAGTGGCCGTACTGCCGGTTCCGGCCAAGCTGTCGCTCAAGGCCGCGGCCGCCGCGCTCGGTGTGCCCAAGGCCGAGATGGCCGACCCGGCGGCCGCCCAGCGGTCCACCGGCTACGTCATCGGCGGCATCTCACCCCTGGGTCAGCGCAAGCCGCTACCCACCGTCGTCGACGCGTCGGCGCTGCGCTTCGACACCGTGCTGTGCAGTGCAGGCAAACGCGGCTGGGACGTCGCGCTCGCGCCGGCCGACCTGATCCGGGCCACCGGCGCGGTGTCCGCCGACATCAGCGTCCGCGCTTAACCTCCTGCGGCTTTGACCTCGGTGGTAGTGGTGATTTGTGGAGTCTGAGCCGCACTCATGACGGGTAAGACTCCACAAATCACAGGTCGGTGCGCGCGGCGTTGATCACACCAGGCTTGCGACCCGGCCGTCGCTGAGGGTGGCTGCGGTCCTGGCCGCCACGTCGACGTACTGCACCTCAGGCGCCAACTCGACGACCCGGAACCCGGTGCCGGTGACGTCGAAGACCCCGAGTTCGGTGATCACCCGGTTCACCACCGCCTTGCCGGTAAGCGGAAGATCGCACGACGAGACGAGCTTGGCAGCACCGGATTTGGTCACATGGTCCATCAGCACGACGACCCGGCCTGCGCCGCTGACCAGATCCATCGCGCCGCCCATCCCCTTGACCATCGAGCCGGGCACCATCCAGTTGGCCAGGTCACCGTTGGCCGCGACCTGCATGCCGCCCAGCACCGCCACGTCGACATGTCCGCCACGGATCATCGCGAAACTCGTTGCGGAGTCGAAGAAGGACGCGCCGGGCACCACCGAGACCGTCTGCTTGCCCGCGTTGATCAGATCCGGGTCAACCTCGTCCTCGTACGGGAACGGCCCTACCCCGAGGATGCCGTTCTCGGCGTGCAGGGTGACCTCGGAGCCCTGCGGCAGGTAGTCGGGGATCAGGGTGGGCAGACCGATGCCGAGGTTGACGTAATCACCGTCGCGCAGTTCGGCCGCGGCGCGCGCCGCCATCTGTTCGCGGGTCCAGCTCATCGGACGGCTCCTCGTTCTCGGATGGTGCGCTTCTCAATGTTCTTGTGGGCGGCCCGTTCCGGCGTCAGTTCGACGACGCGTTGCACGAAGATCCCTGGTAGCGCGATCTCGTCGGGGTGCAGGCCACCGACCTCGACGACCCGCTCGGCCTCGACCACGGTGACGCGTCCGGACATGGCGGCCGGTGGGTTGAAGTTTCGCGCGGCGGCATGAAAAGTGCAGTTTCCTGCCCTGTCGGCGACGGCGGCACGCACCAGCGCGTAATCGGTGACGATCGATTCCTCCAGCACCATCTCCTTGCCCCCGAAGGTGCGGACCTCCTTGGCCGGTGAGGCCAGTGCCACGGTGCCGTCGGGGTGATAACGCCACGGCAGGCCGCCCTCGGCGACCAGGGTGCCCACGCCGGTGGGTGTGAAGAACGCGCCGATTCCGCTGCCGCCGGCCCGTAGTCGCTCGGCCAGGGTGCCCTGCGGCGTGAGCTCGACGGTGAGTTCACCGGCCAGATACTGGCGGGCGAACTCCTTGTTCTCGCCGACGTAGGAGGCGATCACGCGGCTGATCCGGCCGGCCTCCAGGAGCAGGCCCAAACCCGCACCGTCGACGCCGCAATTGTTGGACACGATGGTGAGATCGTCGGCGCCCTGCTCCAACAGTGCCCCGATCAGGAACCACGGGATGCCGGCCAGGCCGAATCCGCCGACCGCGAGGCTGGCGCCGCCGGGGATGTCTGCGACGGCCTCTGCGGCCGATCCGACCACCTTGTTGAGGGTCATGGTTGCTCCAGTCGCTCAAAATTGTTGATGAGTGCGGGCGTGATGATGCCGGGCTGCTCGGCGTTGGCCAGGTGTGCGGCGTGGTCCGTCCATGCCGAGGCGGGCGGCAGTTGCGCGCCGGTGCACGGCGACGCTCATCGCACGGCCTCGAAAACCGCTGCGAGGCCTTGTCCCCCGCCGATGCACATGGTCTCCAGCACGTAGCGGGCGTCGCGGCGCGCGGCTTCGTAGGCGGCGGTCGCCAGGATGCGGGCCCCGGTGGCGCCGATCGGATGCCCCAGTGAGATGCCCGAGCCGTTGGGGTTGAGCCGTTCGTCGAGCGGATCGATCTTCCATTCGGCCAGCACCGCGAGCACCTGGACGGCGAACGCCTCGTTGAGTTCGATCAGGTCGACCTCGTCGAGGGTGATACCCGCGCGGTCCAATGCGGCCGCGGTGGCGCTGACCGGGCCGATGCCCATCAGCTCCGGGGCACAGCCGGTCACCGCCCATGACCGCAGGCTCAGCAGTGGTGTGAGTCCGCGCTTTTCGGCTTCGTCGGCAGTGGTGACGACGCACATCGCGGCACCGTCGTTCTGCCCGGAGGCGTTGCCCGCGGTGACGGTGGACCCGGCATCGACCTTGAGTCTCACGGGGCGCATCGCGCTCAGCTTGTCGATGTCGACATCGGCACGAGGATGCTCGTCGTAGTCGACGACAACGTCCGGTCTGCCGCGCTGGCCGGGTACGGTCACCGCGATGAGTTCCTCGCCGAAGCGTCCCGCGTCATGCGCGAGGACTGCGCGCTGATGCGAGCGCACCGCGAGTTCGTCCTGTTCGACACGGGTGATGCCGTATTCGCGACGCAGGTTCTCCGCGGTCTCGATCATTCCGCCGGCGATGGGATGACCTGAGCCACCGGCAGTTTCGCGTGCGCGATCCAGCCTGTCCTGCAAAGCGACACCACCTTGGCGCACCCCGGTGCGTAGCCCGAGGGCATAGTGCTCGACGTTGGACATCGACTCGGCACCGCCGGCGACGACGATGCGGGCCGCGCCGGTGGCGACCTGACCTGCGGCGTAGAGGACGGCCTGCAGGCCGGAGCCGCAGCGCCGGTCGATCTGGAGCCCCGGCACCCGGGTGCCCAGTCCGGCGTCCAGGGCGGCGATCCGGCCGATGGCGGGGGCCTCACCGCTCGGGTAGCCGTTGCCCAGCACCACGTCGTCGACATCGCCCTCGCCCAGGCCCGTGCGGGTGATCAAGCCGCGCAACGTCACGGTGGCGAGATCGGTGGCGGTCAACGCCGCCAGCGCACCGCCCATGCGGCCGACCGGCGTGCGGGTCGGATTACAGATCACCACATCGGAGGCGGAAGTCACGCTTCGACGGTAGCCAGCAGGGTAGATATTCTGAAATACTTAAATCCTGCCGATTGATATCTGTAAGGTCCTAATATGTGGAGCTACGTCATCTCCGGTACTTCCGGGCCGTCGGCGAGGAACTTCACTTCGGCCGAGCGGCCGAGCGGCTGCACATCGCCCAGCCACCGCTGTCCCAGCAGATCCGTCAGCTCGAGCGGGAGCTGGGCGTCTCGCTGCTCCGCCGCACCACGCGCAGCGTCGAACTGACCGCGGCCGGGCGGGCGTACTTGCAGCGCACGGTGGAGATTCTCGACGCCGTCGAGGAGGCCGGCAGCCAGGCCGGGCGCATCG
Source organism: Mycobacterium appelbergii (assembly GCF_032883035.1). NCBI lineage: Bacteria > Bacillati > Actinomycetota > Actinomycetes > Mycobacteriales > Mycobacteriaceae > Mycobacterium > Mycobacterium appelbergii. The sequence continues at coordinate 277,010 of NZ_JAMQTH010000007.1, forward strand.
CCGCGGGACTCGAAGGGCGGCTCACGATCGGGTGCGTCGGCTCCGCCACCTACTCACTGCTGCCGCGGCTCGTGCGGGCGCTGGGTGAGGCGCTACCGGCACTCGACGTCACCGTGCGGGGCGAGATGCTGGCGCCCGCGCAGATCAGCGCGCTGCTGTCCGGTGACATCGATCTTGCGCTGCTGCGTCCACCGGCCGACCAGGATGGAATCGTTGCTGAGATCGTGCGCCGGGACCGGCTTCTGGTCGCACTACCCGCAGACCACCACCTCGCAGGCCGCACCGAATTGACTGTCGAAGACCTGCGTGCGGAGGACTTCATCGTGCATGTCGGACACGGACGCTCGGTGATGAGCAATCTCGTCGCGGCCATCTGCGCTGACGCCGGATACGTCCCGCGGATACGCCAGGAGGTCTCCGAAACGTCCACGCTGATCACCCTGGTGGCGGCGGGGCTCGGGGTGGCGATCGTGCCCGACCCCACGGCCGCACTCGATATCGCCGCGGTCCGCTACGTGCCCCTGGCACCACCCACCCTTGGAGTCGACCTGGTGGCCGCGAGGGCGGCGACCAACGACTCGGCCACGATCGGCAATGTGCTGGCCATCCTGCGCAGTCTCGATGTGTGAGTCATCCGCGCTCAACCCGGCGGGCATATCGTGACCCCATGACACAGACGCCGTTGTCCGGAAAAACCATGTTCATCTCCGGCGCCAGCCGCGGTATCGGCCTGGCGATCGCCAAGCGCGCCGCCGCCGACGGCGCCAACATCGCGCTGGTCGCCAAGACTGCCGAACCACACCCCAAACTCGAAGGCACCGTCTACACCGCGGCCAAGGAAATCGAGGAGGCCGGCGGTCAGGCCCTGCCCATCGTCGGCGACGTCCGCGACGGCGACTCGGTGGCCTCCGCAGTAGATCAAGCCGTGGCTCAATTCGGCGGCATCGACATCTGCGTCAACAACGCCTCGGCGATCAACCTCGGCTCGATCGAGGACGTCCCGCTCAAACGCTTCGACCTGATGAACGGCATCCAGATCCGTGGCACCTACGCCGTCTCCCAGGCCTGCATCCCGCACATGAAAGGCCGGGAGAACCCGCACATCCTGACGCTGTCCCCGCCGATCCGACTGGAATCGGAATGGCTCAAGCCCACGGCGTACATGATGGCCAAGTTCGGGATGACGCTGTGCGCGTTGGGCATCGCCGAGGAGATGCGCGAGGCGGGCATCGCCTCGAACACCCTGTGGCCGCGCACCCTGGTCGCCACCGCCGCGGTGCAGAACCTTCTCGGCGGCGACGAAGCGATGGGCCGCGCCCGCAAGCCCGCAATCTACGCCGACGCCGCCTACGCGGTCTTCACCAAGCCTGCCCGCGAATACACCGGCCAGAGCCTGCTGTGTGAGGACGTGCTCCTGGAAGCCGGCGTCACCGACCTGTCGGCCTATGACTGCGTCCCCGGCTCGGAACTGGGCGTGGACCTGTGGGTCGACACCCCCAACCCGCCGGGGTACGCCCAGCCCTGAGCCGAGCGTGCGCGCCGCCGGGATGCCCATCTAGGCTCCGACAGTGCCTGATCCCACGCCTCATCCCACGAATTGGGCGGCCGGCCGTTATGAAGCCGTCGCCGAACGCATCGCGCTCATCGCAGGCAAGGTTGTCGACGCGGTCGACCGCCGCGGGCCCGTCAGCAATACCGCGGTGGTCGATCTCGCCTGCGGCACCGGAAGCGCTGCGCTGGCCGCGGCCGCCGCCGGTGCGCAGGTGACCGCGGTCGACCTCACCCGTGAGCTGATCGCGATCGCCACCGCACGTCCGGGCGCTGACAGCGTCAACTGGGTTGTCGCCGATGCCGCACACACCGGCCTGCCCGGCGGCGCGTTCGACGCGGCAGTGTCGAATATGGGCATCATCTTCGTCGAACCGGACGCTCTGGTGGCCGAGGTCGGTCGGCTGTTACGGCCGGGCGGAATCTTCGGGTTCTCCGCGTGGATACCGGAGCAGGACAGTCCTTTCCGCACCCCGATCGTCGCCACGCTGGGTCGGCCCGCCGTTACGGGCCAATCCCCCGAACAATGGGGTGATCCCGACATCGTGCGCAGCCGGCTGGCTTCGGCGTTCGACGACATCACCATCGAAACCGGCGCACAGACCTGGCAGTTCGACTCCTTGGCGACCGTACTGCGTTTCCTGCAGGACGAATCGCCCATGCATGTCGATCTGTTGGGCCGACTCGAACAACCGGTGCGCCAACGACTCATGACCGCATTCGAGGCGGCTCTGCGTGAGCACACCGACGACACGGGCCTGGTGTCGTTCGACAGCCCCTACCTGATCGCCACCGCGCGCCGGCGGTGAGTCAGCTGGTCCGCGTTCCGCCGGACAGCATGCCCTCGACACTGTCGGCGAAGGCCGCCGTGGTGAAGCAGGTCGGTTCGGCGAACTCCTCGAGCGTGAGGGCGTCGTTCCAGTTGGCGTCGGCCGCGGTCCGCAGCAGCGGTTTGGCCATCGCGACGGCGTGCGCAGGCAACGCGGCCACCCGTGAACACCACGCGTCGGCCGCTTCGAGCAACCGATCGGGGGCGACGACTTCCTGCACGAGTCCCAGGCGCTGCGCGGTTTCGGCGTCGATGTGGTCGCCTTTCAGGTAGTACGCCAACGCGCCCTGATAACCGAGCCTTCGCGTCAACGCCCAGCTGGTGCCGACCTCCGGGATCAGTCCGAGGCGGGCGAATGCCGGCACAATGACTGCGCGCTCACTGGCGATGGTGATATCACAGGTCAGCGCCCAGGCCAGCCCGACGCCGGCGGCCGGGCCGTTGAGCGCGGCCACGAAGATCGTGTCCGAGCCCGCGATAAGCCGTGCAATGCCACCGAATTCGCGACGTATCCACCGCCACACGTCGGCGGTGCCTTCAGCCTCATACCGGCGCTCGATCGCGGTGCGCATCATGCGCAGGTCGCCGCCCGCGCTGAAGCCCGGACCCGAACCGGTGAGCACCACAGCGCGGATGGCGCTGTCGGACACCAGGTTCTCCAGCGTGTGGCGCAGCTGCCTGACCAGTGGGGCGGACAGCACATTGAGCCGATCCGGTTCATCGAGTGTCACGACTGCCCGGTCGTCGCGGCGCTCGACCCGAACCCGACGTGGCGCGGCGGGATCGTCACCTTCTGCCACCATGCCTGGGTACAGGGCTTCACTCATTCGAGATCCTCCTCAATTGTCCTGACGCGTAGGGAATTCCATGCCGCGTCGGCGAACGTTTCGACGGTCCCGCTCTCCATTACGGCCATGTCACCGGCCGCCCAGTACCGGGAATACTCCTGGGCAGGCCCCAGCCACAGCGCGGCGCTGACCCCGGGCCGCATGGGCGTCAGGACACCGTAGGTATGGTGCGGACGCCACCAATCACGAATGGCCGCAAAGAAGTTCCGGTTCGCATCCCTCAACTCGGCGCTGTCTAGCCGGTCCCCCAGCAGCAGCCTGGCTTCGCCGCGGTGTGCCCCGACCCAGTTCAGATGGTGCCGGACGCCGCCACGAATGCCCGCTTCGGCGGCGACCTGAGCGTGCAACATCGCCACGAAGCCCCGCTGGTACTCGGCAAGGACCTGCGCATAGACGGCGGCCGCCAAGGCCGACTTGTCGGGAAAGTGGTGATAGAGCGACCCGACGCTGACCCCGGCCTCGCGGCGCACCTCGTCGAGGGTCGCAGCGATCGCGCCCTCGGCCGCAAAGCGACGGCGGGCCACCGACAGCAGTCGGTCTCGGGCACCCGTGGTCGTCGACGGCGGCACGAGAATTACTCTATCAAAACCGAGGAATCCTCTACGGGTTAGTCCGCTTGATAGAGGATCCCGCGGCCGATCGCCTCCCGAACCTCCGGCAAGGCTGCCTGCGCGAGTGCGCCGGTGTCGACGCCGTGGTGGGTCGCGAGCAGCTCGATGAGAGTTCCGAGCGGTACTTCGCCGCGACATCCGGCCAGCAGGGCCGTCATCACATCGTCGACACCGACTACCGCACCCGGACCGCCGGGCCGCCGCACCGCCGCACCGACCTGTTGCCAGCCGTCCGGCCCCGGCAGCGACTGCTCCTCCAGAAACACGGGGGCGGTCGAGAGCCGGGCGGCCAGCAACGCGTCGTCGCTCGTGTCCCGCAGGTAGGCGCGCCGGGCGAAGAACGCATCGACTTCCGTGCCGGTCACCAGCTCATCGGCCCCGGTGATCTCTTCGAGAACCTGCTCCGGGGTCTCACCGCCCCGAGGCGCCCGCAACGAGATGACGCCCATGCCGACCCCGTCGATGTTCTGCTCGGCGAACCAGTCGAGCCATTCGCCGCCGCGCTGCGCGGTCTGGGCCGAGGTCTCACCGGCATCGGCCAGCCACAGCGAGACATAGCTGATCGGGTCGGCCAACTCGCGCTGCACCACCCAGGCATGCAGGCCGGTGCCGGCCAGCCAACCGTGGACGCGGCCCCGCCAGTCACCGCCGGACCGGACGATCCAGTTGGCCATGAGGTGTGCCGTACCGCCCGGCGCCAGATGATCACGGATCTGTTCGATGAGGTTCCGGCACAGCGCATCTCCGGCCAAGCCGGAGTCACGGTAGGTGTAGTCGCGGGCACCCGGTCCCACCACGAACGGCGGATTGGAGACGATCAGATCGAAGCGCTCCCCCGCCACCGGCTCGAACAGGCTGCCGTGGCGGAGGTCCCATGACATTCCGTTGAGCCGCGCGGTTGCGGACGCGAGCGCCAACGCCCGCGCGTTCGTATCGGTGGCCACGACCTCGGCGCAGTGCGCGTCCAGATGCAGTGCCTGGATACCGCATCCGGTGCCCAGGTCCAGCGCACGGTCGACCGGAGTGCGGATGACCGCCCGTGCCAACGACATCGACGCACCACCGATACCGAGGACATGGTCGCGTTGCAGCGGCCCGCTCCGGAGCGCAGCGTCCTGGTCGGAGACCACGAGAAAATCCCGCACCCCGTCACTGTGGGGGCGGATATCCAGTACAGCGCAGACCGTGCCTCCCGTCCCCGCGAGCACGCCACCGTCGATCAGCGCCCGCAGTGGAGTCGATGGCAGCGCCGCCTCGACCTGATCGTGCGTTTCGTCGCTGCCGAGCAGGAAGAGCCGCACGAGCACGGCCAGCCTCTGCCTCTCCGGCGGTGCCGCATGCGTGGCACGCAGCGCGGGCCACCAAACGCCCCTGCCGAGCGCGGCATCGGCCTCCGCACCCAGGAGGTCGGCCACGCTGTCGACCGTGTACCCCGCCGAGCGCAGATCGGCGCCGAGCGCGTCGACCAACCCGGGGTCGAGAGCGGTCAAAAGAGCGACGCTTCCGGCTCTGCCGGCTCGATGAGCTCCGGACCGTTGTTACGCACACTGTTGACCAGCCGGGACACCTCACGGATGGCGATCCGGTCCAGATCGCCGTGGCCGCGCAGCAACCCCTCGTCGATCGGGGCGTCGGGGTCGAGCCAACGGTCCCAGTCCGGCGCACTGATGCTCAGCGGCATCCGATCATGGATGTCGGCCAACGGCCCCGCGGCATCGGTGGTGATGATCGTGCAGCTCAGCAGCGGAGGCGCGTCCCTGGGCGCCCCCTGAGGGCGCCAGGTGGTCCACAACCCCGCCATGAACAACGGCTCGCCGTCGGCGCCGTACATGTAGAACGGCGTCTTCCCGGCCTTCTTGCCGGCATCCGGGTTGGGTTTCCACTCGTACCAGCCGTCCATCGGGATCAGGCAGCGCTTGCTCTTCGCGGAACTGCGGAACGCCGGTGACGTGGTCACCTTGTCGGCTCTGGCGTTGATCAACAACGGACCCTTGGTGTCCGGGCCGCCACCTTCAGCCGTCTTCACCCACGGCGGGATCAGCCCCCAGCGCATCGACCGGATCCGCCGCGTCGAGTCATCCTCGGGTTCGGCGTGCCGCTTGACCACACTGCTGATCGTCGTGGTGGGTGCCACGTTGTAATTCGCCGCATCCGAGGGCGCGCCTGCTGCACTCTCGTCGATTGCCTCGATCTTCTGTGCCAGCAGCGCCGGATCGGTCGTGACCGCGAAACGTCCACACATAGAGCCCATGGTCGCAGAATCGACGGACAAGGCAGGATGTAGGACGTGCAGAACTGGCCCGCTCCGTCCGCAACGGCCCCTGTCGATGCCACCGTGACGGTGCCGGGCTCGAAGTCGCTGACCAACCGGGCGCTCGTACTGGCGGCGCTGGCCACCGCGCAGGGCGAGTCGACCGTCAGCGGCGCACTGCGCAGCCGCGATACCGATCTGATGATCGAGGCGATCCGTGCCCTGGGAGTCACCGTCAATGGCGACGGAAGCGAGTTGACCGTGCGCGGGCGCATCGCGCCCGCCGCTGACGCCCGCATCGACTGCGGCCTGGCAGGCACCGTGCTGCGATTCCTGCCACCGGTTGCCGCGCTGAGTTCGGCCACGGTCACCTTCGACGGTGACGAACAGGCCAGGGGCCGGCCCATCGCGCCGCTGCTGGCGGGCCTGCGTGGTCTCGGGGTCGACATAGACGGCGACCGGTTACCGTTCGCGGTCCGGGGCCGCGGCGCGATCACCGGTGGCACGGTGGACATCGACGCATCGGCGTCCTCACAATTCGTGTCGGGACTGCTGCTCACCGGTGCGTCTTTTGCCGACGGCCTCACGATCGTGCACACCGGCGTCTCGGTCCCCTCGGCACCGCATGTGGCAATGACCGTGGCCATGCTGCGGGAGGCCGGCGTTGCGGTCGATGACAGTGTGGCCAACCGTTGGCGCGTGGATCCGGGCCCCGTGGCCGCGCGGGACTGGGTCATCGAGCCGGATCTGTCGAACGCCACCCCGTTTCTCGCTGCCGCGCTGGTCACCAGCGGCACTGTCCGGATCGCCGGCTGGCCCCGGGACAGTATCCAACCCGCCGCCACCATCATCGACCTGTTGACGAAGGCCGCCGGGACTGTGCACCAAGGTGATTCGCAGCTGGAACTGACCGGACCGGACGGCTACGACGGGTTCGAGGCGGACCTTCATGACGTCGGCGAACTGGCCCCGACCATGGCCGCGCTGGCCGCACTGGCGAACCCGGGCTCGACGTCGACGCTGCGGGGCATCGCCCATCTGCGCGGTCACGAGACCGACCGGTTGGCGGCACTGTGCGCCGAGATCAACGGCCTGGGCGGGGATTGCGCCGAGACCGACGACGGCCTGCGCATCACGGCGCGACCGCTGCACGGCGGGACCTGGCGGTCCTACGCCGACCACCGGATGGCGACGGCAGGGGCGATCGTGGGCCTGCGGGTGCCCGGTGTCGAGGTGGAGAACATCGAGACGACAGCCAAGACGCTGCCGGACTTCCCACGGATGTGGGTTGAGATGCTGGCAGGCGGTTGAGAGCGCGGGACTGGTGTGAAGGCACGGGAATACGACGAATCCGACGTCCGGATCAGGCCGGGTCGGGGCACTCGGCCGCGCACCAAGACCCGACCCGAGCACGCCGATGCCCGTTCGGCGATGGTGGTGACCGTCGACCGCGGCCGTTGGGGCTGCGCGCTGGACCGGGAACCCGAACATCGGGTGACGGCAATGCGCGCCCGCGAACTGGGCCGCACCCCGATCGTGGTGGGCGATGACGTCGACGTGGTCGGGGACCTCTCCGGGCGCCCGGATACGCTCGCGCGCATCGTCAGACGCGGCGAACGACGAACAGTGTTGCGCCGCACCGCCGATGACACTGATCCCACCGAACGCGTGGTGGTCGCCAACGCCGATCAACTGCTGATCGTGGTGGCACTGGCCGATCCACCGCCGAGAACCGGATTCGTCGAGCGCACACTGATCGCCGCCTACGCCGGGGGGCTGAAACCGATTCTGTGCCTGACAAAATCGGACCTGGCCCCACCGGAATCGTTCACCGCGCAGTTCTCCGACCTCGACCTGACGATCGTGAACGCCGGGCGTGACGACCCGCTGGATGCGGTGGCGCCGCTGCTGGTCGACAAGGTCACCGTGTTTCTCGGGCACTCCGGCGTCGGGAAATCCACCTTGGTCAATCGCCTTGTGCCCGACGCTTACCGGGCGACGGGCGAAGTGTCGGGGGTCGGCAAGGGCAAGCACACCTCGACCCAGTCGGTGGCGCTGGCGCTGGACGGCGAGGGCTGGGTGATCGATACTCCCGGGATCAGGTCGTTCGGCCTGGCCCACATCCAAGCCGACGACGTGATGCTGGCCTTCTCCGATCTGGCCGAAGCCATCGCAGACTGCCCGCGCGGGTGTGGCCACATGGGCCCGCCTGCCGATCCCGAATGCGCACTGGATGCGCTGAGCGGGCCCGCCACCGGCCGGGTGGGCGCCGCCCGCCGACTGCTGGCCGTCCTGAAAGAATCCTGATACTTTCGCCGCTCACCTTGCTAGTTAGTGTGTCTAAGCGTTAAATCGACGGTATGGAGCGAACTGACAGCGACACCTGGGATCTGGCGAGCAGCGTCGGGGCCACCGCCACGATGGTTGCGGCCGGGCGGGCCCGTGCCACCAACGCCGAACCCGCGCTGATCGACGATCCGTTCGCCGAACCCCTCGTGCGGGCCGTCGGTATCGATTTCTTCACCCGTTGGGCCACCGGCGAATTGGACGCGGCCACGGTCGACATCCCCGGTGCACCATGGGGCATGCAGCAGATGACCAACCTGCTCACCGCCCGTACCCGTTACTTCGACGCGTTCTTCACCGAGGCGGCCGCCGCCGGTATCCGCCAGGCGGTGATCCTGGCGTCCGGCCTCGATGCCCGCGGCTACCGGCTGGCGTGGCCTGCCGGGTCCATCGTCTTCGAGATCGATGTTCCCGACGTGCTGGCCTTCAAGACCGCCACCCTGACGCAACTACAGGCAGACCCGACCGCCGACGTCCGCGACGTCCCGATCGATCTGCGCGAAGATTGGCCGACCGCGTTGCGCAAGGCAGGATTCGACCCCGATCAGCCGTCGGCCTGGAGCGCTGAAGGCCTGCTGCCTTTCCTGCCGGCCGATGCCCAGGATCGCCTGCTGGACAACATCACTGCGCTCAGCGCCCCCGGAAGCAGGCTGGCTTCCGAGGTGTCGATGCTGGGCCGCGATGCCATCGACGCCGAGGCCACCGACGCCGCGGAGGCCTTCAGCCCGGTCACCGCGCGCTGGCAGGAACACGGATTCGACGTCGAGCTCGGCGATCTCGGGTTTCCCGGCGAGCGCAACGACGTCGACGAATACCTCGGCGCCCGCGGCTGGACCTCGTCACGAACGCCGCTGGCCGAGTTACTCGCCGCGGTGGATCTGCCGGTGCCTGCACGGCCCGACGGCCAGCCGACCCTGAGCGACAACTACTACAGCACCGCGGTCAGGCAGTAGCGATCAGTGCTTGGCCTTGGCTTGGTCGGCGGCGTCCTGTTTAGCCTGCTGGATCGCCGCCCGGCCCTCCGGGCTGGCCGCCGAATTGCCAGGCTTGCCGGCCGTGGCGACACCGGCGTTGCAGTTCAGGTGGAGCAACACGGTATCGCTGACCGGCGAGAAATCGTCACCCTTGAGCCACGCCGCCTTCTCCGAGCTCTCCACCACGCATTTGTCGTCGGGCAGTGAATCACCCGAACGGGTGGCGACGACGCCTTTCATGCCCGCATCGGACAACGCCGACGACGCGTCGGCATAGGTTTGGCCGGCGTAGTCGTCAGCCGCTGCGATGCCGGTGGCCAGCATCCCGACGGGAATCGCCGACATGCCGACTGCGATGGCAGCAACACCAAGCAGCTTCTTCATGCGCGAAACGATAGAACCGAGGGCTGCCAGCAGCCTGGGAGAACGCTACGAATCCGCACCGAACGTCGGCTTGTGTTCGAGGAATCGGTGAGAACTCGAACACAAGCCCACGTTGGGCGTTGTGGTTATGCGGCCTTGTGGTTATGCGGCCTTGTGGCGCCAGCCCCGCACCGTCTCGATCGCGGTCTTCAGACCACGTCGACGACCGGTGGCGGGATCGGTGACACCGTATCCGTCCAGCTCGGCGAACATCCGCTCGCTGCGGGTCTCCGGGGCGTTGTCGGCGGTATCGCGCAGGAACCGGTCCGGCAGAGAGAGTTTGGCGATGGTGCGCCACGTCTTGCCGTACTGCACCAGGAACGACCCCGTGGTGTAGGGCAGGTCGTACTTCTCGCACACCTGGCGGACCCGGACCGAGATCTCGTGCAGCCGGTTGCTGGGCAGATCGGGGTACAGATGGTGCTCGATCTGGTGGCACAGGTTGCCGCTCATGAACCGCAGCGTCCAGTTGCCCTCGAAGTTCGCACTGCCCAGCATCTGGCGCAGATACCACTGCCCCCTGGACTCGCCCACCATGTCGGTCTTGGTGAATTTCTCTGCGCCGTCAGGGAAATGGCCGCAGAAGATCACCGCGTTCGCCCACACGTTTCGGATCACGTTCGCGATCGCGTTGGCCGTGAGCGTCGACTTGAAGGTGGCACCGGGTGACAGCGAGGTCACCGCGGGCCATGCCACGTAGTCCTTGAACAGCTGCTGGCCGGCCTTGACACCGAACTCACGGATCCGCACGAGCGTGGCAGCGCGGTTGTCGCGACCCTTGAAGATCTTGCCCAGCTCGAGGTGCTGCAACGCGACGCCCCACTCGAAGCCGACCGCGAGCAGGGTGTTGAACAGCAGGTTGCCGTACAGGTTGAACGGCCGCCAGCGCTGGTCGCGGGTCACGCGGATCACGCCGTAGCCCACATCGTCGTCCATGCCGAGGATGTTGGTGTACTTGTGGTGCATGAAATTGTGGGTGAACCGCCAGTGCTTGGACGACCCGCTCATATCCCACTCCCACGACGAGGAGTGAATCTCGGGATCGTTCATCCAGTCCCACTGGCCGTGCATGACGTTGTGGCCGATCTCCATGTTCTCGATGATCTTGGCCACGCCCAGTGTCGCGGTGCCTGCCCACCACGCCGAACGGCGTGAACTGGCGGCCAGCATGACGCGGCCTGCCACCTCGAGGGCACGCTGGGCCGCGATGGTACGGCGGATGTAGCGCGAGTCGCGCTCACCGCGGGAGTCTTCGATGTCCTGCCGGATCGCATCGAGTTCGATGCCAAGGTTCTCGATGTCGGCATCGGTCAGGTGCGTGAATACAGGAACGTCGGTAACAGCCATCGTCGGCCTCCTTTCTTTACCTACGATACCGTAACCTACGACTGCGTAGGTTACTAGCTGGTAATTATCAGATGTCCAGGACGCAATCGCCGGACGCCGCCGAAACACAGGTCTGAATCCGGGTCCCGGGGTCATGCTCAACGCCGGTGCGCAGGTCCCGGACATGGCCGTCCACCAACCCCACCACGCACGACTGGCAGATCCCCATCCGGCAACCGAACGGCATCCGCAGCCCGACCGCCTCGCCGGCCTCCATCAACGGTGTCGCGCCGTCAACCTTGAGCTCCTTGCCACTGCGCTCAAAAGTCACTGTGCCGCCTGCGCCGTGCGGCGCGGCGCGGGACACCGCGAACCGCTCCAGGTGCAGATTGTCGACGATACCTGCGGCGGTCCAGACCTTCTCCGCGTCGCTGAGCATGCCCTCCGGGCCGCACGCCCAGACCTGGCGTTCGCGCCAATCCGGGACCTCGTCGTCGAGTCGGGTCAAATCCAGCCTGCCCTCGGTGCGGGTATTGCGCAGCCGCAGCGTGTAGCCAGGGTGAGCACGGTGCACGGCCGTCAGTTCTTCGCCGAACATCACGTCGGATTCGGTTGGAGCGGAATGCACATGGACGATGTCTGTGATCTGATCACGTCGCACCAGCGTGCGCAGCATCGACATCACCGGGGTGATGCCGGAGCCCGCGGTGAGGAACAGCACCGACGCCGGAGCCGGATCCGGCAGGACGAAGTTGCCCTGCGGTGCGGCCAGCCGCACGACGGTGCCCGGCGCCAACCCACCGACCAGGTGGGTGGACAGGAAGCCCTCGGGCATCGCCTTGACCGTGATCGTGATGGTGCGTTCCCTGCCCGCCGGGCTTTTCTCCGGGGTTGAGGTCAGCGAGTACGACCGCCACCGCCAGCGTCCGTCGAGCAGCACACCGATGCCGATGTACTGGCCGGGTTCGTAATCGAGGGTGAATCCCCACCCGGGTTTGATGACCAAGGTGGCCGAGTCCACGGTCTCGCGCCGGACCTCCAGCACCTTTCCGCGTAGTTCACGGGCCGACCACAACGGGTTGGCCAATTTCAGGTAGTCGTCGGGCAGCAAAGGCGTGGTGATGCGACCGGCGATGGTGCGCAAAACATTCCAACCGGGTCGCGTGGCTCCCGCAACGGTGGGACGGAGGGTGTCGGCAACGTTGGCCGAGACCTTGATGTCATTCTTGGCCATGGGAACCTACGGTACCGTAACTTACGGTGTCGTAGCTAGTCCTTGCCCCCGATATTCACCTCACGCCACCAGGTTGTTCTTGTATACCGCGCCGTCCTTCATGATGACGGAAAAGTTCTTTTCCGGGTCGGCCACCAGCTCCAGATTCCGCAATGGGTCGCCATCGACCAGCAGCAGATCCGCCAGTGCGCCTTCCTCGACCACGCCGAGCTTGCCGGTGTACGGACTGCGCTTGCCCGACGTGGCCAGCAGCTCGGCGTTCGTGCCGGTGGCCATGGTCAGCACCTCCGCCGGCGAGTACCAGCGACCCAGTTGTGCCAACAGTGCGCCCTGTTTGGGAGCCAGCTGCGGCGAGAACAGGATGTCGGTGCCGAATGCGGTCTTGATTCCATACTTGCGGGCCAACTTGTACACGTTGTCGACGCCGTCGACGATCTCTTTTGCCTTGGCGGCCTCGTCCGAACCGGGAGGGAACGCACCGATCATCTCCGCCGGAATCGGCTGGGTACTCAGCCAGATTCCCTTCTCCGCCATTTCCTTTGCCGTGGCGTCATCCATCAGATGAGCGTGCTCGATGCAACGGACACCGGCGCGGATGGCGGGCTGGATGGTTTGCGGCGTGTAGGCATGCACGGTCACATAGGTGCCCCAGTTGCCTGCCGCTTCGGTGGCTGCCCGCAGTTCGGGTTCGGTGAACGCGACGACGTCCAGCGGGCTGTGCGGCGACGACACACCACCCCCGGCGGTCAGCTTGATCTGCGAGGCGCCCTGGAACAGCTGTTCGCGGGTGCGCATCCGGACCTCGTCGGGGCTGTCGGCGACCATGCTCGCGCCCAGCTCTTCCTGCTGCGACGGCGCCCCGCCGGGGCTGCGCGGGAGATCATGGGAGGTGCGGAAGTCGCCATGGCCACTGGTCACCGTGATCATCGCGCCGGACGGAAAGATGCGCGGCCCGTCGATCACGCCCTCATCGATGGCCCGCTTGAGCCCGAAACTGGGACCGCCGAGATCGCGCACGGTGGTGAAGCCGCGCATCAACGTATCGTTCGCTTCGTCACCGGCGACCAGGTTGATGTAACCCGGATCCGACGACATCAACTGCGCCGGCGACGGCCGCACGAACATGGTGTGCCAGTGATTGTCGATGAGGCCCGGCATCAGGGTGCGACCGCCGCCGTCGATCACCGTCACGGTGCCGTCAGGCTCCGCCGGTAGCGGCTCGGTCGAAATCCGCTCGATGCGATTGCCCTTCACGCGCACGTTGGACGGCGCCGAGAGCTGGTCACTGTGGCCGTCGAAGATACGGACGTTGCGGAAATCAGTGAAACTCACCTGCGGACTCCTCTCGGGTGCCGGAGCCGGAGCCGGCGAGGTCTGCGGCGGCGCCGCAGTGCTCGACACGGTATCGCCATCCTGGGCGGCACATCCGAAGCCGGCCATGACGAGTGCGAGCGTGGCGACCAGTCGCACACTTCTCATCGAGACCCCTCTCAGTGTTGACTATGGCGCTCAGAGCAATTCGAGCAGGAACGGCAACTCCTGAGGTGCGTACCACGCCAAGTCATGGTCCTGCGCGTCCCCGACCGTGAGCTCGGCGTCCTCGTCGCCCATATCGGCTTCGTCGATGACGTCGACCGCGGCCTGCACGGCGGGCTCGGCATCGGCGTTGTCGACGTAAACCGCGATCACCGCGTCAAGCGGAACCGGCCCGGACAGCCGCACCACCGCGTCGTCGAGGTCGGGGCGCGCGGTGGCTTCCTGCACCTCGGCGACCACGGCCGCCCGGCGGGCCGGAAGGTCGGATCCCCCGCCTGCCGCGAGCAGCCGAAGCGACGCCAGCGCGGCTTCACGCAGCGCCACCTCGGCGAGCTCGTCGTCGTCACCCTCGGCATAGGCCTCGCGCAAGGTGGGCGTGACCGCGAATGCCGTCCCGTTCACCACCCGCAACGACCGGTCGGAGACGAACTGCTGCAGGGCGGCCAGGGTCGCCGGGATGTACACGCGCACCACGCGAGATTATCCGGCGGGCTTGTCGGACTCGGGAACTTCAGGATCGCGCTCCACCGCGATCACGAAGTCGTCGCCGTGTTGGGTGACACCGGCGACCACCGCATCATTGACGGCCTCCAGCGCATACTCACGGCGCACCACCAGCGGGTCGCGACGCAGATCGCGCACCAACGACACCGCCAGCCCGATCATCACCACTACGAACGGCACCGCGACGATGATGGTGATCGACTGCAGACCGTTGAGTGCGTCTTCACCACCGACCAGCAGCATCACCGCCGCCACCGCACCCGTGGCAACACCCCAGAAGATCACCGTGGGCCGGGTCGGTTTGATGGTGCCGCGCTCGGACAGGGAACCCATCACGATCGACGCGGCGTCCGCACCCGACACGAAGAAGATGGCGACCAGCAACATCACCACAACGCTGGTGACTGTCGCGATCGGATACTCACCGAGCAGGCTGAACAACTGCTGCTCCTGGCTGCCCATTCCGGCGAGATCCACGCCGCTCTGCTGCTCGAAGATGGCGGCGCCACCGAACACGCAGAACCAGACAACCGACACCACGCTGGGCACCAGCAGCACCCCGGTGACGAACTGCCGGATGGTGCGACCCCGGGAGATGCGGGCGATGAACATGCCGACGAACGGGGTCCAGGAGATCCACCACGCCCAGTAGAAGATGGTCCAGCTCTGCAGCCAGGTGCTGACCGCTTCACCTTCGGCGCCGGTCCGGGCGGCCATCTGCGCCAAATCCTGGACGTAGCTGCCGATCGAGGTGGGGATCATGTTCAGCATGAACATCGTCGGGCCGACGAGGAAGATGAACAGTGCCATCGCCAGCGCAAGCACCATGTTGATGTTGGAGAGCCACTGGATACCGCGCGCGACCCCTGATACGGCCGACAGCACGAACGCCAGGGTCAGCACGGTGATGACGACGATCAAGACGGCATTGCCGGTCTCGCCGATTCCCGCGACGATGTGCAGGCCGCTGCGAATCTGCAACGCCCCCAACCCCAGAGAGGCAGCCGACCCGAACAAGGTGGCGAAGATCGCCATCATGTCGATCACCTTGCCCCACGGCCCGTTGGCGTGCTTGCCCAACAACGGCTCGAACGCCGCGGAGATCAGCTGCAGCCTGCCCTTGCGATACACGCCGTAGGCGATGGTCAGGCCGACGACGGCATAGATCGCCCACGGATGCAGCGTCCAGTGGAACATCGTGGTCGCCATCGCCGTCTGCGCGGCCTCGGCATTACCGGGCTCGCCGGTGCCCGGCGGCGGTGAGGCGAAATGCGACAGCGGCTCGGAAACCCCGAAGAACATCAGACCGATCCCCATGCCGGCGCTGAACATCATGGCGACCCAGGACACCGTCCGGAACTCCGGCTCGTCGTCGTCGCGACCCAGCGGGATGTTCCCATACCGACTCATCGCCAGCCAGATCACGAACACCACGAAACCGGACGCGGTCAGGACGAACAGCCAACCGACGTCGGCCATCACCCAACCGAGTGCATTCGTCGAGGCGGTGGCCAGCGAATCGGTACTGAGGAAGCCCCAGACCAGGAATGCCAGGGCGATCACAGCGGTGACACCGAATACCACCCAGTCAACGCCTGCGCGGCGGGTGTACGCCTTCTGCTCGACCGGAACGTCGAGCACGGGGTGGTGCGGTACAACGTCGCCCGTCGGCGATTTCACCATCTGTTTCGTAGATTCTCGCGTGTGCTTGTCTGGTGTACGTTTCTGAGCATCAGAGGTCATGGTGAATTCATCAGACCCCCTACGGGCCCCGAGGTCAAATACATCCGCCGATCGCGCGCCGGTTATCGGGCCGCGTCCAGCAATTCTTCAAGCGCTTCTCCGAGCAGTCCCGGCAACACCCCGACATCACTCATACCGTCACGGTCGGCGTTGACGCCGAAGTAAAGATTGCCGTTGTAGGACGTGACGCCGATGGCCAGCACCTGGTTGTGCAACAGTGGCGGCACCGCATAGGTCTCCAGCAACTTGGTTCCCGCGATGTACATCTGGTTCTGCGCGCCGGGCACATTGGTGATCAGGAGATTGAACTGCCGTGCCGGGAAATTGGTGGCCACGCGAATCCCCATGGCGTGCAAAGTCGGTGGCGCGAAGCCGGACAACGTGACGATGGTGCGCGCATCCACCAGGCTGGCCGCGGTCGAATGTGATTCGGTGGCGTGGGCGATCTGGGACAACCGCACCACCGCATTGCCCTCGCCGACGGGCAGGTCGGCCAGGAACGGCGACACCTCGCTGACGGCCTGACCGGGTCCGGTGAAGTCCAGTTCGGCGTCCGGATAGACCGACATCGGCGCCATCGCCCGCACCGTGGTGTTCGGCGTCACCGGCTCTCCACGGGACAGCAACCAATTTCGCAACGCCCCGGCAATCACCGCCAGCACAACATCGTTGACATCGCAGTCGTAGCGGGCGCGCACCAGCCGGTAATCCTCGAGCCGGTGATCGGCCACCGTGAATCTTCGGTTGCGCGACACCCTGGCGTTCAGCGGGCTGCTCGGCGCAGTGCCGCGGGCCACGGTGCGGACCACTTCGGCCACCCTGCGCCCGACGGCGGCCAGCTCTCCGGCGTTGGTGGCCACCTCGGTGACGGCGTCCCGCACCGCCGCCAGCTGGCTGGTGGGCCGGGCGATCCACTCCCCGACCGCGCCGAGCGCCAGTTGCCGGTCGCTGGGTTCGCGGGCCGGAATCCAGATGTCTTCACCGAATTCCGGTGGCTTCTGGGTGCGGTCGGCGATGACGTGGCCGACCTCGACCGCCGTCATGCCGTTCACCAGTGCCTGATGGGATTTGGTGTAGATGGCGATCCGGTTCTTGGCCAAGCCTTCGACCAGGTACATCTCCCACAACGGGCGGGTCTTGTCCAGCGGGCGGGAGCCGAGCCGGGCGACCAGGTCATGTAACTGGGCATCGCTGCCCGGGGAAGGCAGTGCGGACCGTCGAATGTGATAGGTGATGTCGAAATCGGGGTCGTCCACCCACACCGGCCGGGCCAACCCCAAGGTCACCTCGCGTACTTTCTGCCGGTATCGAGGGATCTGCGGCAGACGCTGTTCGACGGTCGCCAGCAGTGTCTCGTAGCTGAGCCCGCTTCTCGGCTTGCGCAGGATCGACAGCGTACCGACATACATCGGCGTCGAACTGTTCTCCAAGTGATAGAACGCCGCGTCGGAGGCCGACAGCCTGGTCACCATCTGGCGCCGACCTCCCCTTCTCTCACGTAGAACTCCGTCACGGTATCCGGCGGTCCCGGCATTTCGAATTATGGGTGCCACGAGGCCGCTCAGCACGTGCGATCATGGATGAGTCTGCACCTCTCCTGCAGCGCTCGCCCGTTATGTCGACTGCTGGAGAACCGCTGTGACCATGTCTGATTCGCCGTCTGATTCGCCGCCCGAGTCCGCCCCTGCAGCGCCGTCGCTGACATCCCCGGTGATCGACTGCGAGCCACCGGCGTACCCGCTCGATGGACCCCACACCCCATCCACATTGTGCCCCGCACCGACGACCCTGCACCGGCACAGCACACGTCGTTTGCGATTGGTCGAGGCACCGACCGAACACCCACCGCACGCCGGGGCCATGCAGTTCGCCGAGATGGCGCTACGCCGGGTGCTCGAGGTTCTCGACCGCCGACGGCCGGTGGCCCAACTCCGCCCGCTGATGAGGCCGCTGCTGGTCGACGCGGTGGTCACCCAGAGCCAGTCCCGTCACGATGCGGCAGCCACCCTGATACGGGTACGCCTTCGCGCCGTGACCGAACCTGCCGCAGCCGAGGTGTTCGCCACCTACCACCGGGGCGTGCGGGTTCGCGCCATCGCCGCGCGCATCGAATACTGCCGCGGCCGTTGGCAACTCACTGCCCTACAGATCGGTTAACCCTTGCGGTGCGACCTCGGCTTGCCGGACTTGCCCTGCTTGCGGGCCGCTTCCCGGCGCTCCCGGCGGGTACCGCCGGCGGCGGGTGCGGCGTGCCTGGCGCCACCGTTGGACCGCTGCACCTGCGCCGAACCGTCCTCGGACGGGCCGCTATAGGTCAGGGGCGGTGCGTCGTTCTCGATTCCCTTGGCACGTAACGCCGGCGCCGGTGGACGTTCCTTGGTGGCCACCGCACCCTGCTCGGGCTCCTGGGCGCCGGACGAATCCGAGGAATCCGATGCCTTTGCCGCCGCAGACGCGGCGAACTCGGCGAGGTTCGGGGGTGCGGTCACCGGGGCCACCGCCGGTGCGGGCGCGGCCTCGACAGTCACGTTGAACAGGAACCCGACGGATTCTTCCTTCAGCGCGTCGAGCATGCCGGCAAACATGTCGTAGCCCTCACGCTGGTACTCGACCAGAGGATCGCGCTGTGCCATCGCGCGCAGGCCGATGCCCTCCTTGAGGTAGTCCATCTCGTAGAGGTGCTCACGCCACTTGCGATCGATCACGTTGAGCAGAACGTTGCGTTCGAGCTGACGCATGGCACCTTCGCCTGCGATCTCCTCCAGCTGCTTCTCCCGCTCGGCGTAGGCCCGTTCCGCATCCTTGATCAGAGTGTCGAGCAGCTCCTCACGCGTCAGCTCGCCGGCCTCGCCGATCGCGTCGGAGTCCACCAGGTCGTGGTGGTCGATGCTGACCGGGAACAGCGTCTTGAGCGCGGTCCACAAGGTCTCCAGGTCCCAGTCTTCGGCGTAGCCCTCGGCCGTCGCGCCGTTCACGTACGCCGTGATCACGTCGACCAGCATCTTGTGGGCCTGCTCCTGCAGGTTCTCGCCTTCGAGGATGAGCCTGCGCTCGGCGTAGATGACCTTGCGCTGCTGGTTCATCACCTCGTCGTACTTGAGGACGTTCTTGCGGACCTCGAAGTTCTGCTGCTCGACCTGGGTCTGCGCGCTCTTGATCGCGCGACTGACCATCTTCGCCTCGATCGGCACATCGTCAGGCAGGTTCAGGCGGTTGAGCAGCGATTCCAGCGTCTCGCCATTGAACCGGCGCATCAGCTCGTCACCGAGTGAGAGGTAGAACCGTGACTCGCCCGGGTCGCCCTGACGGCCGGAACGGCCGCGCAGCTGGTTGTCGATGCGGCGCGACTCGTGCCGTTCGGTGCCCAGCACGTACAGACCGCCTGCCGCGACGACCTTCTCGGCTTCTTCGCTGGCCTCGTCCTTGATCTTCTTGACGGTGTCGTCCCAGGCGGCCTCGTACTCCTCGGGGGTTTCCACCGGGTCGAGGCCCTGGTCGCGCAGCCGCTTGTCGGCCAGGAAGTCGACGTTGCCACCGAGCACGATGTCGGTACCGCGGCCTGCCATGTTGGTGGCGACAGTGATCGCGCTGAGCCGGCCGGCCTCGGCGATGATGTTGGCTTCCTGCTCGTGGTACTTGGCGTTGAGGACGTTGTGCGGGACCTTGCGCTTGGTGAACTGCCGCGACAGGTATTCCGAACGCTCCACGCTGGTGGTGCCGATCAGCACCGGCTGGCCCTTTTCGTACCGCTCGGCGACGTCGTCGACGACCGCGATGTACTTGGCTTCCTCGGTCTTGTAGATCAGGTCGGACTGATCTGCGCGGACCATCGGCTTGTTCGTCGGGATCTGCACCACGCCGAGTTTGTAGATCTCATGCAGCTCGGCGGCTTCGGTCTCGGCCGTACCGGTCATGCCGGAGAGCTTGTCGTAGAGGCGGAAAAAGTTCTGCAGCGTGATCGTGGCCAGCGTCTGGTTCTCGGCCTTGATCTCCACATGCTCCTTGGCCTCGATGGCCTGGTGCATGCCCTCGTTGTAGCGCCGGCCGAGCAGCACGCGGCCGGTGAACTCGTCGACGATCAGCACATCGCCGTCGCGGACGATGTAGTCCTTGTCGCGGGTGAACAGCTCCTTGGCTTTCAGCGCGTTGTTGAGATAGCTCACCAGCGGCGAGTTGGCCGCCTCGTACAGGTTGTCGATGCCGAGCTGGTCCTCGACGAGTTCGACACCCAGTTCGTGCACACCGACGGTGCGTTTGCGCAGGTCCACCTCGTAGTGGACGTCTTTCTCCATCAGCGGGGCGATGCGGGCGAACTCGGTGTACCAGCTCGACCCACCATCGGCGGGGCCGGAGATGATCAGCGGGGTGCGGGCCTCGTCGATGAGGATCGAGTCGACCTCGTCGACGATGGCGAAGTTGTGCCCGCGCTGCACCATGTCTTCGACGGAATGTGCCATGTTGTCGCGCAGGTAGTCGAAGCCGAACTCGTTATTGGTGCCGTAGGTGATGTCGGCTGCGTACGCAGCGCGGCGTTCCTCGGGCGTCAGGCCCGACAGGATCACCCCGACGTCAAGACCGAGGAACCGGTGTACGCGGCCCATCCACTCGCTGTCACGTTTGGCCAGGTAGTCGTTGACCGTGACGACGTGGACTCCGTCGCCGGACAGGGCATTGAGGTAGGCGGGCAACACCGCGGTCAGGGTCTTGCCTTCACCGGTCTTCATCTCGGCGACGTTGCCGAAGTGCAGCGCAGCGCCGCCCATCACCTGGACGTCGAAATGGCGCTGGCTCAGTACCCGCCATGCCGCCTCGCGGGCGACCGCGAAGGCCTCGGGCAGCAGGTCATCGAGGTCCTCGCCGTCGGCAACGCGCTTCTTGAACTCGTCGGTCTTGGCGCGCAGCTCGGCGTCGGTGAGCTTCTCGACGTCGTCGGACAAGGTGTTGACATGGTCAGCGACCTTCTTCAGGCGCTTGACCATGCGGCCTTCACCGAGACGGAGCAACTTATCGAGCACGCTGTTTCCCCTGTGGGTTCTGATGGATCCCACGGGTGGGATCGCATGGACTATCAGTCGAGGTCCATCGTAGGTGACACCTCGAACTCGCTGGTTCTACTCACGATGCCACGCAAAATCGCACTCCGGAAAGCCTCCGGAGTGCGATCTTGGGTCGGGCGGCCGATCAGGCCGGACCGATCAGGCCAGCCGGATCAGACCGTAGTCATAGGCATGGCGCCGGTAGACCACCGATGGGCGGTCGCTTTCCTTGTCGTGGAACAGGAAGAAGTCGTGTCCGACCAGTTCCATCTCGTAGAGCGCGTCATCGACGGTCATCGGCTTGGCCGGGTGCTCCTTTGTTCGCACGATGCGGCCGGGTTCGTGGTCGTTGAGGCCGTCGGTGTGCGATGCGGCGTCCTCCGGTCCCGGCGCGGCGGGCCCGCCCGGCGGCTCGAGCGCGGTGGCCTCGGCCAAGGAGACAGGGGTTTTGTCGCCGTAGTGGATTTTGCGTCGGTCCTTGCTCTTGCGCAGCCGACTCTCGAGCTTGCCCGCCGCCGACTCCAGGGCGGCATAGAAACTGTCCGCACACGCCTCACCACGTACGACCGGGCCACGACCGCGCGCGGTGATCTCTACGTGCTGGCAGTTCTTGCGCTGCCGCCGGTTGCGTTCGTGGTCAAGTTCGACATCGAAGAGGTAGATGGTTCGGTCGAATCGCTCCAGGCGCGACAACTTTTCTGAGACGTACGTTCGGAAATGGTCAGGAACCTCCACGTTGCGGCCCTTGACCACCACTTCTGCGTGGGGCTCCGGGGCGGCATCAGCGGTGTCGTTTTCTACGACCATCGTGCGGCTTGAATTGGTTGACATACTTGGCAACTCGTTTCTCTCACTCGTCGCACGCGGGTGGCGTGCCGGGCTCTAACGAATCGCGGCGGTGGGTCCAGATTGGTTGCTCCGCCCACCGGCGCAAGGTGTCGAGTACTCACCTCCTACCGGTATGCGGTGAAGTGGCGCTGTAGTGAGAGCGCCTCCGTGAGGCGTTCACGGGTGGTTGCTGCCGACGGTAGTCCGTGTTCACCGGATCGTGCCACCAATTTCGACCACCTGTTTGCAGTTCGTCACATCGGTTTGATCCGCGGGTGACTGTCACCGTCGTCACGCGTGCGCGATGGCCAGCACGGCGGACACGTAAACCCCTGCATTCCGCAGCATGCGCACCGACTCGGCCACGGTGGCGCCGGTGGTGACGATGTCATCGACCACCACGAAATCGTCTCCGGCGTTCCCGCCGAGCGACCGGATCAGCCGCACCCGTCCCGCGATGTTGCGCTGCCGGGCGGAGCCGGAGAGTCCTACGGAGTCGCGCGCCCACGGCCGCAGCCGCAGGGCCTGCACGACGGCGGTCTGCGGCGCTGCGGACGTCGCCGCCACCGCGATCCGGGTGACCGGGTCGCCGCCGCGGCGACGCGCCGCACTGCGCCGGGTGGGCGCCGGTACGACCGTCACCGGGACGCCGAGTACGCCCCAGGTGAGCAGCCGGTCGAGGCCGTGCCGCAGCGCGGTGGCCAGCGGGGTGACCAGGTCGGCGCGGCCATGTTCCTTGACCGCGACGATCGCGCGCCGTCGGGCCCCGGCGTAGCGGCCCAGCGCGAAGACGGGGACGCCGGGATCGGTGCGCGGGGTGATGAGGTGCGGCTCGTCGGCGCGAACTGCCAGCTCACCGGCGCAGGCGGGGCACCATCGGGTCGACGGCGCCCCACAGCCACCGCATTCCAACGGCAGGATGAGATCGAGCATGTGCGCAGTGTGCGCGGTGGGGGTGACATGCCGGGTTGGCCGAGCCGCTACCGGTCCTCGGTCAGTACCGCCATCACCTCGCCGCGGGCCTCTTCGATGTGCTCGGCCATCGCCGCCGCGGCTGCGACCGGATCGCGGTCCCGGATAGCTCGGATGACCGCGGCGTGACCGCGGATCGATGACTCATAGATGACCGCGAAGTCGTGCCGGTCCAGGCGGGAGAAGACGGCCGCGCGCAGGTCTTCGACGACCTGGCGCAACATGGCGTTGCCGCTCATCCGCGCCACGGCGAGATGGAATTCCGAATCCGCCCTGCGGAACGCATGGACGTCCCGGCTCGATTCCAGCGCGACCTGACAGGCGTCGAGCGCATCGATGTCGACGGGCTGGACGCGTGCTGCGGCATGTTGCGCAGCGGCGGTTTCGACCGCCAGACGTACCTCGAAAACGTCACGGAGCCTTTGGTTGTAGTCCCGGTCGCCATCCACGCCCGCCAGTTGTGAAACCGCAGGCGAGACGACGGTGCCGCTGCTGCCACGCTTGGTGATCAGCAGGCCTTCGCCCTGCAGCACGCGCAGCGCCTCGCGCACGGTGACCCGCGAAACCTGCAGGCCCTCGGCCAGTGCCCGTTCGGCAGGCAGTCGGTCTCCTGGCAGCAGCACCCCGAGCGCTACCGCGCGTCGCACCCGATCCACCACCGCCGCGTAGGCCGGGGGTGTGTCCAGTGGTCTCAGCAGGAAGTCTTCCGACATCCCTTGCAGGATAACGCACATGGTTCTATTGTCTGTTGGTATGCAATTAGGACCATGGATTTGAGTCCGCCACTCATCGGGATATGCGGGGTGGCCACCACCGCCACCTGGGGTTTCTGGTCCCAGCAGGCTGTGCTGACCGCCCAGACCTACCTCGACGCGGTGATCGGCGCTGGTGGCCAGCCGCTGATCCTGCCGCCGTCGGTTGACGCCGACGTGGCGAGGCTAGTGAACCTCCTCGACGGCATCGTGCTCGCCGGCGGCACCGACATCGCACCCGGGCATTACGGCGAAACCGCTAGCGCGCAAACCGAAGAGACCCACCCGGTACGCGACGCCTTCGAACTCCGGCTGACCGCAGCCGTCCTCGAACACGACATCCCGGTGCTCGGCATCTGCCGCGGTCTGCAAATCCTCAATGTCGCGACCGGCGGCACCCTGCACCAACACCTGCTCGACGCCGGATTCACCGAGCACCGGCCCGCCCCAGGGCGCCTCGACGCGACTACCAGGCACGCCGTGGAGATCGATGCCGACAGCGTGCTGGGACGGTGCGGACTCGCCGGCGTACGCGAGGTCAATTCCCATCACCACCAAGGGGTCTCGGTCATCGGCAAGGGTGGTCGGATCATTGCCACCGCCCTCCCCGATCGCAGTGTCGAAGCCGTCGAATGGCCGCGACAACGGTTCGCCCTCGGTGTGCAGTGGCACCCGGAGGACCCGCCGATGCACGCAATCTTTGCCGAATTCGTCGCGGCCGCCGCGCTACTCACCGAACCCGTCACACCCGTGGGAGCACCATGACCGACACCGTCCTCGAACCGGCCACCGGTGCTGTCCTGGCCGAGGTGCCGTGGGTCGACGCGGACGCCGTCGACCGTGCGGTGCAGCGCGCCGCCTCGGCTCAACCGGCGTGGCAGGCAACCTCCCCTGCACACAAGGCCGGGGTCCTGCTGGCGATCGCCGACGGAGTTCGTGCGCAAGCCGAGCACCTTGCCCGCCTGGAAGCGCGCAATGTGGGCATGCCCATCGGTGACGCGCGGGGCAGCATCGCCGGGGTGGCCCAGACCTTCCGCTACTACGCCGCCGCACCGGAACGCCTGCTGGGCATGACAATCCCGGTTGCCGACGGCGTGGACATGACCTTCCACGAGCCTCTCGGCGTGGTCGGACTCATCACGCCGTGGAACTTCCCGATGGCCATCGCGGCGTGGAAGGTCGCGCCTGCGCTGGCCGCAGGCAACGGCATCGTCCTCAAACCGTCCGAACTCACCCCGCTGACCGCCTTGGAACTGCAACGGATCTGTCTCGAAGCCGGGCTGCCCGAGGGTCTGCTCAACGTGGTGGTGGGTTCTGGCACGGCCGTCGGACGCGCGTTGGTGAATCACCCGGGAGTCCGCAAGATCGCCTTCACCGGGTCCACCGCGGTCGGCCGTGAGATCAGCCAACGCGCCGGCGACCAGATCAAACGGGTGACCCTGGAGCTCGGTGGCAAATCTGCTTCGGTGGTGTTCGCCGACGCCGATCTGTCCGCCGCGGCGCACGGGCTGGTCGGCGGCGTATTCGGCAACGCCGGGCAGGACTGTTGTGCGCGCTCAAGGGTCTTCGTGCACCGCCGGGTTCTCGACGAATTCCTCGACCACCTGCGGGACGCGACGACCGCACTGCGCGTCGGCGATCCGCTCGACGAGTCGACACAGATGGGCCCGTTGATCTCGGCGCAACATCGGAGCAAAGTCACCTCGTACGTGAACTGGGCTCCGGTCGCGTTCCAGGGGACCGCACCCGACGGACCAGGGTTCTGGTTTCCCCCGACAGTGCTCCACCCCATCGAAGACGACCATCCCTGCGCGCGCGACGAGATCTTCGGGCCCGTCGTGTGCGTGCTGCCGTTCGACTCCGAAGCCGAAGTGACGCAACGGGTCAACACCACGCCCTATGGTTTGTCCGGGTCGGTGTGGACGGCCGATGTCGCGCGTGCCCTGCGGATGGCACGCGCGATCGATGCCGGCGCGCTGGCAGTGAACTCCTACAGCTCGGTGCGGGTGCACACCCCGTTCGGCGGGTTCAAGGAGTCCGGCCTCGGCCGCGAACTCGGCCCGGACGCCCCGCTCGCCTACACCGAGACAAAGAACGTCTTCATCTCGACGAAGAACCCTGGAGAATCGTGACCACAACCCCCGTCAGCTCCTTCGCCAACCACCTGCCCGTCCGGGTGAGCTTCGGCGATGGTGTCGCCCACACACTGCCGGACCTCGTCAGGGCCGCCGGTGCGACCCGCGTCCTGGTACTCACCGACCAGGACATCGAGACCTACAACCCGGCCGTGGCCGACGTGCTGAGCACCCTGGAGGGCTCCGGCCTGTCCGTCGTCAGATTGGAGAAACCGCCGGGCGAACCGACGATCGCGATGGTGGACGACACCACGGCGCGGATGCGCACCGAAGAGGTCGGCGCCCTCGTCGCGCTCGGCGGCGGATCGGTGATCGATACGGCCAAAGCCGCGCGACTCTGCCACCAGCAGGGGTCGTCATTCGCCGAATTCCTCGACTCCGAGCGGGTCTACCCCGCTCCCGTCATACCGTTGTTCGCGGTGCCGACGACGGCAGGCACCGGATCCGAGGTGTCCGGCGGATCAGTGGTGTCCGACCCCGCGGCCGGACGCAAGGCCGGCATCGCACACCCGAACCTGCGGGCCCAGTACGCCGTTGTCGATCCCGTGCTGACCTGGAGCATGCCACCGGCCATGACCGCCAATACCGGAATCGACGCCCTGGCACAGGCCATCGCCGCTACGGTCGCCAAGGTGCGCACACCCATCGGCGACGCCATCGCGCTCGAAGCCGTGCGCCTGATGGGCACTTCTCTGGCCGCCGCCGTCCGCGACGGCAGCGACACCGCCGCCCGATCCAACATGGCGTGCGGCGCGATGATGGCGGGCCTCGCGATGAACATCTCGGACTGTACGGCCGAACATTCGCTGGGCCAGGCGATCGGTGGATTGACCGGTGCACCCCACGGACTGACCATCGGACTGGTCCTGGTCGAGACATTGGAACGGGAACGCCGCCATGTCCCAGCACAACTCGAGCGGGTCGCCGACGCGTGGGGCCTGCCCGCCGACGGCACCACCGACGGCACACGGCTGGTGACCGCGGTCCGGTCCCTGCTGGCCGAACTGGAGTTCCCGGTTCTCGCCGACCTCGGGCTCGCCGAGACCGATCTGGACCGACTGACCGATATGGCGCTCGCCGACTACTTCATCACGGTGTCCCCGCACCCATGGGAACGCACCGAGGTCCACCACGCGTTCGCCACCGCCCTGTCACTGCAGGGCCGCCAACTCACCTCGACGGCCGGTTAGGAGACACATGTCTGCGCAGCCCGCAAGACGGTCTCCGGGAGACCACCGCACTCCCGAACGCGTCGACGTGATCATCGTCGGGGCGGGCTTCTCGGGGTTGTACATGCTGCACCGTGCGCGCGGTCTGGGCCTGACCGCGCATATCCTCGAACGCGGCGACGACGTCGGTGGCACCTGGTACTGGAATCGCTATCCGGGAGCACGCTGCGACATCGAAAGCATCGACTATTCCTATTCTTTCGACGAGCAACTCACCAGGGACTGGCGGTGGCGGGAACGCTATGCGGCGCAGCCGGAGATCCTGGCCTATATCGGACACACCGCCGACCGGTTCGACCTCCGCAAGGACATCACCTTTTCCACCACGGTCCGCACCGCCGTCTGGACCGAAGCCGCCAACGAGTGGATTCTGCACTGCGACACCGGACACACGGTGCGGGCCACGTACTGCGTGATGGCCACGGGATGCCTGTCGGTGGCACAGCAGCCCGACTTCCCGGGGCTGGGCGACTTCACCGGAGAGTGGTACCACACCGGGCAGTGGCCGCACGAACCCGTCGACTTCACCGGAAAGACGGTCGCGGTGGTAGGGACAGGATCCTCGGGTATCCAGGCCATCCCACGTATCGCCGCCGTGGCGCGGCAACTTTACGTACTGCAACGCACGCCCAACTACAGCATGCCGGCGCACAACCGCCCGCTCACCGACGACGAACTCGACGCGGCCATCAGTGAATTCAGCCGGCGCCGCCGGATCTGCGAGCATTCCGACGCCGGGGTACCGCATCCTCCGCCGACCCGGACCACCTTCGACGTCACGGCAGAAGCGCGCCGCGCACGCTACGAGGAGGGCTGGCAACGCGGTGGCATCAACTCACTGTCGGCCGCCTTCACCGACTTCTTCACCGACGAGCGGGCCAACCGGCAGGCTCAGGACTTCGCCCGCGCCAAGATCCGCGAGATCGTCCGCGACCCCCGCACCGCGGCACTGCTCAGCCCGCAACACCACATCGGCACCAAGCGGACCTGCACCGACATCGGGTATTTCGAAACCTACAACCGCGACAACGTCGAGCTCGTCGACGCGAAGACCAACCCGATCCAGCACGTCACCAGAACCGGAATCCAGTTGCGCGACCGGCATATCGACGTCGATCTCATCGTGTTCGCGATCGGCTTCGACGCCATCACCGGGGCACTCGCCGACATCGACATCCGCGGCACCGACGGTGAGTCGCTCAAGCAGAAGTGGGCGCACGGTCCCCGTACCCTGCTGGGCCTGCAGTCGGCCGGGTTCCCGAACCTGTTCATGATCACCGGACCGGGCAGCCCGTCGGTGCTCAGCAACATGCTGGTGTCCATCGAGCAGCACGTGGACTGGATTGCCGACTGCCTGACGCACCTTCGCCGTCAAGGTGAGGACCGCATCGAGGCGGCGCCCGAGGCCGAGGACCGCTGGATGGACCACGTCGCCGAACTCGCCGCCGACACGCTCTACCCGAAGGCGAACTCCTGGTACCTGGGCGCCAACATCGCCGGGAAGCCGCGCACATTCATGCCCTACGTCGCCGGGTGCGGGCAGTACCGACAGGAATGTGAGCAGGTCGCGGCCCGCGGCTATGAGGGATTTCTGCTGGGGCGCCGCCCCAGCCCAATTGGTAAAGGGGCACAACCGTGACCGCTACCGTCAACGCAACGACCGCCTCCGAAGTCCTGGCACAGTTGCAGGCACAGAACATCACCACCGTGGTGTTGGGCGGGTGCGATACCCACGGTGTGATGCGGGGCAAGCGAATTCCGCTCAACGGGCTCGCCGAGGTGCTCGAGCACGGCATGCCGATGTGCGATGTGTTCTGGGTGATGCACGTCGACGAATCCGACCTCGTCACCAGGCCCGAGGGCCACACGGGCTACTTCCCCACCGAACGCGAGGGCTATCCGGACATCCTCACCGTGCCGGACCTGAACACGGTGCGGATCGTGCCCTGGCATCCCGGCACCGCGCTGTTCGTGTGCGATTGGCACCTGCCCGGAGGCGGCGGGACGGTGCCCATTTCACCGCGCGGGCTGCTGCGCCAGGTGGTTTCGCGCGCGCGGGACATGGGATACGAGCCGCACAGCGCCTTGGAGTTGGAGTTTTACCTGCTGCGCGAGAAGGCGGGCACGCCGCACCACAAGCGGCCCGACGAATTGGTGCCGCTGCAGGAACTGCCCAGTACCTACGGCGTGGTTCTCGGTTCACTGCAGGAAGACATCGGCTCGATCATCCGCACCCAGATGCTCGACTACGGCCTGCCCATCGAAGCGTGCAACCCCGAAACCGGGCCGGGCCAGTTCGAGATCACGCTGCACTACGGGCCCAGTCTGACCGCCGCCGACGACGCCTTCCTGTTCAAGTCCGGCATCAAGGAGATCGCGGCGCGCAACGACCTGCTGGCCACGTTCATGGCCAAGCCGAACACCAACTGGGCGGGAAACAGCTGCCACGTCCATGTGAGCCTGCGTGACGAGGCCGGCCGCGGAGTGTTCTACGACCAGGACGATCCGGATCAGTTGTCGGACACCATGCGGTATTTCGCCGGCGGAATCCTGCGCACGATGCGTGAATTCACCGCACTGATGGCCCCGACACCCAACTCCTACCGCCGGTACACGCCCTACTCGTGGGCCGGCACCACCGCGACCTGGGGCGTCGACAACCGCTCGGTCGGGCTCCGCGTCATCCGCGACGGTGAGCGTGGCACCCGACTCGAACATCGACAACCCGGCGGAGACGCCAACCCGTACATCGCCACCGCGGCCGTGCTGGCGGGCGGGCTGCACGGACTGGCCAACAAGATCGACCCCGGCGACCTCGACCAGCACGACATCTACGGCAGGCAGCCGGACCCGTCGGCCGTGCTGCCGACCGACCTGGGCGCGGCCGTGGACCTGCTGGAGGTCAGCCGGCCCGCCCGCGACTGGTTCGGCGACGACTTCGTCGACCACTACGTGCAGATGAAACGGGCAGAGCTGCAGGCCCAGTCCCTGGCGGTGACCGACTGGGAAGTCGCCCGCTACCTCGAAACCATGTAGTTCCCGACCTCTCCTGCCCCACCGAAAAAGGAAGGTGCGCAATGCCGGAAGCCAGTGACGTCAACGCACAGATCACCTCGGCGCACACGACCGCCGATCCGGGCCTGCGACGCGCCGGGATCAACTGGAAACAGGTCGCCATCCTTTCGGTGGCCGGCTGCGGACCCGCCTCGGTGATTGCATTGAATCTGCAATTCATGGGTCAGTTCGCCGGAGCCGCATTGGTTTTGGCATTCCTGCTGGTGTGGCCGGGAATCCTGGTGCTGGTCAACACGTTCGCGGAGTTCTCCAAACGCCTGCCCACCTCGGGAGGGCTGTACACGTGGAACTCCAAAGCGTGGGGACCCAACCTCGGGTTCGTCTACGGCTGGGTGTTCATCGGTGCGTACCTGGTCTTTTCGGCGGCCGGGTTCGCCGTGTTCGGCGGGTGGGTGCAGGAATGGCTCAGCACCCAGTTCGACGTGAGTGTCCCGTGGTGGGTCTTCACCTTTCTGGCCCTGGCCTACGTGTGTGTGCTCGCCTACCTCGGGATCACCCAGTCGCTGCACGCCGCCCTGGCCCTGCTGGCGTTCGAGATCATCGTCCTACTCGCCCTGGCGCTGTGGATCTTCATCACCGGTCCACAGGCCGGCGCCGGTTTCGGCGTCACACCTTTCCAGGTCTCCTCCGCCGGGTCGCTGGGCCTGGGTGGGGTCGGCCTGGCGATGACCTACGCCGTGCTGTCACATGTCGGCATCGAAGAGGGCGCGACGTTGGGACTGGAGGTCAAGGAACCCAAACGCCAGATTCCCCGCGGGCTGTGGGCGGCCGCCGTCGTCGTCCCGGTCTTCTACCTGGTGGTGGCCTACGCCATGGTGTACGGCTACGGGATCGACAACATGACCGCCTTCGGCGAGGACCCGGCACCGCTGCAGACGATCGCCCAGACCTACTGGGGCGAAGTCGGACTCGCCGTCGTCGTGCTCGCCACGGTGAGCAGCATTCTGGCCTTCAGTCAGACCGCGTTCCTGGCCGGCGCACGGGTTCTGTACACGCTGGGGCGGGAGCAGGTGCTGCCCCGTCGACTGGCCACGGTCTCTGCCCGCCACACCCCCGTCGTCGCCATCGCGGTGATGGGCGTGTTGTCGATGGCGCTCGGTGTGCCGCTGGCGTTTCTGGTCGGTCCGTTCAACGTGTGGGGCTATTTCGGGTTCCTGATCTCCATCGCGTTCCTGGTGTCCTACATCTTCACCAACTTCGGGCTGGTGCGGTACATGCGGCGCATCGGCGAGTTTCACTGGTTCCGGCACGGGGTGCTGGGTGTGGTGGGCTCGATCGTGTTCCTCTATCCGCTGTACAAGACGGTGTGGCCACTGCAGAGCGGCATCTACGGCGCGCTGCCGTTCGTCTATCTCGCCTGGATCGCCATCGGAGTCGGTCTGCTGCTGCACACTTTGCGTAAGCGTCCCGAGGTCATGGCACGGATCGGCACCTCACTGGCCGACAGCGGCGACACGGCCGAGCGACTGTAACGCGCGCGTTCAGCCGGGCAACACCGGAACCGAGCCGCCGACCATCAGCGGCCCCACTTCCTTCCAACCCGCATTGTCTGCGGTTCCCGAGGACGAAAGCTGCAGCACGCCACGCTGATCCGCCACGTACACCGTCGACGGATTGGCGGTCACCGTCGTCACCGGCATCTGCAGATTGCGGCTGGGCCCGTCGGAGTTCACCCCGTCCAGGTTGACGTAGGACACCGGATGCTGCGGATCGGTGCGGCTGACCACGATGTCGTCACCGGTGCGCCACGACAGCGACACCACCGAATTGCCGAGCCCGAAGCCGAGCCGCCGCGGATAGGTCATCAGGAACTGGCCGTCCTGGGTCTGCTCGATGCCCGCCAGGATCACCTGCCCACCGATCACCATCGCCGCACGGGTGCCGTCGCGGGACAATTGCAGTTCGGTGATCGGGCCCGGGTAACGGCTGGACACCGCCGCCGAATCGACCGGTATCCGCGCGGGGGCGCCGGAAGCGTCCCGGAAGGCGCGCACCACGTTGATGCCGTCGACCACCACCCAGACCGCCTGGTCCAGTGACCAACTGGGCCGCGACAGCGTCCGGCCCTCCATGGCCTGAGCCGTACTGCCGCCGAGCGGTCCGATCCACAACGTCGCCGCAGTGGCTTCCGGGGCGCCGGGCAGCACCACCACCGACGCCGCGTCCTGACCGTTACGTGACACCGCGGCGGAAACCTGATTGGGCGCCTGCCCGAACGCGCCGGGCACCCGCGTCGTCCGCTGCCCGTCCAACGACACCAGCGATCCGTTCACCAGGGCGTGCAGTCCGGCCGCTGCGCCAGGTGCCGCGCCGGGGTCGGTGGCAGCGACGTCGGAGGTCTCCCAGCCGTCGGCGAACCGGTCGTCGAGCGGCGCACCGTCGGCGTTGATCACGTAGGGTCCGCGGATACCGGCCCGCGACAACGTCCAGATGATCTGGGCGGCAAGAAGTTGGCGGCTGTGCGGATCGGTGGTCGAGAGGTTGTCCAGGTCGATCCGGGCACCGCCGTAGCCCCGTCCGATGCCGGTCTTCCCGCCGTCGGCGCGGGTCACCGGACCCCGCAGTCGCAACGGCGATCCGACCAGGTTGCGCACCGCCCGTTCCATCTCAGGGCGCGGTCCGGCGATCAGTTTGGAGATGAGCTCGGTGGCGAGTTGGTCGGGGTCGGATACCGCCACGTAGCGCGGGTCGGGCACGACTGTGGTTCCGGTCGGGTCGACGAAGTACAGGGTGTAGCGCTTGTACGTGGACTGAAACTGCTGCCAGTCAAGGAAAACTCCGTTGGGCAGCCGGTCGATACGCCAGCCGCCGGATGTCTGAACCAGTTCGATCGGGCCCGGATCGGGCAGCGCCCCCTCCCCCGTCTCGAACACTCCCATATCCGATAGGGAGCCCAGGATGTCGGCGCGCATGGTGACCGAAACCCGATCCGAACTACGGGTTTCGACGAACACCACCCGGTCGATCAACAGTGCGCTGCCTGCGTCGTCCCAGGAACTCGAGGCGGATTCGGTGAGGAACTGACGCGCTGCCAGGTGCCGGTTGGCGGGATCGGCGGTGGCTTTGAGGAATTCCCGCAGCAGCACGTCGGGATCCATGTCGGGTGTCGGTTTGGGCAGGCTCGGGGGCGCGGGCCTGTCGACCGTGCCGATCGCCTGTGGTGATGAGGAACTGGGTATCCCGGCGCAACCGGCCGTCACGACGACCAGGCCGACGATCATGATCAACGCCGTCAGCAGACGCTTCACACGTTCTCCTCCGCCGGCGCGCGGTTTTGACTGGGTTGCCGCGGGTTACGTTGGGGCTGAGCAGGTTTGAGTGGCAGCGGGCTGGTCGTCACCTTGTGTCCACGGATCAGCGGCAGGGTGAGCCGGAAGCAGGCGCCCTTGCCCGGTTCGCCCCAGGCTTCGAGCCTGCCCTGATGCAGGCGGGCGTCCTCGATGCTGATG
Organism: Mycobacterium appelbergii; assembly: GCF_032883035.1. Classification (NCBI taxonomy): domain Bacteria; kingdom Bacillati; phylum Actinomycetota; class Actinomycetes; order Mycobacteriales; family Mycobacteriaceae; genus Mycobacterium; species Mycobacterium appelbergii. The sequence goes on from NZ_JAMQTH010000007.1 coordinate 310,659, forward strand.
GCCAGGCCAAGCCCGGTGCCGCCGGACCGGCGAACCCGCGACGGGTCCGAGCGCCAGAATCGGCTGAACACCAGTTTCTCCTCACCGGGGCGCAGCCCGACACCGAAGTCGCGGACCGTCACCGCGACGGTGTCTTCGTCGGCGGCCATCCGGATCCGGACGGGTTTGCGTTCGGCGTGGTCGATGGCGTTGGCGATGAGGTTGCGCAGGATACGTTCCACCCGGCGGGGATCCACCTCGGCGATCACTTCGTCACCGGGCATGTCCACATCGAGGTCGACCTCGGCGTCGGCGGCGAGGTGCCCGACGTTGTCCAGCGCGCTCTGCACCGTCGAGCGCAGATCCACCGACTCGACCGACAATTCGGCGACACCGGCGTCGTGACGGGAGATTTCCAGCAGATCGGCCAGCAGTGTCTCGAAGCGGTCCAGCTCACTGACCATCAGCTCGGTGGACCTGCGCAGCGCGGGATCGAGATCCTCGCTGTGGTCATAGATCAGGTCGGCGGCCATCCGCACCGTGGTCAGCGGCGTACGCAGCTCGTGGCTGACGTCAGAGGTGAAGCGGCGCTGCAGATTACCGAATTCCTCCAGCTGCTGGATCTGTCGCGAGAGGCTTTCGGCCATATCGTTGAACGACACCGCGAGACGCGCCATATCGTCCTCGCCGCGCACCGGCATCCGCTCGGTGAGGTGCCCCTCGGCGAACCGTTCGGCGATGCGTGAGGCAGAGCGCACCGGTTGCACGATCTGCCGGGCCACCACCAGCGCGATGGCGGCGAGCAGACCGAGCAGGACCACTCCACCGGTCAGCATGGTGCCGCGCACCAGCGAGATGGTGCTTTCCTCGTTGTTCAGCGGGAAGATCAGGTACAGCTCAAGGTTGGGCACCGATGACGATGTCGGGCTGCCGACGATGAGCGCCGGACCGGAGAATCCGTCGGTACGCACCGTCGCGTACTGGTAGCTGACCTGCCCGGCTTTGACGAAATCACGCAGCGCGTCGGGGATCTGCTGCACCGGGCCCGCGGCGGTGGCCGCGCGCGGACCGTCGCCCGGAACCACCAGCACCGCGTCGAACGTACCGGCCAGGCCGGCGCCCACATCGGCCTTGCGGTCGATGAGGGTGTTGCGCGCCAGCTGCAGGCTGCTGTCCAACGACCGGGATTCCTCCCCGCCCACGATGCCGGTGACCGTATTACGGGCCCGGTCCACCTCTTCGGTGGCGGCCTTCACCTTGACTTCGAGGATCCGATCGGTGATCTGGCTGGTCAGCACGAAGCCCAGCACAAGGATGACGGCAAGCGAAAGCCCCAGCGTCAGCGTCACCACGCGTACTTGCAGCGAGCGTCGCCAGACCAGACTCAGGGCGCGGCCCAGCGTCCCCAATCCGCGTAACAGTGGGCCGGAACGCCAGCGCCCGCGGATACGGCGTCTGGACCCGAAGATCACGGGGGTCCGGCCTTGTATCCCACTCCTCGAACGGTCAACACCACCTGCGGGTTCTCCGGGTCTTTCTCGACCTTGGCCCGCAACCGCTGGACATGCACGTTCACCAAACGGGTGTCAGCGGGGTGGCGATATCCCCACACCTGTTCGAGCAGCACATCACGAGTAAACACCTGCCGCGGTTTGCGCGCCAACGCCACGAGCAGGTCGAACTCCAGCGGTGTCAGCGAAATCTGCTCGCCCTGCCGGGTCACCTTGTGCGCGGGCACGTCGATCTCGACATCGCTGATCGACAGCAACTCCGCCGGCTCGTCCTCGTTACGGCGCAGCCGCGCCCGCACCCGCGCGACCAGCTCCTTCGGCTTGAACGGCTTCATCACGTAGTCGTCGGCACCGGACTCCAGGCCCAGCACCACGTCAACGGTGTCGGTCTTGGCCGTCAACATCACGATCGGCACACCGGAATCGGCGCGCAGCACACGGCACACGTCGATGCCGTTCATGCCCGGCAACATCAGGTCCAGCAAAACCAAATCGGGCCGCAGTTCACGAACCGCGGTGAGCGCCTGGCTGCCGTCGCCGATGACCGCGGTGTCGAAACCCTCGCCACGCAGAACGATGGTGAGCATCTCGGCCAGCGATGGGTCGTCGTCGACGACAAGAATCCTTTGCCTCATGGTGTCCATGGTGTCACCAGATTGCGATAAAACTCGGCTACCACACGCCGGTGTCGTGGCTTTATCCGCTGCTTAACCGGCCTGCCAGGACCGCCGGATCCACATCGGGGCCCGCCAGCGCCCACGGGCCGCACCAGTCGGCGGCGGCCAGGACACGATAGACCTCGCCGGTTCGCCGCTGCAGACCGCCGTCACGTTCGTAGGCGTCCTTGGCGCGATCGGCCTCCGTGTTGGCACGGTGCTCGGCCCGCTGGGCGGCCAATTCGGTGGATACGTTCAGCAGCACCTGCCAGTCCGGCACCGGCAGTTTCAGCCGGTCGAACTCGAGCGCCCGCACCCATTCGACCGCGTCACCCTCGGCCCCCTGATGCAACCGGGCAGCACTGTAGGCCGCGTTGGATGCGACGTAGCGGTCCAGGATGACGACGTCATGAGCGGCCTGCAGGTGTGCGATCTCCTCGCGGGCACCGGCCCGGTCCAACGCGAACAGCGTGGCCATCGCATAGACGGAGTCGGCGAGGTCGCCATGTCCGCCGTGCAGTGCCTCGGCCGCCAGGTCAGCCTCCACGGACCTGCCGTACCGCGGAAACGCCAGGACGCCGACTGACTTGTGGGCGGCCTCGAACGCGGCCCGCAGGCCATTGGTCAGGGTGCGCTTGCCTGCGCCGTCGACGCCTTCGATCACGATGAGCACGCGTCGCAGCCTATCCCCTTGCCAACGTGAAGAAGATCGCGAGGTTTTCGAGATTTCTCGCAATCTACTTCACGTTCGACGAACCAGCGCGACTTAGAACTCCCCGCAGTTGGGTGTGGTCGGTAATCCGTTGAAGCGGTCGGCAATCCACTGCATCGCGCGTTCGCCGTCGACGAGCATCGGCAGTGCATGGTTGATGACCAGTTTGTTGAGGAACGGCGGCTCCTCGTTGGTCCAGAACTGGACGTCGGCGCCCTGTGCACACCAGTCGCGGCCCAGTTGGTTGGCGCCGGTCCACGGCACCAGCGGGTCGAAGCGGTTGCTCAGGATCATCACGGGCGCATTGGGTTTCAGTCGGCCGATGCGCTGCATGTCGAACAGTGTGGCGAAGGGCTCCTCATTGACCGCCTGGTAGATGTCCACATTGAAGTAGGGCTGCAGGTGCCGGAACATGAACTTGGTGATCGTCTCGGCAATGCACTGATCCTGGACTTTCTGCAGCAGATCAGTCCCGCGCGGAGTGAGTTTCGACCGGATGACGTCCTCGAACTCCGGGTAGGTGGTGATCACCGAGTTCAGCGCGTAGCCGACGACTCCGACCAGCGCGCTGCCGTCCGCGTAGGGAAAGAGCTCTTTGAGATCGGCGGGCGGGGCACCCGCGTAGGTACCGACCACATTCAGGTCCGGCGCGTATGACGGGGCCAGCTCGGCCGCGGATGCCGCCGCTCCCCCGCCTTGGGAATATCCCCAAAATGCCACGGGTCCATGCGGATCCAGCGAGGTGTCGGCAAGACGCCGGGCGGCCCGGCCCGCGTCGAGCATCGCGTTGCCCTCCGCGACCCGGTTGACGTAGGTGTGCAGCCCGGGCGTCCCCAGCCCCTGATAGTCGGTCATCACGATGGCGAATCCGCGGGCCACCATCGTCGCCACGAACAACTCTTCGTAGTTGAATGTGATGTCCAGCCACGGCGACCAGTGGATGCCCTGGTTGAACTGCCGCGACGGCGCACACTGGTCACCCTGGCCCTGCGTGCCGGGGCCGTAGACGATCAGCGGCCGCGGGCCCTGCCCCGGCCAGGCGTTGTACGGCTCGAAGTAGGTGCCCGTCACCGCCATGGGATTACCACGGGCATCGGTGCTGCGGTACATGATTCGTGTTCCGGTGGCCATGATCGCGCCGAGTTGGCCGGACGGCTCCAGCACGAGTCGCGACGGCTCCGATCTGATCACATCACCCGGCGCACCCACTGGCAGCGGATCAGGTGGCGTGTAGAACGCGACGTATTCGTCCTCGTTGAAGATCGGGTCCCAATGGTCATTGCTCGGGTCGGCACGCGCTCCGGGGGCCAACCCGGCGAACAAGACCATGACAACGACAACACAAATGAACCCCCGCCCCATGGGCCGGAACGCTAACAAGCCCAACGCGGCGCCGGAGCGGTTTCCGCGATTGGCCCGATGGCGTCACCGACTGGCGACGACGCTTCCGCTCCGGGCGTCGACGTCGACCTCCACCTCCGAGCCGTCGGCCCGCCTCAGTTCGATCTGCCAGACCAACGCCCCATCACGGTTGGTGTCGATCTCCATTTCGGAGAAGGTCGTGCCGGGTTCGTGTTCTGCCGCCGCCTGCAGCGCCCGACCCGCATCGACCTGGGCACCTTCAACTTTGGCGACGTCATCGCTGGGCTTGCCGGCCTGATTCTGCGAGATGACGCGCCGGCCATCGGAGTCCACCACTACCTTGATCTCGTTGCCGCCGGAGGCCACCTTCACATCGAAAACCCGCTGGCCGTCATCGGTTTCCAGCTCCGCGTCGAAGGCACGACCGTTCGGCACTGCCTGGGCGGCGGCTTGCAACGCCTGTTGGGCCTGCGCCACCCCGACGCCCGCCCCGCCTGCCGGTGCCATCGCGGTGGCCGACGTGGTGGTCGACCCGGTCGTCGACTGATTGGCGGCCGAATCGTCCGAACAGCCACTCACCACCAGCGCGACCGTCAGCATCCCAAGGCCAGCTTTGTATTCCCAGTTCATCGTCTATCCTGACGCGAGCCAGGCCAGCGCGGCGACTACGAGTGCCTGGGTCGCGGTGTCGAGGGTGGGCTGGATGACCGGAGCGAACTCCGGCGAGTGGTTGACCGGGATGTCCTGGTCTACCTGGCCGGTGTCCTGGGCCTTCTGGTAAGTCGCAGGGTCGATACCGCCGATGCCCCAGTAGGTGTAGGGCACGCCGAGCGCGACCGGGATATCGCTGAAGTCTTCGCTCGCCGACCCCTGCGGCATCTCGTGGCTGCGCTCCCCGAAGAACGCCTTGAATGCCTCACGTACGCGTGAGGTGGTATCGGAGTCGTTGTCGGTCAACGGAAACCGATCAAAGAGTTCGAATTCCGGCGCCCTGGGCGATCGGGATGCCTCGCATTCGGCGGTGACGATCCGCCGGATCGCGTCGAGGATCGAGGTGCGTGTCTGCTCACTGTAGGTGCGGATGTTCAGCTTCAATACGGCACGATCGGGGATCACGTTGCTCTTGCTTCCGGCCTGGATGCTGCCGACGGTCAGCACCGCGGAGTCGCCAGGAGCGACTTCCCTGGCGACGACTGTCTGCAACCGCACGACGATCATCGCCGCGAGTACCACGGGATCGACCGCGGCCTGCGGCATGGACCCGTGCGCGCCGCGGCCGTAGACGGTGATCCGCATGCTGTCGGCGGCCGACAGCATCGGACCGGCACGCGTGCCGACATACCCCGCCGGAAAGGGCAGCACATGTTGTGCCAGAGCCACATCCACCGATGACAGCAGCGTGGTCAGACCGTCGTCGACCATCGCTTTGGCACCGTCGCCCGTCTCTTCGGCCGGTTGGAACAGGGCCACCGCCGTGCCGGACCAGTGCCCGGCACCGTCGGCGAGCAGTTGGGCCGCACCGAGCAGTGCGGTGACGTGGACATCGTGCCCGCAGGCGTGCATGACCGGTACGTCGTTTCCGTCGGCATCGGTGGTCCGCACGGTGCTCGCGTAATCCAGTCCCGTCGCCTCCGCCACGGGAAGCGCGTCCATGTCCGCCCGCAACAGGACCGTGGGCCCGGGACCGTTGCGCAGCACGCCGACGACTCCGGTGCCGCCGATGCCGTCGTGCACGTCGTAGCCGAACCCGCGCAGGCGCTCGAGGACCTTGCCTGCCGTCTCCCTCTCATGGTGGGACAGCTCCGGGTGCCGGTGAAGATCACGATAAAGATCCTCTTGCCAACCCCGGATCTGTGCCAGGCCACCGAACATCGTTTCGGCGACTTTCGATGGCGCGGTCATAAGTCAGGTATACCTCGTGCCATGCCGACCGAAACTCCGCTGCTGTTGGTGCTCGACCTCGTCGGCACGTTCGCGTTCGCGCTCAACGGCGCGCTGACCGCGGTCCGCGCCGAACGACTCGACATTTTCGGTGTCATCACCCTCGGCATGTTCACCGGGCTGGGCGGCGGGACGATCCGCGATGTGCTGCTCGATGCGTTACCGCCCGCGACCTTCGTCGATTGGCGCTATCTGGCTCTGGCTGCAGGAGGTGGCCTGGTCGCGTTCGGTCTGAGCCGCAAGCTCGATCGCCTGGCGATGGCGATCACCGTGCTCGACGCGATCGGGTTGAGTGTGTTCGCCGTGCTGGCCGCCTACAAGGCGTTGGACCTGGGATTCGGTGTCCCGCAGGCGATGATCGTGGGCACCGTCACGGCCGTCGGCGGCGGGACCATCCGCGACGTGATGATCGGCCGGATCCCCACCGTCCTGCGCAGCGAGCTCTACGCCATTCCGGCGCTGATCGGCGCCGGGTGCGCCGCGGCCGGTTACAGCTTCGGCCATCAGGGCACGCTCGCCGCCTTGAGCGCGGCGGCGGTGTGCTTCGTGATCCGCATGGTGGGTGTGGGCTTTGACCTCAACGCGCCGAGGCCACCCGGACACCGCTGACCCCTTCCAGCGCGAGCAGACACTAAAGTGCCCAAAATCCGGAGATTTTGGGCACTTTAGCGTCTGCTCGCGCTACATCAGGAACTCAGTAGCGGTAGTGCTCCGGCTTGTACGGGCCTTCGACGTCGACGTTGATGTACTCGGCCTGCTCCTTGGAGAGCTTGGTCAGCGTCCCGCCGAGCGCCTCGACGTGGATGCGCGCCACCTTCTCGTCAAGGTGCTTGGCCAGGCGGTAGACCTCGTTGTCGTATTCGTCGTTCTTGGTCCACAGCTCGATCTGGGCGATCACCTGGTTGGAGAAGCTGTTGCTCATCACGAACGACGGGTGCCCGGTCGCGTTGCCCAGGTTCAGCAGCCGGCCTTCGGAGAGCACGATGATCGACTTGCCGTCATCGAAGGTCCACTGGTCGACCTGCGGCTTGATGTTGAGGCGCTTGGCACCGGAGCGCTCCAGGGCAGCCATCTGGATCTCGTCGTCGAAGTGACCGATGTTGCCCAGGATGGCCTGGTGCTTCATCGCCTTCATGTGTGCGAGGGTGATGATGTCCTTGTTGCCCGTGGAGGTGATCACGATGTCGGCGTTGCCGATCGCCTGCTCGACGGTCACCACATCGAAGCCGTCCATCAGGGCCTGCAGCGCATTGATCGGGTCGATCTCGGTGACCTGCACGCGCGCGCCCTGGCCGGCCAGCGATTCCGCGCAGCCCTTGCCGACATCGCCGTAGCCACAGATCAGCACCTTCTTGCCGCCGATCAGCACGTCGGTGCCGCGGTTGATGCCGTCGATCAGCGAGTGCCGCGTGCCGTATTTGTTGTCGAACTTGCTCTTGGTGACCGAGTCGTTGACGTTGATCGCCGGGAAGGCCAGTTCACCGGCCGCGGCGAACTGGTAGAGGCGCAGCACACCGGTGGTGGTCTCCTCGGTCACGCCCTGGACCGACGCGGCGATCTTGGTCCACTTGTCCTTCTCAGTTTCGAAGCGCTTGCTCACCAGCGCCAGGAAGACCTTCCACTCGGCCGAGTCGTCGTCCTCGGCGGGGGGGACCACTCCGGCCTTCTCCCACTCGGCGCCGCGCAGCACCAACATGGTGGCGTCGCCGCCGTCGTCGAGGATCATGTTGGCTGGTTCGTTCGGCCAGGTGAGCATCTGCTCTGCCGCCCACCAGTACTCCTCCAGGCTCTCGCCTTTCCAGGCGAACACCGGCACACCCTTGGGCTCTTCGGGAGTGCCGTGCGGGCCGACGACGACAGCGGCCGCGGCATGGTCCTGGGTGGAGAAGATGTTGCACGAGGCCCAACGAACTTCGGCACCGAGAGCCACCAGAGTCTCGATCAGCACCGCGGTCTGCACGGTCATGTGCAGCGAACCGGAGACCCGGGCGCCCTTGAGCGGCTGCACGTCGTGATACTCACGGCGCAGGGCCATCAGGCCGGGCATCTCGTGTTCGGCCAGCCGGATCTCCTTGCGGCCGAACTCTGCCAGCGACAGATCCGCCACCTTGAAATCAATTCCGTTACGTACATCGGGCGTGAGCTGCTGCTCCGTGGTGGTCATCTGGTTCCTTACTCGTGCGCGCGTCGCAATTACTTAGCCAATTTACACATTAGCGACCGCGATATGCGGGCCACTAATTCTGCTCGATGACACCGTAGCGCTCGGCGAAGGGAGTCATAAGTCGGGCCAGGTCACCGGCCACATCGTGATTCGCCTCCGGCGGCATGGAGACATAACTCATCGCCAATCGCACAATGGCCCGCGCGAGCACCCCGGCGTCCTCGTCACTGGCCTTCACCCAGCTGTGCTGGAAGGTCCCGGTGAGCCGCTGCGAACACCGGGAGATGATCGGCCCGCTGCCGGTCGTGATGATCTGCAGCAGGTCCGGTTTCGAGGCGCCGGTGAGCAGCGAGATCACCAGCGGATCGGCCGCCGACTCCAGGAAGAAGGCGCGGAATCCCTCGAGGAACGCGGCGTAGACATCGCCGACGTTGTTGTTGATCGCATCGTCCACCGCGTCGACGAGCCGATCGGCCAGTCGCATCGCGTAGCCCTCGGCCAGGCCCTGCCTGGAGCCGAACTCGTTGTAGATCGTCTGCCGGCTGATACCGGCGGCCTTGGCCACGTGCGACAGCGTGATCGCCGACCAGTCCCGGGTCAGTAGCAGTTCGCGCATGCCGTCGAGAATCGAATCACGCAGCAGCACCCTCGACGCCTCCGCATACGGGATGCGTTGCTTGTCACGCGGCCGACTCACACGCGCGACAATATAGGTCACGGCCGGGCAACCTCTACCATCTCGAAATCAGACTTGGCCGCGCCGCAGTCCGGGCAGCTCCAATCCTCGGGGATTTCGTCCCACCGGGTACCCGGTGCGATGCCGTCCTCGGGCCAGCCCTTCTCCTCGTCGTACTCGAATCCGCACTGGATGCAGACGAACAGCTTGTACGGCTCACTCATTTCGATACTCCTATCGCTTCGAAATCGACTTTCTCGCGCACCGCACAGTCGGGGCAGCACCAGTCATCGGGTACCTCGCTGAACGGTGTTCCTGCCGGGAAGCCTTCGCGCGGAGCGCCTTTGGCCTCGTCATACACGTAGCCACAGCCCGGGCAAGCAAACGCGCTCATGCTGTCGGCTCCTCGACAGCCCCATAGCGGGCCAGCACCTTCTCGCGCAGCCGGGGCTGGATGTTCACGCGGGTGATGTCGCCGTCGTAGTGCTCCAGCACGCGGTGATCCATCAACCGGCGCCACAGCGGCGTCAGGTAGGTCAGCCCGATCAGCGACGCGTAGCCGCTGGGCAGGTTGGGCGAGCCGTCAATGCTGCGCAACGTCTGGTACCGGCGTGTCGGGTTGGCGTGGTGATCGCTGTGCCGCTGCAGGTGGTACAGGAACAGGTTGGTGACGATGTGGTCGGAGTTCCAGCTGTGCACCGGCGCGCACCGCTCGTAGCGACCGCTTGAGGTCTTCTGCCGCAGCAGGCCGTAGTGCTCCAGGTAGTTCACCGATTCCAGCAGGCTGAACCCGTAGGCGGCCTGGATCACCATGAACGGAATGACGCCGACGCCGAAGATCGCGGTCAACACACCCCAGAACACCACCGACATCGCCCATGCGTTGAGCACATCATTGGACCAGTGCCATGGTGACTTGCCCTGACGGCGCAGCCGCTGCGCCTCCAACTGCCACGACGAACGCAGGCTGCCGAACACGCTGCGCGGCAAGAACTCCCAGAACGTCTCGCCGAAGCGGGCCGATGCCGGGTCCTCCGGGGTGGCCACCCGCACGTGGTGGCCACGGTTGTGCTCGATGTAGAAGTGGCCGTACCAGGTCTGGGCAAGGGTGATCTTGGACAGCCAGCGTTCCAGCGAATCCTTCTTGTGGCCCATCTCATGTGCGGTGTTGATGCCGACCCCGCCGAGCACGCCCACCGACAGTGCGACACCGATCTTGGCGGGCCAACCCAGACCACCGTCGAAACCCAGCCAGCTCAGGTCCGATGCAGTGACCAGGTAGGCGCCGATGATGACGCTGGCGTACTGGAACGGGATGTAGACGTAGGTGCAGTACCGGTAGTACCTGTCGTTCTCCAGCTGCTCCATCACCTCGTCGGGCGGATTCTGTCCATCCGGGCCGAATCGCAGGTCCAGCGCGGGCAGCAGGACGTAGAGCAGGATCGGTCCGATCCACAGCGGCACCTGCGCCGCCACGTGCCAACCGAACTGGTTGAACGCCCAGACGAGCGGCAGCATCACGAACAACGCGGTCGGGGCGATCAGCCCCATCAGCCACAGGTACCGCTTCTTGTCGCGCCACTGCCGCACATCGGATATCTCCGGGCCACCCGATAGTTCCGCCACCACGGCGAGCCTCCTTTTGTGAGAGCTGTCACTGCAATGCCTTGACTATAGATATCAATATGTCCGCTGTCTAGACATTGACACGTGTTTTGTAAACCACTTTGGCGCGCGAAGGGTCCCGCGAGGAGACAGAGCTTGAGAAGCCGCGGACTTACACCGCGGCGGACACGTCCGTACCGTCCTTGCGGGCGAACGCGGAATGGCGCCGGCCGTAGAGCAGATACACCACGACGCCGATGGCCATCCAGATGAAGAACCGCATCCAGGTCAGCCCGGTCAGGTTCAGCATCAGCCACACGCAGGCCACGATCGCCGCGATCGGCAGCCAGGGCACCCACGGCGTGCGGAACCCGCGCGGCAGATCCGGACGGGTCCGCCGCAACACGATCACCCCGGCAGATACCAACGCGAACGCGAACAGCGTGCCGATGTTCACCATTTCCCCGAGCTTGTCCATCGGGAACACCGAGGCCGCGACCGCGACCAGCAGGCCGACGATCACGGTGATGCGGACCGGCGTGCCGTGCGTTCCGGTCTTGGCCAGCCGGCGCGGCATCAAGCCGTCGCGCGACATCGCGAACAGCACCCGGGTCTGGCCCAGCATCAGCACGACCACCACGGTGGTCAGACCGGCCAGCGCCCCGATCGAGATCACCGTCGCCGCCCAGTCGAGGCCGTTCTCGCGGAAGGCGGTCGCGAGATTGGCGTCGTTGCCTGCGTCCCGCAACACGGTGTAGGACACCATGCCCGACAGCACCACGGCCACCGCCACATAGAGCACGGTGACGATGGCCAGGGAGCCGAGGATGCCGCGCGGCACGTCGCGCTGAGGATTCTTGGTCTCCTCGGCAGTGGTCGCCACGATGTCGAAACCGATGAACGCAAAGAACACGATCGATGCGCCGGCCAGCAGGCCGTACCACCCGTAGTGACTACCCTCGGCGCCGGTCAACAGTGAGAACAACGACTGCTCTGCGCCGCTACCGCCCTCGCCGGCCTCAGCGGGCGGGAGGAACGGCGTGTAGTTGGCCGCCTTGATGTAGAACGATCCGACCACCACCACCAGCAGCACCACCACCACTTTGATGACCGTGATCACCAGGCTGAACATCGCCGACAGTTTGGTGCCGCGCGCGAGCAGCAGCGTGACGCAGGCGATGATCAGCAGAGCGCCCCAGTCCAGCGTCACCCCGCCGCCCAGCTCGACCGTCCCGCCGCCGAAGCCGAACACCGTGCCGATGTAACTGGACCAGCCCTTGGCGACCACCGCCGCAGCTACCGCGAACTCCAGGATCAGATCCCACCCGATGATCCATGCGGTGAACTCACCGAACGTTGCATACGAAAACGTGTACGCGCTTCCCGCGACCGGCACCGTGGAGGCGAATTCGGCATAGCAAAGCGCGGCGAGCCCGCAGGCCACGGCGGCGATCAGGAACGATATGGAGATCGCGGGCCCGGTCAGGTTTCCTGCGGTCGATGCGGTGATGGTGAAGATGCCGGCACCGATCACCACCGATACGCCGAAAACGGTCAGATCCCACCACGTGAGGTCTTTGCGCAATCGGGTCGACGGCTCATCGGTGTCAGCAATCGACTGCTCGACGGACTTGGTACGCCATCTGGCGGTCATATGTGCCGTTGCCTTTCGTTCGTGCAGGGTTGGGGCCATGTTCCCATTACGGTGGGCACCGATGAGTACGACTTCCCCACATTCGTCAGACCATGCTGTCGTCATCGGCGGCAGCATCGCCGGACTTTGTGCCGCCCGGGTGCTGGCGGACCACTTCGACCGCGTGACGCTGTATGAACGCGACGAACTGCCCGACCAACCGATCAACCGCACCGCCATACCGCAGGGCCAGCACGTGCACCTGCTGATGGCGCGCGGCGCCGAGGAGCTTGAAAAGCTGTTCGGCGGTCTCCTCGCGGACATGGCCGCCGCGGGCGTTCCGGTCGTGCAGAACGAGCCGGAGTCGATTCACTTCAGCGCCGGCGGCCACGTACTGGGCACCGGCCAGACTCTGGAGTCCAACTTCACCGCCTACGTGCCGAGCCGCGGCCAGCTCGAGTGGCAGATCCGCAAACGGGTCAGCGCACTGCCCAACGTCGACATCGTCGAGCGCGGGGTCTCCCACCCCACCTACGATCCCGCCGCAGGCCGGGTGACCGGCCTGGTGCTCGACGACGACAGCACCGTTGCTGCCGACCTCGTGGTCGACGCCTCCGGACGCGGCAGCCGCCTTCCGGTGTGGTTGCAGCAGTGGGGGTTCGAGGCGCCCCGTGAGGACTCCGTGAAGATCGGGGTGACCTACGCGTCGCACCGGGTGCGGATACCCGAAGGGCTCATCGCCGAGAAGATGGTTCTGGTCAGCGCCTCCCATGACGAGGGGCTGGGCATGGGCATGCTGTTCCACGAGGACGGCATCTGGACGGTGACGGCGTTCGGGGTTGCCAAGGCCGAACCGCCCCACGACTTCGCCGCGGTCTGCGATCAGGCCGACACCACCTTGCCACCACACATCAGCGCGGCGCTGCGCGCCGGTGAGCCGGTCAGCGAGTTGAAGATCCACCGGTATCCGACCAGCAAGTGGCGCCGCTATGACAGGCTCGACAAGTTCCCCGACGGGATCCTGCCGTTCGGCGACGCGGTCGTCAGCCTCAACCCGACGTTCGGTCAGGGGGTGACGATGTCCACCGTCCAGGCCGCCAACCTGCGCGAGGTGATGGCAAGCGGTAAGCGGGACATCGCCGCGCGGCTTGCGCGCAAAACCGCCAGGACCACGTTCCCGGTCTGGACCATGAACTCGGTCGCTGATCAGGTGGCACACGGTGCCGAAGGCAACCGACCGCGGTGGTACGGGCCGATGTACAGCCTGTTCGACCAGTTTCTTGGCGCTGCCGAGACGGATCCGGTGCTGGCCGAATGGTTCCTGCGCCGCACCAGCCTGCTGGACAGCCTCTACATCGCGCCGCCACCCCGGTTGGTCGTGCGCGTCATCCGCAACAACATGCGGATGTGGCTGGCCGAACGGGGCCACCGCAACGGATCGCCCGATCATCCCGTCGCACTGCAGGATCAGGCCGAGCGGTCCAGGTCCGGCTCCAGGTAGATCACCCGCGCAGCAGGCACGGCCGCACGTATCGCGGCCTCAGCCGCGTCGATGGTTGCCGCGACGGTGGACAGCGTCAGCCGGGGAGCCAAGGCAATCTTGGCCGCCACGAGCATCTCCTCCGGTCCCAGGTACTGGGTGCGGATGTGGATGAGCCGATCCACGTTCTCGGTGCCCTCGAGAGCGGCACGGATGGCCTCTCCTTCCCGGCCGGTCGCCCCTTCGCCGATGAGCAGGCTGTGCATCTCGACCATGAGAATCACCGCGATGGCGCCGAGAAGGACTCCGATGGCCACGGTGCCGACGCCGTCCCAGACCGGGTCGCCGGTCAGGACGGTCAGCCCGACACCACCCAGCGCGAAGGCCAGGCCGATGAGGGCACCGGTGTCTTCGAGCAGCACCACCGGCAATTCCGGATTGCGCGAGGTGTGGATGAAACGCCACCAGCTACCCGAGCCCCGCAGCGGCTTCGACTCCACCATCGCGGTGCGAAAGCTGTAGCCTTCCAAGCAGATTGCCACCGCCAGGATCACCACCGCGACGACCGGCGAGGTGAGCGCTTCGGGGTGGGTGATCTTGTGGTAGCCCTCGTAGAGCGCGAACAGGGAGCCCAGCGAGAACAGCACCAGCGCGACGACGAAAGACCAGAAGTACCTGCTCCGGCCATAGCCGAACGGGTGCAGCGAATCAGCTTCTTTGCGGGCTTCCCGCTGTCCCCACAACAGCAGTCCCTGGTTGGACGTGTCGGCCACCGAGTGCACCGACTCGGCCAGCATCGACGAACTGCCCGTGATCAGGAATCCGACGAACTTGGCGATCGCGATGCCGGCGTTGGCGGTCAGTGCAGCCAGGATCGCCTTGGTGCTGCCCGCCGTCGACATCGTTGTCCTTCCGTCAGATTCCGATGGTCACCCGGAACAACTTGGTCGGCTCCCCGGCGGTCAACCGGATCGGGCCGTCGTCCGCGCCCACCCACGCGGCGGCCCCACGTTCGAGGGTCAACGTGCCGCTCTTGGCGTGCACCACGGCGGCCCCTTCGGTGCACAGCAGGACCTGCGGCCCGTCATGGCGCGACTGTGCGTCGATCTCGTGGCCGAGGTGGTCACCATCCACACACAGCACCGAGACCGCGAATTCCTGGGCCGGGGTCCGGTAGATCAATTCGGTGTCATCCCTGACCGTTTCGGGACGCATCTGGTCTTCCGGCGTCGGCGTGAAATCCAACACCCGCAACAGTTCGGGCACATCGACGTGCTTGGGCGTGAGCCCACCACGCAACACGTTGTCGGAGTTGGCCATCACCTCGACACCGATGCCATGCAGGTAAGCGTGCAGATTCCCGGCGGGTAGATAGATGGCCTCACCCGGCCCCAGGCTGAGGCGGTTGAGCAGCAGGGCGGCCAGCACCCCCGCATCACCGGGATAGCGCTCCCCGAGTTCCAGTGCCGTCTTGGCCTCCGCGGCGAAGGTCTTCTTGCCCGAGCGGATGTACTGAACCGCGCCGTCGAGCACGGCGGGCACCAGCACGTCGAGATCGGGCTGCGGCGCGGTGATCCACGTGGTGAACAACGCCCGCAGACCGTCGGCATCCGACTGGTCCGAGAGCAGGTTGATGAAGGGATCCAGATCGGAAACCGCGAGCGCCCGCATCAATTCGACGGTGCGGGCCACCGGCCGGAAGCCGGCCAACGCGTCGAACTGGCCGAGCGCGACCAGCAGTTCAGGTTTATGGCTGCGATCACGGTAGTTGCGGGTCGGGGCCGAGACCGCGATCTCGAGACGGTCCTCGCGGTCGTAGCCCTCCTGTGCCTGCTGCGCGCTCGGGTGCGCCTGCAGTGATAACGGTTCATCGGCGGCGAGCACCTTGACCAAAAAGGGCAGCGCGTCACCGAACCGGCTTACCGCGGTGCTGCCCAGTTGCCCCTCGGGATCGTCCTGCACGGCCTGCAACAGCGACTCCTCGCCGTGCTCGGTCTGCAGCCACGCGGGATCCCCCGGGTGTGCGCCGAACCACAGTTCGGCCTCCGGATGCGCTGTAGGACTTGGCCTTCCGGTAAATTCGGCAATCGCCGTGCGCGAACCCCAGGCATAGGTCCGCACCGCTGGACGTAGCAGATGCACTCGTTTAACCTCGAACCAGTTTCAGGTAGACAGCCGCCATCTCCAACCGGACGGCCATTATCGCCAGTTGTTGTTCCGGACGCCCGACCGGCAGCGTGGTGCCGGCAAGCTCGGGGACGTCCTCGGCGCCGATCACCGCGACGTCGTCGAATCCGCTGACACGGGCTGCGATCACCGGGCGTTCGGTGTCGGTCGTCAACACGAAGGTCCGCACCCGGTTGGGCAGTGGGCCGTCGATCTCCTCGTCGTGGAACAGAGACCGCGCCGCACCCGCGCCGCCCAGTCCATTGCCCACCGCGGCAAGCACGTCGGCCAACCCGGCGGCGGCCACCACCAACCCGGCCAGCCTCAGCAGGGTGACGGCACCGTGGTGGGCCAGCACCAGCGTCGGCGCGGAGTCACCGGCAAGCACGATGTCTGCACCGGACATCCGGTCGGCCAACGTTTTCGCCGGGTTGGTGAACAGGTCACGCCCGGCGCTGTTACGCAGCGCCTCGGCGTCGAGTTCGTCGGCCAGCGCGGTCAGGTCGACCCGCATGCCCGCGGCCACGATGTGCAGCGCGGCCAGCCCGGCGGCCAGGTAACGGGTGAACCCGAAATCGTCCGGAGCCCACAGCCTGGGCGCAAGCACCACCGCGCGGCCGGCCGCCACATCGCGCAGCGGCCCTTCCTCGGCGGCCACCACCAACACCCGCGCACCCCGGTGTACCCCGGTGGCCGCAGCGTTCACCAACGCCGGATCACCGGGATCGTCGCCGGCGATGATCAAGACATCCAGCGCGCCTATCCACGGCGGGGCTTCGGCCGCAACGACGATCGGCGCGGTGACCGAACCACCGACAACGGCGGCCAACATGGCGCCGGCGTCGCGGGCCGGGCCCCTGTCGGCGACCCAGATCACGGTGCGCGGTGGATGATCGGACCGCAGCGGCTCCAAGAGGCCCTCTGCGAGCGCGGCGGCGGTGGCGCGCACCTGCGCGCCGGCCATGGCGGCGGCCCGCAGCAGTCCGTTGCGGTCCGCCTCGAGAAGTCCGTCGCCATCATCGAGGTCGACGGCGGCGCCCAACGCGTTCACGTCACCGCCCCGTCGACGGCGTGGACCTGCGCGGCGATCTTCTTGACGATCGCGTCGACATCCTCGGCGGTGCGTGCTTCCACGTTGAGACGCAGCAGGGGTTCGGTATTCGAGGTGCGCAGGTTGAACCAGCTGCCCCCGCCGAGGTCCACGGTCACGCCGTCCTGATGGTCGATCGAGTGGATCTCGGTCTCGAAACTCTGCAGCACCGCGTCCACGCAGGAGGCGGCGGCACTGACGGTGAAGTTGATCTCGCCGGAGGCCTCATAGCGCTGATAGTCGGCCATCAGCTCCGACAACGGCCGGTCCTGCTCGCCGAGCGCGGCCAGCACGTGCAGCGCGGCCAGCATGCCCGAATCGGCGCCCCAGAAGTCGCGGAAGTAATAGTGCGCCGAATGCTCGCCACCGAAGATGGCGCCGGTCTCGGCCATCAGCCCTTTGATGTAGGAGTGTCCGACACGCGACCGCACCGGTGTGCCGCCGCGTTCGATGACCAGTTCCGGCACGGCGCGCGAGGTGATCAGGTTGTGGATGATCGTGGCGCCGATCTCCCGATTCAGCTCGCGGGCGGCGACCAGGGCGGTCACCGCCGACGGCGAGACGGGCTGGCCGAGTTCATCGACGACGAAACACCGGTCCGCGTCCCCGTCGAAGGCCAGACCGATGTCGGCTCCCGTGGCCAGCACATGGGCCTGCAGGTCGACGAGGTTGGCCGGGTCCAGCGGGTTCGCCTCATGGTTGGGGAACGTGCCGTCCAGCTCGAAATACAGCGGCAGCACGGTGGCACCCGTGATGGGTTCGAGCACAGCCGGTGTGGTGTGGCCGGCCATACCGTTACCGGCGTCGACGGCGATCCGCACCGGTCGCATGGCGCTCAGGTCCACCAGCGACCGCAGGAACTCGCCGTAATCGGCCAACACGTCGCGATCGGTGATGGTGCCGGGGGGCCCGTCGTGGCTCGGCACCCCCGCGATCACATCGTCGGAGATGGTCGCCAGCCCGGTGTCCTTGCCGACCGGTTTGGCACCGGCACGGCACAGCTTGATGCCGTTGTAGGCGGCCGGATTATGGCTGGCGGTGAACATCGCGCCCGGGCAGTCCAGCAGCCCCGAGGCGAAGTACAGCTGATCGGTGGAGGCCAGACCGATCCGAATGACATCAAGGCCCTGGGCGACGACGCCACCGGCGAACGCGGCGGCCAGTGCCGGCGAACTGGACCGCATGTCGTAGCCGATCACGACCTGTCGGGCACCGCAGGCACGCATCAGCCGGGCAAACGCGCCGCCGACCTCGGAGACGAACTGCTCGTCGAGTTCGGTGCCGACCAGACCCCGGATGTCATACGCCTTGATGACACGGTGAACAGCCGCAGCTGGCCGAGACATAGAACTCCTTGTGAACGGGATCGTTGGCGCCAGCCTAACCGCCGCGCGGCAACGACACGCTCACTACTCTTGGCCTAACCGTTGTCTAATCTGTGATGTCGGGCAGCACGCGCAGGTGGCCACGACGACGCCCGTTCGTTTCGGTCCGACGGGCAGTCGGCGCGATCACGGCACCGCTACCGGCGCCGGTCCCCGGATCCGAGAATCCGGCCACCACCGCGCCGGGGGCCACACTCTGGTGGCCCTCGCGGACGGCGTCGGCAAGCGCCACCAGGTCGTCCTCATCAGGATGGGTGGGCAGCGGCCCGGCATGGCGGACCAACTCCCACCCTCGCGGTGCGGTGATCCGGCTGGCATGCCCGACACACAGGTCCCAGGAGTGCGGTTCAGCGACGGTGGCCAGGGGTCCGACGACGGCGGTCGAGTCCGAGTAGACGAAGGTCAGCGTCGCCACGGCATAGTGCGGGCACCCGGGCCGGCAGCAGCGACGGGGAACATTCACGCACCAGAGGTTATCTCCCGGCGCGGCTGCGCGCTCTCGGACACGCGCAGCCGCGGGGTCGCGATCCCGAACCGTTACGATCGTGCCGTGGCCGAGCGGAATCATTGGCGATCACGCCGCGGTCGCGAAATGCGCGGGCCGCTGCTTCCGCGATCCGTTCCCGGCTGGCGCAGCCGGGCGGAGCGCTTCGACATGGCAGTGCTGGAGGCGTACGAACCGATCGAGCGCCGGTGGTCCGCCCGGATCAATGCGCTCGATATCGCCGTTGACGAGATCCCGCGGATGTCGCCGAAGGACCCTGAGAGTGTGCAGTGGCCCGCAGAGGTGGTGGCGGACGGTCCGATAGCGCTGGCGCGGCTGATACCCGCAGGCGTGGACGTCAGGGGGAATTCGACCCGGGCGCGAATTGTGTTGTTTCGCAAGCCCATCGAGCGCCGGGTCAAGGGAAGCGACGAGCTTGCCGAATTACTGCATGAAATTCTGGTGGCCCAGGTGGCCACCTATCTGGGCGTCGAACCGTCGGTCATCGACCCAACGATCGACGACGACTGAGCCGCTTACGCCTCAGATGATCCCACGTTTGAGGCGCCGGCGTTCGCGCTCGGACAAACCTCCCCAGATGCCGAATCGTTCATCGTGGGCAAGCGCGTAATCCAGGCAGGCGTTCTTGACTTCGCAGCCCTGGCAGATGCGCTTGGCTTCGCGGGTGGACCCGCCCTTCTCCGGGAAGAAGGCCTCAGGGTCGGTTTGCGCGCACAGGGCGCGTTCCTGCCACTGATCGTCTTCTTCTGTTGCCGGAGCAACATCAATTTGTTCGGGCACCAGACTCAGTTGAGGACGTCCGGCTGCCCCCATCGGTGTCGGCCCGGTGTTGATGTGCGGTGCGTTGTCCACCGAGCCGGCCATCCAGTTGTCAAACCGGACCACACGATCGAAATCGCCGCTCTCATAAGACATATCCCCCGCCTCCTCACTCGGTCTCGTAGATCCTAGTGGAGCCTCACTATCGAAATGTGCGGCCATTTCATTCGAACACTTGATCGAATCTCGGTAAGCGACACCGGAATCGGACACCGACCGCGAAATGACACTTATGTGATTACACACGTGTTAGCTGCTGGGGTCAAGCGCAAGAACAGGAATTCATACCATCTCGTGACATCAATCCGGCGCGTCGACACCTCGGCGTGTCCTGGTCGTGACGACGTCGTTTCCATGCCCGGCACCCCAACGCCTAGTCTCGGTCGTTGTGAAGATCACCGTTCTGGTCGGCGGAGTCGGCGGCGCACGGTTTTTGCTGGGCGTGCAGAAACTGCTGGGGCTCGGCGGCTTCGCCGAGGGCCCCGGCGAGCATGAACTCACGGCGGTCGTCAACGTCGGCGACGACGCCTGGATGTACGGAGTCCGCATCTGTCCGGACCTCGACACCTGCATGTACACCCTCGGCGGAGGCATCGACCCCGAACGCGGCTGGGGCCACCGCGATGAAACCTGGCACGCCAAAGAGGAACTCGCAGCCTACGGTGTGCAACCCGACTGGTTCGGCCTGGGCGACCGCGACCTGGCGACCCATCTGGTACGGAGCCAGATGCTGCGGGCCGGGTACCCGTTGTCCCAGGTGACGGAGGCACTGTGCAAGCGCTGGGCACCCGGCGCGCGCCTGCTTCCGGCCACCGACGACCGCAGTGAGACCCATGTCGTCATCACCGACCCCGACGATGGGGAGCGGCGCGCCGTCCACTTCCAGGAATGGTGGGTGCGTCACCGCGCCCAGGTGCCATCGCACAGCTTCGCGTTCGTCGGCACCGAACAGGCAACCGCTGGACCAGGTGTCACCGAGGCGATCGCCGATGCCGACGTGGTGTTACTGGCTCCGTCCAACCCGGTGGTCAGCGTCGGCCCCATCCTCCAGATACCCGGCATCCGCGGCGCACTGCGCTCGGGTGACGCCCCCGTGATCGGCTACTCTCCCATCATCGATGGAAAGCCATTGCGTGGCATGGCCGACAAGTGCCTGTCCATCATCGGCGTCGAGTCCACCTCGGAGGCCGTTGGACGGCATTTCGGTGCCCGCTCGGGCACCGGCCTGCTGGACGGCTGGCTCATACACGAAGGCGATCGCGCCGAGGTCGACGGTGTACAGGTGCGTTCGGTCCCCTTGCTCATGACTGATCCGGCGACCACCGCCGAAATGGTGCGGGCCGGCCTGGATCTCGCGGGAG
The DNA here is from genome assembly GCF_032883035.1 of Mycobacterium appelbergii. Lineage (NCBI taxonomy): Bacteria > Bacillati > Actinomycetota > Actinomycetes > Mycobacteriales > Mycobacteriaceae > Mycobacterium > Mycobacterium appelbergii. The sequence continues at coordinate 331,704 of NZ_JAMQTH010000007.1, forward strand.
TCTCGCTGTGAGCGCTGAGCACGGCTCAGCCGACCTGGTCGAGATCCTCCCGGTACCCGGCCTGCCCGAATTCGGTCCAGGAGACGACCTGGCCGGCACCCTTGCCGGCGCCGCACCGTGGTTGCGCGACGGCGATGTGTTGGTGGTCACCAGCAAGGTGGTCTCCAAGTGCGAAGGCCGCATCGTTGTCGCACCGTCCGATCCGGAGCAACGGGATGCGCTGCGGCGAAAGTTGATCGAGAGCGAAGCCGTCCGGGTGCTGGCGCGCAAGGGCCGGACGCTGATCACCGAGAACGCCATCGGACTGATCCAGGCCGCCGCCGGGGTGGACGGCTCCAACGTGGACGCCACCGAACTGGCCCTGCTGCCGGTCGACCCGGACGGCAGCGCGGCCGCGCTGCGGGACGGCCTGCGTGATCGACTCGGCGTGACGGTCGGCGTGGTGATCACCGACACCATGGGCCGGGCCTGGCGTAACGGGCAGACCGACTTCGCCATCGGCGCAGCGGGTTTGACGGTGCTGCACGGCTATGCCGGCGCGCGTGACCGGCACGGTAACGAACTGTTGGTCACCGAGGTGGCGGTGGCTGACGAGATCGCCGCCGCGGCCGACCTGGTCAAGGGCAAGCTGACCGCGATCCCGGTCGCAGTCGTCCGCGGACTCGGCCTGGCCGACGACGGATCGACCGCCGCCAAGCTGCTGCGCGCCGGGGAGGACGATCTGTTCTGGCTGGGTACCGCAGAAGCGATCCAGTTGGGCCGCAGCCAGGCTCAGCTCCTCCGCCGGTCGGTGCGCAGGTTCAGCAGCCAACCCGTGGCCGGCGAACTCATCGAGTCGGCGGTCAGCGAGGCGCTGACCGCGCCCGCCCCCCACCACACCCGTCCGGTACGGTTCGTCTGGGTCCGCGACACCGCCGCGCGTACCCGGCTGCTGGACCGGATGAAAGACCGGTGGCGCGCCGATCTTACCGGCGACGGCCGCTCCCCCGACTCCGTCGAGCGTCGGGTCAACCGCGGACAGATCCTCTATGACGCACCGGAACTGGTGATCCCGTTCCTGGTTCCCGACGGTGCTCACAGCTATGCCGACGCGGCCCGCACCGAAGCCGAACACACCATGTTCACCGTCGCCGTCGGGGCCGCGGTGCAGGCCCTGTTGGTCGCGCTGGCCGTGCGCGAGGTGGGCAGCTGCTGGATCGGGTCCACGATCTTCGCCGGCGACCTCGTGCGCGCCGAGCTGAATCTGCCTGACGACTGGGAGCCGTTGGGCGCGATCGCGATCGGCTACCCCGAGGAACCACAACCGCCGCGGGAACCGGTGCCGACTGACGGCCTGCTGGTCATCCGATGAGCGCGTGCGCGGACAGCGGCCGAACACCGTCGAGCCTGCATTCCTCGGCAGTGGATGTGCTGACCGGTTGGCACACCACCGATCCGGAGCAGGACTCGCTGCGCCACGCCTTGCTGGCCTTCCTGGCGGCGCGGCCCGACGCCTGCCAACGGGCATGTGTGCCCGGCCATATCACCGCCTCGGCGCTCGTCCTCGATGCCCGCGGTACCCGGACCCTGCTGACCCTGCATCCGCGTTTCGGCCGCTGGCTGCAACTCGGTGGACACTGCGAGGACAGCGACACCGACATCCACGCGGCCGCGTTACGCGAAGCCACCGAGGAGTCGGGTATCGCCGGGCTGACCATCGATCCGAACCTGGCGGCGCTACATGTGCATCCGGTGACCTGCTCGCTGGGTGTACCGACCCGCCACCTCGATATGCAGTTCCTGGTGCGGGCCCCGTCCGGCGCCGAAATCATCCGCAGCGATGAATCTCTGGATCTGCGGTGGTGGCCGTTGGATGCGCTGCCCGAAGGCACCGACTTCGGCCTGGCCCAACTCGCCGGGGTCGCCGTGCGTCGAGGCGCAGCGCCTCAGATGTCGGTCGAGTAGCGGATACCGCCGTCGGGGATCGCCACACCGGGCCACACCCGAGCGCCGCGCAGCAGCTCGCAGCGGGCACCGATATCGGCGCCGTCACCGATCACGCCGTCACGAATCAGCGCCCGCGGGCCGATGCGGGCGCCGAACCCGATGATCGAGCGCTCGATCACCGCCCCCGCTTCGACGCGCACGCCGTCGAAGATCACTGCGCCGTCGAGCCGGGCACCCGCACCGATCTCGGCTCCGCGGCCGATCACGGTACCGCCGATCAACAGTGCCCCCGGGGCGATACCGGCGCCGTCGTGCACCAGGGACTCGCCGCGCTGCCCGTTGAGTGCCGGCGACGGCGCGATTCCGCGCACCAGATCGGCCGACCCGCGGACGAAGTCCTCCGGGGTACCCATATCCCGCCAGTACGAGGCGTCGACGTATCCGCACACCCGCAGTCCGCGCGAGAGCACCTCGGGAAAGATCTCGCGTTCCACCGACAGCGCCCGGCCCCGCGGGATCTGCTCGATGATGGTGCGATTGAACACATAACAGCCGGCGTTGATCTGATCGGTGGGCGGGTCCTGGGTCTTTTCCAGGAACGCGGTGACCCGACCGTCGGCGTCGGTGGGTACGCAGCCGAAGGCCCGCGGATCACCCACCCGCACCAGATGCAGTGTGACATCGGCCTGGTGGGCGTCGTGCGATTCCAGCAGTGCCCCGAGGTCCGCTGCCGACAACACGTCACCGTTGAACACCATTGCGGTGTCGTAGCGCAGTTTGTCGGCGACGTTGGCGATCGCGCCACCGGTGCCGAGCGCCTCGGTCTCGGTGACGTACTCGATCTCCAGACCAAGTTCTGATCCGTCTCCGAAGGTTTTCTCGAAAACCTCCGCCTTGTAGGACGTACCCATCACCACATGACGGATACCGGCCGCGGCGATGCGCGTGAGCAGATGGGTCAGGAACGGCACCCCTGCGGTGGGCAGCATCGGCTTGGGCGCCGAGATCGTCAGCGGCCGCAGGCGGGTGCCCCTGCCGCCGACCAGTACGACCGCATCGACTTCGGCAGGATTGATCATCAACGCCCCCTCTTCGCCTGTTCACGCCGGGAACCACCCACTACCAGGCCCGCGCGGACCGCGAGTGCCCCCCGAATCGTCCACCGCAGTGGCGCCTGCCAGGCCGCGGGGTACCGGTCAGCCAGGAAAGTGTAGGTGCTGCGGTGATGGGCGGCCAAGTTGCGGGCCGGATCCCGGCCCGTGGAATGGCCCTTGTAGTGCAAAACCTCCGCGGACGGCACATAGACGTTCTGCCAGCCCGCCTCGGCAAGCCGATCTCCGAGGTCGACGTCCTCCATATACATGAAGTAGCGCTCGTCGAAACCCTTGATCTGTTCAAATGCCGCCCGCCGCAGCAAAAGGCATGAGCCCGACAGCCAGCCGACCGGACGTTCGCTGGGATCCTCCCGGTCCTGCCGGTAGGCCGCCGTCCACGGGTTGGCCTTCCAGAACGGGCCGACAACGGCATGCATGCCACCCCTGATCAGGCTGGGTTGATGTCGCGCGGACGGATAGACCGAACCGTCGGGATCGCGGATCAACGGCCCCAGCGCGCCGGCCCGCGGCCAACGGTCCGCGGCCTCCAGCAGCAAGTCGATCGATCGTGGTCCCCACTGCACGTCGGGATTGGCCACCACGAAAAACTCGGCCTGGTCGGGCACTTCGGTGGCGCCGCGATTCATCGCACTGCCGTACCCGAGGTTGCCGCCGGTGCGCAGCAGCCGGACGTTCGGATAGCGCTGCTCGGCCTCTTCCGGTGTGCCGTCGGTGGACCCGTTGTCGGCCATGATGACCGTCACCGGCCGCTCGGTGGCCAACGACAGCGATCCCAGGAACCGATTCAGGTGCGGCCCGGGCGAGTACGTCACCGTCACCACTACGAGCGGGCGGAGGCCTTCCTCTGTCACGGCGTAGAGGGTATCGGGCCGTTCTCGGTGATCGCCGCCGCCAGCGCCTCACGCCAGTGCCGCAGCGGACGCAGCCCGGCGGCAGCGGAACGCTGCTCGGACAGCGTCGTGTACGACGGACGGGGCGCCGGCCGTGGATGCCGCTCGGATCCGACGGGTCGTACCCGTTGCGGATCTGCGCCGACCGCACTGAACGTCGCCTGCGCCAGATCGAAACGGCTGGCCGCACCGACGTTGGCCGCGTGCAGCACGCCGGCCTCGACACCCCCGTCGGCGATCTGCAGCAGCGCCGCGGCCAGGTCGCCCACATAGGTCGGTGAGCCGACCTGATCGGACACGACGTCCACCGGCCCGTCACCGGCCGCCAGCCTGCGCATGGTCGCCACGAAGTCGGACCCGTCCCCGCCCCGGTACACCCACGCGGTCCGGACCACGTGCGCGTCGGGCTTCTCGGCGAGCACCGCATGTTCCCCTGCGAGCTTGGTGCGGCCGTAGACATTCAGCGGGGCGGTCTCGTCGTCGATCTCATAGGGGGTGCGACGCGCACCGTCGAACACATAGTCGGTGGAGACATGGACCAGACCAGCGCTGGCGTCAGCGCAAGCACGTGCGACGTTGCCCGCACCGACCGCGTTCACGGCATGCGCACGGGCCTCATCCGTCTCAGCGGCATCAACCTGCGTGTACGCCGCGCAGTTCACCACCACATCGGCGGCGCCGACTTTGCGACGCACCGCGCCGGCGTCGGTGATGTCACACTCCGAGGAGGTCAACGGCACCACTTCCCGTCCGCCGCGACGGGCCTGATCAGTCAAAACCCGCCCAACCAGACCTCCGGCCCCGATGATGACGATGCGCTGCGACATACCCTGAGTCTGGCACGCCGGTCCGCGTTACCCGGCTCACGCCCGTCCCGCAAGTAGCCTGTGCAGGTGCCTATCCACCTCCTACGCGCCATTGCTGTGGCGGCCACATCGGCCGTGGTGCTCGGGACGGGCGTGGCATGGACTCAGATCCGCTCGTTCGAATCCGGCATCAATCACATCAGCTCACCCGCCCTCGGCGAGGGCGGCGAGGACGGTGCCATCGACATCCTGCTCGTCGGGATGGACAGCCGCACCGACGCCCACGGCAACCCGCTGTCGCCCGAAGAATTGGCGGCCCTGCGGGCGGGTGACGACGTATCGACCAACACCGACACGATCATCCTGGTGCGCATCCCGAACAACGGGAAGTCCGCGACCGCGATCTCGATCCCGCGCGACTCCTACGTCGAAGCGCCGGGCTGGGGAAAGATGAAGATCAACGGGGTGTTCGGCGACGTCAAACTCGACAAGATGAAGCAGCTGGTCGAGGTCGAGGGCGAAGATCCCGCGGTCGCCGAACCGCAGGCCACCGAGGCCGGCCGCGAAGAGCTCATCCAGACCGTCGCCAACCTGACCGGCGTCACCGTCGACCACTACGCCGAGATCGGGCTCCTGGGCTTCGCGCTGATCACCGATGCCCTGGGTGGCGTCAACGTCTGTCTGAAAGATGCGGTGTACGAACCGCTTTCGGGTGCAGACTTCCCCGCAGGGTGGCAGAAGCTGGACGGCCCGCAGGCGCTGAGCTTCGTGCGGCAACGCCACGACCTACCGCGCGGCGACCTGGACCGCGTCACGCGCCAACAGGCCGTCATGGCATCGCTGGCCCACGAGGTCATCTCCAGCAAGACGCTGTCCAGCCCGTCCACGCTGGGCCGGCTGCAGGATGCGGTGCAGCGCTCAGTGGTGATCTCAGATGGTTGGGACATCATGGATTTCGCCGATCAACTGCAGAAATTGGCGGCGGGCAACGTGGCATTCGCGACCATTCCGATCCTGCGTGAGGACGGCTGGAGCGATGACGGGATGCAGAGCGTGGTCCGGGTCGAACCCACTGCGGTGAAGGAGTGGGTGAACGGGCTGCTGGAGGATCAGGACGAGGGCAAGACCGATGAGTTGGCCTACTCGCCCGACAAGACCACGGTCGAGGTCGTCAACGCCACCGACATCAATGGTCTGGCCGCCGCGGTGTCGCATGTGCTGACCGGCAAGGGGTTCACGCCCGGCAACACCGGCAATCACGAGGGCGAGCCGCTGCCAGGCAGCCAGGTTCTCGCCGCCAAGACCGATGATCTCGGCGCTCAGCAGGTCTCCAAGGATCTCGGCGGCCTGCCGGTAAGCGAGGACACTTCTGTCCCCCCGGGTTCGGTGCGGGTGGTGCTGGCCAATGACTACACCGGTCCCGGTTCGGGCCTTGACGGCAGCGACCCCATGCTGGACACCGTGGATTCCGCCTCCGCCGATGGCGGCGCGACGACCGACGGCTCCGACACCGGCCAGGAATCGGTGCCGCCGTCACCCATACTCACCGCAGGATCCGACGACCCGGAGTGTGTGAACTGACCACCCTGACTGCCGCGGTGCTGGACGCATTGTTGGCGAAAGATCCAGCCGGACCACGCATCACGTACTACGACGATGCCAGCGGTGAACGTATCGAGCTGTCGACGGTGACGCTGGCCAACTGGGCCGCCAAGACGGGCAACCTGTTACGCGACGAACTCGGGGCGGGGCCGGGAACCAGGGTGGCCGTGCTGCTGCCCGCACACTGGCAGACCGCGGCAGTGCTGTTCGGGGTGTGGTGGATCGGTGCCGAGGTGGTGATGGGCGCGAGCGGACGCGAGGAGCCGAGCTCCGCCGACATTGCATTGTGCACGGCCGCCCGGCTCGATGAGGCCGACGCCGCGGTGACAGGCGGTGAAGTCGCGGTGCTGTCGCTGGACCCGTTCGGCAAGCCCGCTGATGGCCTGCCCATCGGCGTCACCGACTATGCGACATCGGTGCGGGTGCACGGCGATCAGATCGTGCCCGAGCGTCAACCCGGTGCCGCGCTGGACGGCCGCTCGGTTGCCGACGTGTTGGCCGCGGCTCACACTTCGGCGGCGACGCAGGGCATCACCGCCACCGATCGCGTGCTCTCGACGGCGTCATGGGACAGCCCCGACGACATCGTCGACCACCTCGTGGCGGTCTTCGCGACCGGGGCCTCGCTGGTGCAGGTCGCCAACCCGGACCCGGCGGCCATGGACCGGCATCGCATCACCGAAAAGGTCACCCGCGGCTAGTTGGTCCCGCGCGCAACTTTCCCCCGCGAGCAGACAGTCTGATACCCGAAATTGCCCGCTTTTGGGTACCAGACTGTCTGCTCGCGGGTCAGGTGAGCGTCAAATCGTCACGCTCGAGCGGTTCGCCGGCCGCCTCGGCGAACGCCTCCAACGCCACCGTCAACCGTTCCCGGTCACCGGCTGCCAGGTTGCGCAGCACCCGCCGGACCGCAGTGCGCCGGTGCCGGTTGACCCGTTCGACGATCGACCGCCCGTCAGCGGTCAATGTCAATACGATTGACCGCCGGTCGTCCGGATCGTCGCGCCGGTCCAGAAACCCGGCCTTGAGCAGGCGATCACAGATCCTGCTTGCGCTGGGCGCGCCGACGTCCAGGCCCGAGGCGACGGCGCCGAGGCTCAGAGGGCCCTGCGTCGCGATCATCATCAACACCCGCAGCTGCGGCAGCGTGACCAGATCGTCGACCGCGGCGACCGAGGCCGCAGCGATGCCGACCAGGGCCCGCGACGCACGCATCACCGCGTCGACCTGAGCACCTGAAACACTGTCCGCCTCACGGCCTGTCACCGAGATCATGCAGGGATCATGCCGCTAACCGTTGCCTGCAGGCAACTATCTCCGATCGCGTTTAGAACTGTTGCTTCGAGGCAATAATTTATCCAGCACAACGAAGCACAACAATCCTGTGAACGTGTCCAGGAAGGGAGTCGCGGCGGCTATGCGTGCCTTGACGATCGTGCCGAAGCAGGCGAACACATTGCAGGTTGCCGACGCTGCAGATCCGGAACCCGCACCGGGGGAACTGCGCGTGCAAGGCCTGGCGCTCGGGGTGTGCGGCACCGACAAGGAGATCGCCCGCGGGGAGTACGGCTGGGCACCGCCGGACCGCGATCGGTTGATCCTCGGGCACGAATCCCTGGGCCGGGTCCTGCATGCTCCCCCGGACAGCGCTTTCGAGCCCGGCGATCTGGTGGTGGGTGTGGTCCGGCGCCCGGATCCTGTGCCGTGCCCAGCGTGTGCCCACGGCGAATTCGACATGTGCCGCAACGGTCGCTACACCGAACGCGGCATCAAAGAGATCGATGGTTACGGCAGCGAGCAGTGGTGTGTTGAAACGGATTACGCAGTGCGCCTCGATCCGCGTCTCGAACATGTCGGCATGCTGATGGAGCCGACGACGGTGGTGGCCAAGGCCTGGGAGCAGGTCCGCCGGGTCGGAGAGCGCGGCTGGTTCGAACCGGCGCGGGTGCTGGTCACCGGCGCAGGCCCCATCGGGTTGCTTGCCGCCCTGCTGAGCGTCCAACAGGGTCTGGACACCCATGTCCTGGACCGCGTCACCGACGGACCCAAACCTGGCATCGTCGAGGCGCTCGGCGCCACGTATCACCACGACGACATCTCCGACGTCGCGGGCAAGCTGCAACCCGACGTGGTGATCGAAGCCACCGGCGCCGGCCCGGTGGTATTCGGTGCGATTGCGAACACGGCGTCCTACGGGATCGTCTGCCTGACCGGGGTGTCGCCGACCGGGCGCATGTTGCGCATCGATGCGGGCGACGTCAACCGCGAGTTGGTGCTGGAGAACGACGCCGTGATCGGCTCGGTCAACGCCAACCTGCGCCACTATCATCAGGCCGCCGATGCGCTGGCCAAGGCTGACCTGGACTGGCTGGCCGGCTTGATCACCCGGCGGGTACCGCTGGCACGGGCCACCGACGCGTTCACCACCGCGCCGGACGACGTCAAGGTGGTCATCGACCTCGATTGCCCCTCACGTGCGCGAAATCTCAACACCGCGACGTGACGATGGCTCACATCGAGGACTACGCACTGCTCGGCGATCTGCAGACCGCTGCGCTGGTCAGCAGGCACGGCTCGATCGACTGGCTGTGCCTGCCCCGCTTCGATTCGCCGGCCTGCTTTGCCGCCCTCCTCGACGACGGCGACGAGGCAGGCAGTTGGCAATTGGCGCCCGCGGCCGACGGGGCGTCCGCCCGCCGACGGTACCGCGACGACTCGCTGATACTCGAAACCCTGTGGGAGACCGACGAAGGCGCGGTACGGGTCATCGACTTCATGCCGCCACGCGGCATCGCCGCCGACGTGGTACGCATCGTGGAGGGCGTACGCGGGCGGGTCGGAATGCGGATGACCCTGCGGCTGCGTTTCGACTACGGCCACGTGGTGCCGTGGGTGCGCCGCCGTGGCGAAGACCTGACCGCGATCGCCGGCCCGGACGCGGTCTGGCTGCGCACGCCGGTGGATACCCGCGGCGAGCAGATGTCGACCGTGGCTGAATTCGAAGTCTCTTCCGGGCAACGCATCCCGTTTGTACTCACCTATCAGCTGTCCCATCTGCCCCGGCCCGAGCCGGTCGACGCCGAACGTGCCCTCGTCGACACCGACAGATACTGGGCACAGTGGATGGAGCGGTGCAGCTACACCGGTCGGTGGCAGGCCGAGGTCAAGCGCTCCCTGCTGCTGCTGAAGGCGCTCACCTACGCGCCGACCGGCGGGATCGTCGCGGCGGCCACCACGTCGCTACCCGAACAGATCGGCGGACCACGCAACTGGGACTACCGCTATTGCTGGCTACGCGACGCGACGTTCACCCTGCAGGCGCTGCTGGGCACCGGCTTCGTCGCTGAAGCCCAGGCCTGGCGCGAATGGCTGGTGCGCGCGGTGGCAGGCGACCCGGCCAAATTGCAGATCATGTACGGGCTCGACGGCCGACGGCGGCTTCCCGAGTTCGAGCTTGATTGGCTTGGTGGTTATGCGAATTCGCGCCCGGTGCGCGTCGGTAACGCAGCCGCCGCGCAGTTTCAGCTCGACGTGTGGGGCGAGGTTCTCGATGGTCTGCATCTCGCCCGGGAAGCCGGCATGCACATCGACGAGACGGCGTGGGATGTCCAGCGGGCCCTGCTGGATTACCTCGAAGGACACTGGTGCGACGCCGACAATTCACTGTGGGAGGTTCACGGGGATCGCAGGCAGTTCGTACATTCGAAGGTCATGGCGTGGGCCGGTGTGGACCGCGCGGTACGCACCGTCAGCAATCATCACCTCGATGGTCCGGTCGACCGGTGGCGCGCCCTGCGCGACGAGATACACCGTGACGTCTGCACCAACGGCTATGACGCCGAACGCAATACATTCACCCAATCCTATGGCGCACCGGAGCTGGATGCCGCTCTGCTGCTCATCGGACGGGTCGGATTCCTGCCGTGGGACGACCCACGGATTATCGGGACCGTGGACGCCGTCCGCGACGAGCTCTGCAACGACGGGTTCGTACTCCGCTATCACCCGCAGAAGACCGACGACGGGTTGCCCGGCGGGGAAGGCGTTTTCCTGGCGTGCAGTTTCTGGCTTGCCGATGCGCTCGCCGGTATCGGCCGCACAGACGAGGCCACCGAGCTGTTCGAGGGGCTGCTGGGGTTGCGCAACGACGTCGGACTGCTCAGCGAGGAGTACGACACCGTCGCGCACCGGCAGATCGGCAACACACCGCAGGCGTTCAGCCTGGTCGGCCTGATCAACACGGCGCGCCAACTCAGCGGCCACCGCACCACCACGTCGGCGCGTGGCCGCGAACAGCATCTGTATAGCCACAGCGATTCGGGGTACCCGAATTCCACCGAATGACTGTCGTTGAGGAGGAACCGAACATGTCAGGACAAAACGTCGCCGATTACCTGCTGCAACGCCTGCGCGAGTGGGACGTGCGGAATGTGTTCGCTTTCCCGGGCGACGGCATCAACGCGATCCTGGCCGCCTGGGGCCGCGCCGAGGATCAACCGACGTTCATCCAGGCCAGGCACGAGGAGATGTGCGCGTTCGAAGCCGTCGGCTATGCCAAGTTCAGCGGCAGAGTGGGTGTCTGCATGGCCACCTCCGGTCCCGGCGCCATCCATCTGCTCAACGGCCTCTACGACGCCAAACTCGACCACGTGCCGGTGGTGGCCATCGTCGGCCAGACCAATCGCAGCGCGATGGGCGGTTCCTATCAGCAGGAGGTCGACCTGGCCAATTTGTACAAGGATGTTGCCGGCGCGTACGTCGAGACCGTCAACGTGGCCGAACAGCTGCCCAACGTGCTCGACCGCGCCGTCCGCACGGCGCTCGCCGAGCGGGCGCCGACGGCGCTGATCATTCCCGCCGATGTCCAGGAGTTGCCGTATACGCCACCCACGCACGAGTTCAAGATGGTGCCGTCGAGCCTCGGCGTGGACTGGCCCGCCATCGCTCCCGACGACGCGGCGATCGGCCGGGCCGCTGAGATCCTCAACTCCGGCAGCAAGGTGGCCATACTGGTGGGCACGGGCGCCCGCGATGCCCGCGAAGAGGTGGCCCAGGTTGCCGATCTACTCGGAGCGGGTGCGGCGAAAGCGCTGCTGGGCAAGGACGTTCTGTCCGACGAGTTGCCCTGGGTGACCGGATCGATCGGCCTGCTGGGCACCCGGCCGAGCTATGAGATGATGCGCGACTGCGACACGTTGCTCACGGTCGGGTCAAGCTTTCCCTACTCCCAGTTCATGCCCGAGTACGGCCAGGCCCGCGCAGTGCAGATCGACATCGACGCAAAGATGATCGGGATGCGTTACCCGTACGAAGTCAACCTGGTCGCGGACGCGAAAGCCGCGCTGCGGGCGCTCATCCCGCAGCTGCACCGCAAGTCCGACCGGTCCTGGCGCGAGACCATCGAGAAGAATGTGGCGCGCTGGTGGGAGACCATGGCGCTGCAGGCCGAGGTCAGCGCGGACCCGGTCAATCCGCTGCGGCTATTCGCCGAGCTGTCCCCGCAGCTCCCCGACAATGCGATCGTCACCGCCGATTCGGGTTCCTCGGCCAACTGGTATGCCCGCCTACTGCGGTTCCGCGGCGATATGCGGGGCTCATTGTCGGGCAACCTGGCCACCATGGGGCCCGGAGTGCCGTACGCGATCGGTGCGAAGTTCGCACACCCCGACCGCCCGGCGATAGCGTTCGCCGGTGACGGCGCGATGCAGATGAACGGGCTCGCCGAGCTCATCACCATCAAGCGCTATCACCGTCAATGGTCGGATCCCCGGTTGATCGTCGCGGTCCTGCACAACAACGATCTCAACCAGGTCACCTGGGAGATGAGGGCCATGGGCGGTGCGCCGAAATTCGCTGAATCCCAAACACTTCCCGATGTGAACTACGCGGCCTTCGCAGCCGGCCTCGGGCTGGGCGCGATGACGGTCACCGATCCCCGAGACCTCGGCGAGGCCTGGCGTCAGGCGCTGTCGGCTGACCGGCCCACGGTGCTGGACGTGCACACCGACCCCGATATGCCGCCGATTCCGCCGCATGCCACCTGGGAACAGTTCAAGTCGACCACTGCCGCAGTGCTCGAAGGTGACGAGGACAGTTGGGGATTCGTCAAGCAGGGCATCAAGGCCAAGGTGCAGGAATTCGTTCCCCACCGCGCTGAATGACGACGGCCGGGTCCGATCCGATGTCGACGGTCAACGCGGAGGTCACCGACCTGACTGCGGCTGCCTACACCATCCCCACCGACTCGCCGGAGGGCGACGGCACGCTGAGCTGGGACACGACCACGCTCATCGTGGTGACCGCCCGCTGCGGTGGGGTGACGGGCACCGGCTGGAGCTATGGCAGCGCCGCCGCGGTACAGGTGGTGGCCGATCTGCTTGCCGCGCAGGTGCTGGGGCGCAGTGCGCTCGACGTCACTGCCTGCTTCGATGTGATGGTCAAGGCGGTGCGCAACACCGGTCGCTCCGGCATTGCGGGTCAGGCGATCTCGGCCGTCGACGTGGCGCTGTGGGATCTCAAGGCGCGCCTGCTCGGTCTTCCGCTGCACCGGCTGCTTTCGGCGGTGCGCGAAACCGTCCCCGTCTATGGAAGCGGCGGCTTCACCACCTACCAGGACGATCAGCTGCGGCGCCAGCTGACCGAATGGACAGAAGACCTCGGCATCCCGAGGGTCAAGATCAAAATCGGCGAGTTGTGGGGTTCACACATGGCACGGGACGTGAGCCGGATCCGGCAGGCCCGCAAACTGATCGGCGACGACTGCGAACTGTACGTCGACGCGAACGGCGGCTACACCGCCAAACAGGCGGTGCGGATGATGCGGGAAGCGGCGGACTGCAACGTGATCTGGCTCGAGGAGCCGGTGTCCTCCGACGATCTGTCCGGGTTGGGGGCGGTGCGCGAAGCCGTGGATGCCGATGTGGCCGCCGGTGAATACGGATACGACCTGACGTATTTCCGCCGGATGTGCGAGGCGGGTGCCGTCGACTGCCTACAAGCCGACGCGACGCGTTGCGGCGGCATCACCGAATGGCTGCGCGTCGCGGCCGTGGCGGCCGCCCACAATCTGCAGATCTCCGCGCACTGCGCGCCGTACCTGCACGCCCACGTCGGAGCGTGCGTGCCCAACCTGCGCCACCTCGAGTGGTTTCACGACCACACCCGGATCGCCTTGCGGTTCTTCGAGGGCGCCGCGCCCCCGGTCGGCGGCGTGTTGCGGCTGTCCCCGGACAACCCCGGCCATGGCCTGACCCTCCGCGATTCCGATATCGAAACCCACCGAGTTGCATGAGAATTCACCCCACAGGAACACCATGACTGCCCTGCTGTTTGAGTCCCTCGCCGCCCAGCTGCGCGAACGCCTGGCCGGTGAGGTCCGTTTCGACCCCGGTGCCCGTGCCCTCTATTCGACCGATGCCTCCAATTACCGGCAGGTACCGATCGGCGTGGTAGTGCCTGCCACGCCCGAGGCTGCGGCCACCGCGATCGCGGTGTGCCGCGAGAACGACGTGCCCGTGCTCTCCCGCGGCGGCGGCACAAGCCTGGCCGGCCAATGCTGCAACGCCGCGGTGGTACTGGACTGGAGCAAGTACTGCACCCGGGTCCGTGAGGTGGACACCGATGCAGGCACCGCCGTCGTCGAACCCGGCATCAAACTCGACGTGCTCAACGCTCAACTCGCACCGTCAGGTTGGATGGTCGGCCCAAGGCCGTCCACGCATGTCAACTGCACGATCGGCGGCATGATCGGCAACAACTCCTGCGGGTCGACCGCGCAGGAGTACGGCAAGATGGCCGATTCGGTGCTGGCACTGGAGATCCTCACCTACGACGGTGCACGCCGATGGGTCGGGGAAACCAGCGCCGAGGACTTCGACCGGATCGTGTCTGCGGGCGGCCGCGACGCCGAGCTGTACCGCGGTCTACGTGACATTGTCACCGAGTACACCGATGACATTCGCACCCGCTTCCCACACATCCCGCGCCGAGTTTCGGGCTACAATCTCGATTCGCTGTTGCCGGAGAACAACTTCAACCTTGCCAAGGCTCTCGTCGGTAGCGAGAGCACGCTGGTGACGGTGCTGCAGGCGAAGGTGAAGTTGGCGCGCCGGCCGGCGGCGAGTGCCATGGCACTGCTCGGGTTCGATGACATCGCCACCGCGGCCGACGCAGTGCCTGCCGTACTCGAACATGAACCTGCCGCACTGGAGGGTCTCGACCATCGGCTGGTCGAACTCGAACACTCGCAGCGGCTGGCCGAGCAGGCATTGCGCCAGCTGCCCGACGGCAAGGCGTGGTTGATGGTGCAGATGAACGGCGGTACCCAAGAGCAGGCCGACCGCAAGGCGGAGGTCATGATCGCGGCGTTGGGCGAGAAGGCCAACGGTTCGGTGCTCGACGACCCGGTCCGCAAGAAGGAAGTGTGGGCCGCCCGCGAAGCCGGACTCGGCGCGACCGCCTATCCCCCGACGAGTCCGGAAACCCATGAGGGCTGGGAGGACGCTGCGGTGCCACCCGACCGGCTCGGGGACTACCTGCGCGACTTCCGCTCGCTGCTCAGCCGCTACGACTACGAAAGTGCCTCACTGTACGGTCATTTCGGTCAGGGCTGTGTACACACCCGGATACCGTTCGACCTACGGACCGCCGACGGCATCGCGAAATACCGCCGGTTCGCGATCGATGCCGCCCGGCTCGTGGTCGACTACGGCGGTTCACTGTCCGGCGAACACGGCGACGGCCAGTCCCGTGGCGAGCTGTTGCCGATCATGTTCGGCGACCGCATCGTCACCGCATTCGAGCGGACCAAGGCGCTGTTCGACCCGGATAACCGGATGAACCCGGGAAAGGTCGTGCACCCCTACCGGCTCGACGACAACCTGCGCTACGGACCCGATTACCGCCCGGCCGAACCGCAGACGCACTTCAGCTATCCGGATGACGGGCACCGTTTCTCCCACGCCGCCGCCCGTTGCGTCGGCGTCGGCAATTGCCGAGGGCACGAATCGGGGGTGATGTGCCCCAGCTACCGGGCCACCGGCGAGGAGGCGCACTCGACCCGCGGCCGTTCCCGGCTGCTGTTCGAGATGCTGCAAGGCGACGTGATCACCGATGGCTGGCACTCCGAGGAGGTGCGTGGCGCACTCGATCTGTGCCTGGCGTGCAAGGGTTGTCGTAGCGATTGCCCGGTAGACGTGGACATGGCCACGTACAAGGCGGAGTTCCTCTCGCATCATTACCGGCGGCGACTGCGTCCGATGGCGCACTACTCGATGGGCTGGATTCCACTGTGGGCGCGACTGGCCGCCGCGGCACCGGGCCCGATCAACCGCGTCGCGCAGTCCAGAGGCCCCGGCGCCCTCCTGAAAAGCGTCGGCGGCGTCGACTCCCGCCGTGGGATACCACAGTTCGCCCGGCAACGCTTCCGTGCGGCGTTCGACGGACATGTGGGCCCGGCCGCGCCGCCGTTGGGCCGGGTCGTGCTGTGGCCGGACACGTTCACCAACAATTTCGAACCTGAGATCGCCTCTGCCGCAGTGCGGGTGCTGGAGTCCGCGGGCTTCGCGGTCGATGTGCCGCGACAGGCCGTGTGCTGCGGGCTGACCTGGATTTCGACCGGTCAACTCGTCACGGCCAAACGCGCACTGCGACGCACTCTGCGGGTGCTCCGGCCTGCGCTTCATGCCGGCACCCCGGTAGTGGTGCTGGAGCCCAGTTGTGCGGCGGTGTTCCGGTCCGATCTACCCGAACTGCTGCACGGCGACGAAGATGCACACCGCTTGGCCGGGCAGACCTACACGATCGGGGAGATCCTGCGGCTGCGGGCCCCAGACTGGCGGCCGCCCGAACGTTCCGGCACCGCGGTCGTACAGCAACACTGTCACCAGCACGCGGTGTTGCACTACCGGCACGAGCACGCGGTGCTTGAGCGCGCCGGCGTCGCCACCGAGGTGCTGGACGCCGGGTGCTGTGGGCTGGCAGGAAACTTCGGCTTCGAACGCGGACATTACGACGTGTCGGTGGCATGCGCCGAGGACAAGCTCCTACCGGCATTGCGCGAGGCTGAGCCGGACACCGTGGTGGTGGCCGACGGGTTCAGTTGCCGCACCCAGATCCGCGAGCTGGCCCCGGGGCGCCGACCGATCCACACCGTGCAACTGTTGGTCGGTTAGCCGGCGAGCAGTCACAGACCTGCCCGGAATTCCGTGAAAAAAGGGCAGTTTTACGACCGCCCGCAAGATTCGCTGGCAGCGCATCCCCAGGGGTATTCGACCAAAGTTGAGGCCCGGTCAACGCGACCGGCGCGGTAGCCATCGTGATCCAGCTCTCAGTTGGTACTCTCACCGGGTTACCTCACTTTTACGGAACGGTAAATGGCTACGATCAGCGACGCGGGCGGCCCACCGGAGGACCTCTACATCACCAAAGTGGAGGCCCTCTCTCGTGCGACCGCCCGCCTGCGTTTCGATCCATTTACCGATATCGACTGGGCTGCCCCCGAGAACGCCTTGGACAGGAATGACAGCCGATGGCAGCTACATCCGGATACAAGCCCCCTCGCGGCGACCGATTGGTATGCCGGACAGTCCCTGGAAAAACGTGTGGACATCGGTCGCTGGGTCACCGCCAACACGTTCAAAGTGGGCATTCAGTTCGAAATGATACTGATTCGCGGCGTAGTGCATTTCGCTGGAAAGCTGCCCAATTCTGATCCAGTGTTTCGGTACCTGTTACACGAGGTCACCGATGAATGTAACCACATCCAGATGTTTCAGGAGTTCATCAATCGAAACGATCATGACGTGCCCGGCATGCGGCGGATGTCGCGCATCGTGGGCCCTGTCGTAGGTTTCATCAGCGGATACCTGGAGATCCTGCTTTTCATTGGCGTACTTTGTGGCGAACAACCAGTTCATTATCAGCAGACCCTCCTACAGCGGGGAGCATCGCGGATACCGCCGCTGCTGAGCAAGATCACCTATATCCATTTGGCCGAAGAGGCCCGGCATATCACTTTTGCCGATGACTACCTGACCGAGCGTTTGCAACATTCGGGACGTTGCAAACGGGCGGTGTACGCGATCATGTTCCCGCTTTTTCTCCGCTGGCTTATGGGCGAAATATTCACCCCACCGAGATCATTTGCGCGCGAATTCGGGGTGCCGCGCCGAACTTTCAAGTCCGCCTACTGGCGAAGTGCACACTCGCGTCGGATGTTGGCGGAGTCGGCAGCGGACGCCCGGCGGGTGGCGGACCGGCTTGGTCTCCGGACCGCCGGTTTCCGGTGGATCTGGCGCGCGCTCGGCATCGACGGCCGACTCCCGCGCTACCGGGGTGAGCCGAATCGGTTGTTGACGAACGCGACGGTTTCCCCACTCGTCGAGATTCGAACGACAGTCTGGGCACGCGCTTTCGCCGCGGCGACCATGGCCGGGGTTGCCATGGCGTTGACACCAGACGGACCGCGGATCATCGTGGCTGCCGCTGCGGGCGCGGGCATATGGGCGATCTACCACGCTGTCCGAGAACGTCATGGCGGCGTGGCGGGGAACCAACCGTTTGAATGGCCAAGGCTTTTCATCTGGACAGTGGCATGCACGTTGATGATTCCTGTCGGTGGGCTCATCGGGCTCGGGTTGGTGGTGTTCACGATCCTTGCCGTTTCCGAATTCACGCCGGCCCTGTGACCTCCGTCACTCTCGGAACGTGCTACCGTCCGCGGATGCCAGACCTCCCCTACTTTGACCTGCTCATCGATGAACGGCAGAACGGTGGCGAATCCGGTCAGCTGTGGGAAAACCAGGTGCACTGGGGATATTGGGAGGATCCCAAGGCTGCCAAGGGCACCAGGGCCGACTACCTCGCCGCCATGGAGCAGATGAACGGCGTGCTGTTCGAGGCCGGCAAGGTTGCCGACGGACAGAAGCTGCTGGATGTCGGCTGCGGATTCGGCGGAACCATCCAACAAATCAATGCCGGCCACGCCGGGATGGCGCTCACGGGCCTGAACATCGATGCGCGCCAACTCGCCGCGGCCGAAGCCCAGAGCAAGCCCGCCAACGGCAACACGATCGGTTGGGTCGAAGGCGACGCATGTCAGCTGCCGTTCGAGGACAGCTCCTTCGACCGGGTGCTGGCCGTCGAATGCATCTTCCACTTTCCGTCGCGCGAGAAATTCCTCGCCGAGGCCGCACGGGTGCTCAAGCCGGGCGGCTATCTGGCGGTGTCCGATTTCGTTCCGACCGTGGCGTTCTTCGGCAAGACCCCGTTCTGGATCGCGATCCGGGCCCGCATCGCGAAGTCCTACGGGACGCTGGGAAATGTGCCCCTTCGGTCTTACAAGTCGATGGGACGACGTGCCGGGCTCGCGCTCGAGGCGAACCGCAACATCCGGAAGAACACGCTGCCGACGTACCCCTTCATACTCAAATTCTGTCGTGAGCACGGGTCAGCGGATGCCCAGAAGACGCTGATCGTGGGTACCCGGTGGATGAAGTGGCTGTCCAAGGTCGGCCTCATCCAGTACCGGGTCTACACGTTCCACAAACCCGTCTGACGCCGGCCAATCCCGGCGAAAATGGCTCGGCCAGAAACTATTTGAGCAGTGCGCGCGACATGACCACCCGCTGAATCTGGTTGGTGCCCTCATAGATCTGGGTGATCTTGGCATCGCGCATCATCCGCTCGACCGGGAAATCCGCCGTATAGCCCGCACCACCGAACAACTGCACCGCATCAGTGGTCACCTCCATCGCCACATCAGAGGCAAAACACTTCGACGCTGCCGAGATGAACCCCAGATTGCCCTCACCGCGTTCGGCGCGCGCCGCAGCGGTATAGACCATCAACCGCGCCGCCTCCAGCTTCATCGCCATATCGGCCAGCATGAACTGCACCGCCTGAAACTCTGAGATCGCCGTCCCGAACTGCTTGCGGTCCTTGGTATATGCGATCGCGGCATCCAACGCCCCCTGCGCGATACCGACCGCCTGCGCCCCGATCGTGGGCCGCGTGTGATCCAACGTGGCCAACGCCGTCTTGAAACCGGTACCCGGTTCCCCGATGATCCGATCACCAGGAATGCGGCAGTTCTCGAAATAGAGCTCCGTGGTCGGCGAACCCTTGATCCCCAACTTGCGTTCCTTGGGGCCCACCGAGAACCCCTCATCGTCCTTGTGCACCACGAACGCCGAAATCCCGTTGGCGCCCTTGTCCGGATCACTGACCGCCATCACCGTGTACCACGACGACTTCCCACCATTGGTGATCCACGCCTTGGTGCCGTTGAGGATCCAGTCATCACCATCAGCGCGAGCACGGGTACGCATCCCGGCCGCATCACTACCCGCCTCACGCTCGGACAGCGCATAGGAGGCCATCGCCTCACCAGAGGCCAACGACGGCAACACCTGCTTCTTGAGTTCGTCAGAACCCCGCAGGATCAACCCCATCGTGCCCAGCTTGTTGACCGCGGGAATCAACGACGCCGAGGCATCCACCCGCGCCACCTCTTCGATCACGATGCACGCCGCCACCGAATCAGCACCCTGCCCGCCATACGACTCCGGCACATGCACCGCGTTGAAACCCGATGCGTTCAACGCCTGCAGGGCCTCCTCTGGGAACCGGGCGTTCTCATCGACGTCGGCAGCGTGCGGCGCAATTTCCTTTTCCGCCAGCGCCCGGATCGCCGCCCGAAGCTCCTGATGCTCCTCCGGCAGCTGAAACAGATCAAAAGATGGGTTACCTGCCCAACCAGCCATGATCTTCTCCTTCACTTTCAGCTCTTGGCTCTCTTGTTTCATCGTTGCCCGGACCGCACATCGAGTACATCGCCCTGCTACGTTTGGTACTGAGTACCATACCATCGGCACTCAGTACCTGAGGAGATGCGCCCATGCCCGTCCTGCCAAGCACCCGGGAGCGTCTGGTCAGCGCGGCATTCGACCTGTTCGAAGAACGCGGGTACGAGGCCACCAGCGTCGATGACATCGCGGCACGGGCGCAGGTGGGACGCACCACCGCGTTTCGTCAGTTCGGCTCGAAAGAGGCGTTGATCTTTCCCGATCACGAGGCGTTGCTGCGCCGCGCTGACGAGAGGTTGTCGGCGGTGCCGGCCGAAGCACTCCCTGCCGAAGTCATCGCGGTGGCAACCACCTCGGTATTCGAGAACTATCTCGCCGAGGGCGAGCGGGCCCGGACGCGGTACCGACTCACCCGCTCGGTGCCTGCCCTGCGCGACTTCGAAACAGCCGTGGTGTCGCGGTATGTCCGGATGTTCACCAGACACCTGCGGACCGCGCAGACCGGGGATTGGACGGCGGGACTGCGCGCCGAACTATTCGCCAACGCCGTCGTCGTCGCACACAATCATGTGCTGCGCCGATGGCTGCGCGGCGATGTGGCCAACCCGCGGTCGGACCTGGCCGAGGCGCTGGCCGCGACCTGGCCGATCTACCGGGGCGGCAGCAGCCGCACCGCGGTCGTGGTGATGTCGACCGATGAACCGATCGAATCCCTCACGCCCCGTATTCGCGGGCTCATCGGCGATTGATTCAGCCGTCGCCCAACAGGCGTTCACGCAACGCCGCGTCTTTGGCCAGCACCATCGCCTCCAGATCGGCCTGGAACGCCGTCATCCGGGCCCGCAGTGCGGTGTCGGCAGAACCAAGGATGCGCACCGCCAGCAGGCCGGCGTTGCGGGCACCGCCGATCGACACCGTGGCGACCGGCACCCCGGCCGGCATCTGCACGATCGACAGCAGCGAATCCATGCCGTCGAGCCGGGCCAGCGGCACCGGCACGCCGATCACCGGCAGCGGGGTCGCCGAAGCCACCATGCCCGGCAGATGTGCCGCACCGCCCGCGCCGGCGATGATCACCTCGATGCCGCGGTCGGCCGCGCCGGTGGCGTAGTCGAGCATCCGACCGGGCGTCCGGTGCGCCGAGACCACGCCCACCTCGAACGGCACCTCGAATTCGGCCAGTGCCTCGGCGGCGTCGGACATCACCGACCAGTCGCTGTCACTGCCCATGATGAGCCCGACTCTCGCCCTATTCGGCATGTTCATCCCATCCATCCGTCCACACGGCATGCGACAACCAATGCGCCGCACGTACCGCCCGTTCCCGCAGCTCGTCCACGTCCGAGCCGATCATGTTGACGTGCCCCATCTTGCGACCGGCCCGCTCACCCTTCCCGTACAGATGCACCTTCGCCTCGGGAAGCCGCGCGAAGAGATGGTGTAGCCGCTCATCCATCGACATCGTGGGTGTCTGGGGCGCCCCGAGCACGTTGGCCATCACCGTGGCCGGCGCGATCGCGGCGGTGTCACCCAGCGGGTAGTCCAGCACTGCCCGCAGATGCTGCTCGAACTGACTGGTGACCGCGCCGTCCATCGTCCAGTGCCCGGAATTGTGCGGGCGCATCGCCAACTCGTTGACCAACAGCTGCCCGTCGACGGTCTCGAACAGCTCGACCGCCAAGACCCCGACCACTCCCAGTTCACTGGCCAGCCGCAGGCCGAGCTCGCTTGCCGCGGAGCCCAGTTCATCGGACAACCCGGGCGCTGGAGCCAGCACCTCCACGCAGACCCCGTCTCGCTGCACGGTTTCCACCACGGGCCACGCCGCACCCTGCCCGAACGGTGAGCGGGCCACCAGCGCGGCGAGTTCCCGGCGCATCGCGACACGTTCCTCGGCCAGCACCGGGACCCCTTCGGCCAGATACCGGCCGACGACCTCGCGGGCCTGCGCCGGATCGTCGGCCATCACCACGCCTTTGCCGTCGTAGCCGCCACGCACAGTCTTGATCACCACGGGGCCGTCGATCCGGCGCGCAAACGCCTCGATGTCCGCCACGGACTCGATCGCGGCGTAGCGCGGAACCGGGGCGCCCAGCGCCTCGAGCCTGCGCCGCATCAGCAATTTGTCCTGCGCGTGCACCAGCGCCTGAGGTGGCGGAGCCACATTGACGCCTTCGGACTGCAGCTGTTCGAGTATTTCGGTGGGCACATGCTCGTGGTCGAACGTCACCACCGTCGCGCCGGCCGCGGCGCGGCGCAGGGCATCGAGGTCGGTATGCGATCCGAGCACGACATCGGGTGTGACCTGTGCTGCCGACTCGTCGGGATCGGTGGCCAGCACCCGCAGGGTCTGTCCGAGCGCGATCGCGGCCTGATGGGTCATCCTGGCGAGCTGACCGCCGCCGATCATGGCCACCTTGGGGCCCTCACCGGTCGGGGAAGGTCGGCTGTTTGGAGTAGTCGGCACGTCGCCTATGGTGTCATGCCGTGTTCGGGACCTCAGGATGGCCGGCGCATTGACCTGCGGTTAAGGCGTGACGACGCAGCGATGCGACACGGGTTCCCCAGTTTACGTACACTGGCTGGCTGTGTCCTTCGCTGATGCGACCATCGCGCGCCTGCCGCGATTCGTCCGTCCCTACGCCGAACAGCATCACGAGCTGATCAAGTTCGCGATCGTCGGCGCGACGACTTTTGTCATCGACTCCACGATCTTTTACACCCTCAAACTCACGGTGCTGGAGCCCAAGCCCGTCACCGCAAAGATCATCGCCGGCATCGTCGCGGTGATCGCGTCCTACATCCTCAACCGGGAATGGAGCTTCCAGAACCGGGGCGGTCGGGAACGTCACCACGAGGCGTTGTTGTTCTTCGCGTTCAGCGGTGTCGGCGTGCTGCTGTCCATGGCCCCGCTGTACTTCTCCAGTTACGTGCTGGGGCTGCGGGTGCCCGAGGTGTCGCTCACGGTCGAGAACATCGCCGACTTCGTCTCCGCCTACATCCTGGGCAATCTGCTCCAGATGGCGTTCCGGTTCTGGGCGTTCCGGCGCTGGGTTTTCCCCGACGAATTCGGCCAGGAAGCCGATGTGGCACTGGAGTCCACGCTCACCGGTGGCGGCATCGCCGAGGTTTTCGAGGACAAGGCAGAGCGGCAACGCGAGCGCGGCACGGTGACGCCGTTGCGGCGCTCGGCCCGACGGCAGCGTCAGCTCGGTGATTCTTCGGACCCCAGGGTGTCGAAGACTTCGTGATACAGCAGTGAGTGCACCTGCTCCACGCGCGGAATATCGTGAAATTCGAGGGGATCCTGCGACGCTGACTCGATGATCAGCGTGCCGGTGCGCAACACACGGTCCGACAGACCATGGCGGAACTCGACGCTGTTGATCCGCGCCAGGGGAATGTCGATACCCGACCGGGTGAGCACACCGTGCCGGAACATCACCCGGCGGTCGGTGATGACGAAATGTGTCGTCCACCAGTTCAGGAACGGCCACACCGTCAGCCAGCCGACCACGATCAGCCAGATCACGCCGATCACGATGAACAACACGTTCTTGGCGGTCGATTCCCAGTCCGTGGTGTTGACCACGGCAGCCACGAATGCCGCGGCCGCGCTGGCGATCAGCAGCACCAGCACCGCGCCGATCAGGCGTTTCCAGTGCGGGTGCCGGTGCAGAACAACCTGCTCGTCGTTGGCCAGCACGTTCTCCGGGTACCCCACGGCAGAACTCTACGACTCAAGCGGACGCAGGTGCGTGATATCACCTGCGGACACCATGACGGGTCCCGCGCCGGTGTCGATGACGAGGCGGCCCAGTTCGTCGACGGAGTCGGCTACGCCTTCCACCGTGCGATCGCCCGGCAGGATGGCACGCACCCGGCTGCCGACGGTCATGCTGCGCGCACGGTAGTCGTCGGCCAGCGCAGGATCACTGCGGCGCCAACTGTCGAGGCGCGTGGCGAGGTGACGCAGCAGTGCCCGGCCCAGCATTGTGCGGTCAAGTTCGGTGGCACCGAGCTGCGCCAGCGAGGTGGCCCTCGGATCGGGGGCCTCCTGAGCAGTCATCGTGACGTTGAGACCGAGCCCGACGACGATGACCTGCGCCGGTGAGGCCACCTCCGCGAGGATGCCGGCCAGTTTGCCTGCCGAAGCGGGCGGGCCGGCAAGAACGTCGTTGGGCCATTTGAGCCCGGCGTTGACACCGGCCACCTCGTCGAGTGCGTCGAGCACCGCGAGGCCGGTGGTCAACGGCAGCCATCCCCACGCCGATGTCGGCACGGCGGCGGCGTCCACGCCGAACGAGACCACCAACTGCGAACGTGGAGGTGCGGTCCACGTCCTGCCGTGGCGGCCCCGGCCGGCGTTCTGATATTCGGCGAACAACACCGCCCCGGCGATGTCCTCGCCCGCGGCGGCGCGGGCCAACAGATCGGCATTCGTCGACCCGGTTTCCTCCACGACGTCGACGCACTGCCACGGCAGGCCGGTGAGCCCGTCACGTAGCGCGGTCGTGTCCAGTGCCGGCCTCTCGTTCATCGCGGTGAGCTTACGGGGCCGGGCACGCGCCGGGACTAACCCCTTGCCGCGGCCATGTTGTCGACGACCTCCTGCTGCCACACGCCGAACGCGTGCGTGGTGTCGACCTCCAATTCGAACCGGTCGGTCATGTCGGCGGTGACATCTGCGAGATCGACATAGAACTGCTCATACCACCGGCGGTGTTGGTAGACCGCGCCGTCCTCCTCGGTCAACAGCGGATTGTCGATGCGGGTCTTGTGTTTCCAGATTTCGACGTCTTCGAGGAAGCCTTCGCCGAACGAGCGCCCCATCGCCCCCGCGAGCTTTTCGGCCTTCTCTGCGGGCAGGCCCGGCATTTCCTGCACGGCGACGCCCCACTGCAGCACGAACGAATTGTGACTCACCGGATAGTGGCAGTTGATGAGCGCCACTTCGACGGTGAAGCCGGGACCGAGGTCGTTGTGTAGCCAGTTGATCATGTAGGCCGGACCGAAATAGGTCGCCTCGGACCGAAGATGCGTTCCATCCCATAGCTTTTCGGGATTCGGAGTGTAGTCCGGTCGGGGTTTCGACTCCATGAACTGGCTGGCGGTGTGGCCTTCGATGACGTTCTTGAAGTAGGTCGGATAGGCGTGGTGGATATAGAAGAAGTGCGCCATGTCGACGTTGTTGTCGACAATTTCGCGGCAGTGCGACCCTTCGATCAGTATTGAGTTCCATTGCCAGGGAGACCATTTCCCCTCGGCGTAGCCCTCGATGGTGGGCGGGGCCAACTCTGCGGGCGGTGTCGACCCCTCGGGGTCGTGCCACACCAGCAACTGGCCGTTGACTTCGAGCGTCGGCCAGGTGCGGGTGCGCGCCAGCCGGGGGGTGCGTTTGGCATACGGCACCAGCTTGCACTTGCCGTCACTGCCCCACCGCCAGTCGTGGAACGGGCAGGCCAGGTTGTCGTCCTTGATCGACCCCATCGACAGGTCTCCACCCATGTGCCTGCAGTAACTGTCGAGCACATGAATGTCCCCGGCCGAGTCGCCGTACACCACCAGCTTCGTACCGAACGCCTCGATGCCATGCGGGCACCCGTCGCGGAAATTCTCCGCCAACCCCAGGCAGTGCCAGCCACGGGCGAACCGTTCCATCGGCGCGCCTGCATCGATCTCGCGAATTCCGGCCTGATCGCTCATCGGTCATCCCTTCCTTGAGCACACCACACGGCACCACCCTATTTAAGCGCAAATGCTTAAACTTGGAAAGACCGGCTCGTATCATTGCTGTTCGTGAACCGCGGATCCCGGGCGAAGGCCGAGCTCCTCGACGCCGCTGAACGACTCATCGCCGAACACGGTTACGACGTCCCGCTGCGCGACATTGCGCTGGCGGCGGGGCAACGCAACAATTCCGCAGTCAACTACCACTTCCGCAATCGGCAGGAACTTGTCGACGCCGTCGTAGCCCGCCGGCTCCTGCCGATGGAACTCGAACGCGAACGCATGCTGAGCGATCTCGACAGCGAGCAGAGCGCCGACGCACGGGCGCTGCTACGCATTCTGGTGCTGCCGTTGGTCGATGTCGACGCGACGCACTACGCACGTTTTCTCGAGGTGGTGCGGCCCCGGTTACCCGCCGAACCGCAGCGGGCCGGCGAATCAGCCTGGCCGCGGGTCCTTGACGCGTTGTCCCATGCGGTACCGATATCCGACCGCCGGCTACAGCACCGCCGGGTCAGCGCCGTCGCCACCGCCATGTTCGCACTGATCGCCGACCGTGAACGCCAGACCCAGGACGTCGACCGCACGCCCGAAGATCCCGAGGAGATCATCGGAATGCTCGCGGCCATGCTGACCGCGCCGATCAGCGCGTCAGCATGTCCTTCACCGCAAGGTGGCTGAACAACATGCTGGTGCCGATCGGATTTCCACCGCCCGGGTAGGCAGTGCCGCTCGGCGCGGCCATGGTGTTGCCCGCGGCGTACAGCCCGCGGATCACCGCGCCGGAAGTGTCCAGCACCCGCGCCGCGGCGTCGGTACGCAGCCCGCCCTTGGTGCCGAGGTCGGAGATACCGAACGCGGCGGCGTGAAACGGTCCCTGCTCGATGGCCACCAGCGGCGAGGCGCCACCGGAGAACGCCCGGTCATACGCTTCCTCGCCACGACCGAAATCGGCGTCGACGTCCTCGGCCGCGAAGGCGTTGAACCGCGCGACGGTGGCGACCAGATTATCGGCCGGAACGCCGATCTTTTCGGCCAGTTCACCCAGGGTGTCGGCGGTGTGCCAGAGGCCCGCCTCGACATACCGGGCCGGCTCGACCATCGACACGTTGGTGGCCTTGACCGGTGGCATGACCCCTGCGGTGTCGTCGGCGGAGTCGTAGATCATCCAGTACGGCAAGCTCATCGAGCCGTCGGCGAGCCGCGGCAGGATGGCACGTCCGATCCGGTCGTAGGCGGCCGATTCGTTGACGAATCGTCGACCGTCCTGATCGACGAAAATGCCGCCGGTGAACCACAGCGCGAATGCCGATCGTCCGTCCGGGTGGATCAGTCCCGGTGACCACCACGCCTGATCCATCAGATCGACGTCTGCGCCGATGGCGATCGCGGCCTGGTGGGCCAGGCCCAGGTTTCCCTGCGGCCCCATGGTGTCTCGCACCGCGCCGGGCACCCCGTACCGTCGCCGCATCTCGTCGTTGCCCTCGAATCCGCCTGCCGCCAGCAGCACCCCCCGGCGGGCCCGGATTGTCCGGCGCCCCCCTGCGGTCTCGACGATCGCGCCGGTCACCTCATCTCCGTCGGCGACCAACTCGACGACGGCGGTACCGCGGCGCAGTGCCGCATTCGGATACTGCTCGATGGCTTTGAGGAACCGGGCGATCAGCGCCCGCCCGCCGACGAAATAATCACCGGGTTGCTCGGCGCCGAGCCGGTCGGCATCCAATGGGCCGCGGACCACCTCCCGCAGGTGCGGCGCCTTCGCCACCGCGAGCGGCCGCGCCGCGATGTGACGTTGACCGTCGGTACGCGCCTTGGGCGCCTTGCCGAAGTAGTCCGGCCACGGCATCGGCGAGAACTTCATGTTGTCGTCTGCTTCGAGATACTCGATGAGGCCCGCGCCGCCGCGCACGTAGGTGTCCTGCAGCTCACGGGGAGTACGGTCACCGACCACGGCGTGGTAGTACTCCAGCGCGTCCTCGATGGTGTCGTCGGTGCCTGCACGCATCAGTACCGGGTTGCATGGGAACCAGACCCCGCCGCCACCGGAATATGCTGTGGTGCCGCCGAATTTCCCGGTTGCCTCCACCAAGATCACGTTGAGCCCCTCGCGGGCCGCGGTATAGGTTCCCGTGACACCGCCGCCGCCCGATCCGACGACCAGCACGTCGCACTGCTCATCCCAGCTGACCGTCATGCGTAACGTTGCCTTCCGTAATGTGCGAATTCCGCTTCCAGAGAACGCTTTTCGGCCGGACCCATGCGGTGATACGCCGGAGCGCCGCGGCCGGTCCATCGGTACACCGGATCCTCGGTACGCCAGCACTGTTGTTGCAGTTCGCGTTTGAGTACCTTGTTGGAGCCGGTCACCGGCAGGTTGGCTGACACCCGCAGGAACCGCGGCACGGCCTTGGCACCCAGGTCATCCTGCGCGGCGAGGTACGCGGCGAACTCTGCCACGTCGAACCCGTCCGCGTCGGTCACCTCGATCGCCGCCATGACCTGGTCCCCGGAGCGGGGGTCGGGCACCGCGTACACGCCTGCGGCGACCACCTGCGGATGCCGGCGCAGCACGTGCTCGATCGTCAGCGCCGAGGTGTTCTCACCGTCCACCCGGATCCAGTCGCCGCGTCGGCCGGCGAAGTAGATGAAACCGGCCTCGTCGAGGTAGCCGAGATCCCCGGTCCAGTACCAGCCATTGCGGATGCGCTCGGCGTTGGCCGCATCGTTGTTGTAATACCCCTCGAAGGTGCGGGTGCCGAACTTGTCGACGATCTCCCCGACTGCCTGGTCCGCGTTGAGCACGCGACCGTGCTCATCCAAAACGGCAGGCGCACAGTCTTTCAGCGTGTCCGGATCGACGATCGCCACACCGGCATGCGCCGGCCTGCCCAGCGCACCCTGGGGCGCATCGGGAACCAGTGCCACCGCGCCACCACCCTCACTTGAGCCATAGCCCTCGAACAACTCCGCGGCGAACCGGCGGCGGAACTGCGCCTGATCGTCCGGGGACGCCTCGGTACCGAAGCCGCGCACCAACGGGTTGTCGGCATCGTCGGGCAGTTCCGGGGTGGCCATCAGATACCCGAGCGCCTTGCCCACGTAGGTGAAGAATGTCGCATCGAAGTACCGCACATCGTCGAGGAATCCCGACGCCGAGAACGACGGCGTCAGACACACCGTCGCGCCGACGGCGAGCGCGGGCGCCCACAGCGCCATGATGGCGTTGCCGTGGAACAACGGCATGCAGCAGTACTCCACGTCGTCGGCGACGTGGCCGAACTTCTCTGCCGCGGTGTACCCGATCCGCGCCAGTCGGCCCTGACTGCATTTCACCGCCTTGGACGTGCCCGTCGTCCCCGAGGTGAACAGCAGCAGGAACAGTGTGTCGGCATCGATATCCGCGGGCACCTCCGGCGCTGCCCGGTGCGCGGCCACCATCTCGTCATAAGCGGCGGTGCCCACCACGAGCACGCGGTCGGTGCCCAATCCGGTGTCCAGATCGCTCAACCGCGCCGCGCCCGTGTTGTCGGTGATGATCAATTGGCAGTCCGCAAGCCGGATTTCGGCTGCAAGTTCGGCTGCCCCACGCGTCGGGTTGATGCCGACCACGGTGGCTCCGACCAATGCCGCACCACCGAGCCAGAACACGAATTCGGGCACGTTAGGCAGCAGCACCCCGATATGGGGAGGTCGTCCCGGCCGTTGCGACAACATTTCCCGGCCCAACGCGCCCCTGGCCGCGGATTCGGCGAGCACCCCGTCCCAGGTCCAGTCTCGCTCACGGGTACGCAGCCCGAGGCGCTGATCGCCGCGGCGGTCCAGCAGCATCCCGGCGATGGAATCGCGCATCGGCACTCCCTCCAGCACGACATCGGCACGCGACGTTTCGGTCATGGTGACGCCTTCGGCGAGGTTAACCGGAGCCCGTGAGACGCACCTCTCTTATGACTGTCTTAGGACTGCCGATAGCATCGTGACCCATGACGAGCGTTACGGAGCCGTCCGCCGAGCACCAGGTGGACATCCACACCACAGCCGGCAAATTGGCCGACCTCAAGAAGCGGGCCGAAGAAACGCTGCACCCGGTCGGCGAGGCCGCCATCGACAAGGTGCACGCCAAGGGCAAGCTGACCGCCCGGGAGCGCATCTACGCACTGCTCGACGAGGGCTCGTTCGTCGAGCTCGACGCGCTCGCCCGCCACCGCAGCACCAACTTCGGGCTGGAGCAGAACCGCCCGCTGGGTGATGGCGTGGTGACCGGCTACGGCACCATCGACGGCCGCGACGTCTGCGTCTTCAGCCAGGACGCCACGGTGTTCGGCGGCAGCCTCGGTGAGGTCTACGGCGAGAAGATCGTCAAGGTCCAGGAGTTGGCCATCAAGACCGGCCGCCCGCTGATCGGCATCAACGACGGCGCGGGCGCGCGCATCCAGGAGGGGGTGGTCTCGCTCGGGCTGTACAGCAAGATCTTCCGCAACAACATCCTGGCCTCGGGCGTCATCCCGCAGATCTCGCTGATCATGGGTGCTGCCGCGGGCGGGCACGTCTACTCCCCCGCCTTGACCGACTTCGTCATCATGGTCGACCAGACCAGCCAGATGTTCATCACCGGCCCCGACGTCATCAAGACCGTCACCGGCGAGGACGTGACCATGGAGGAGTTGGGCGGCGCCCACACCCACATGGCCAAGTCGGGCACCGTGCACTACGTCGCCTCCGGTGAGCAGGATGCCCTGGATTACGTGCGCGACCTGCTGAGCTACCTGCCGCCCAACAACTACGCCGATCCGCCGCGCTATCCGGCCCAGGTGGACGAGGGTGCGATCGAGGACAACCTCACCGCCGAAGATCTCGAGCTCGACACGCTGATCCCGGATTCTCCGAACCAGCCGTACGACATGCACGAGGTGATCACCCGCATCCTCGACGACGATGAGTTCCTCGAGGTTCAGGCCGGCTACGCGGGAAACATCGTCATCGGCTTCGGCCGCATCGAGGGCCGCACGGTGGGCATCGTGGCCAATCAGCCGACCCAGTTCGCCGGCTGCCTGGACATCAACGCCTCAGAGAAGGCCGCCCGGTTCGTGCGGACCTGCGACTGCTTCAACATCCCGATCGTGATGTTGGTCGACGTGCCGGGCTTCCTGCCCGGGACCGATCAGGAGTTCAACGGCATCATCCGCCGCGGCGCGAAGCTGCTCTATGCCTACGGTGAAGCGACCGTCGCCAAGATCACGGTGATCACCCGTAAGGCCTACGGCGGCGCGTACTGCGTCATGGGTTCCAAGGACATGGGTTGTGACGTCAATGTGGCCTGGCCGACGGCGCAGATCGCGGTCATGGGCGCATCGGGTGCGGTCGGCTTCGTGTACCGCTCGGACCTGAAGAAGGCCGCCCAGGAGGGCCGGGACGTCGACGCGTTGCGCCTGGAGCTGCAGCAGACCTACGAGGACACCCTGGTGAACCCGTACATCGCGGCCGAGCGCGGGTACGTCGACGCGGTCATTCCGCCGTCACACACCCGTGGCTACATCGCGACCGCGCTGCGACTGCTGGAGCGCAAGATCGTGCAGACGCCGCCGAAGAAGCATGGGAACATTCCACTGTGAGCGGGGCGAACGATGCAGCCGGAGTGAGCGGGGCGAACGTGGTTGACGCGGACAAGGCCAACGCAAACCACGAGGCCCACATCAAGGTCGTCAAGGGTCAGCCCACGGACGCCGAGCTGGCGGCACTGATGGCCGTCCTGAGCACCACGGGCGGCGGCGCTGCCGAGCCCGCGCGGCAGGAACGCAACCTGTGGGGCCACCCGGTGGACAAGTTGCGTTATGCGGTGTTCAGCTGGCAGCGGGTGACGTTGTTGGAGCGGACCCACATAAGGCGTTGATGAGCCGCTTGCGCGAAGAACATGGATGTTGATGGGCCAGGTTGTGCTGGGTTCGGCCTCGTCGGGTCGGCTCGGCGTGCTGCGCCAGGCCGGCATCGACCCGCTGGTGGTGGTCTCCGGCGTCGATGAGGATGCCGTCATCGCGGCGCTCGGTGATGCCGGGCCGGAGCAGGTCGTCGGTGCGCTGGCCGCGGCCAAAGCCGACGATGTGGTGACTCGACTGCCCGCGGAGGTGGCCGCGGATTGCATCGTGATCGGCTGCGATTCCATGCTGTATCTGGATGGGCGGCTGTGCGGTAAGCCGGGAACAGTCGACGCCGCACGGCGCCAGTGGCACGCCATGTCGGGGCGGACCGGCCAGTTGCACACCGGACATGCCCTGATCACTGTCCGCGACCGGTCGGTGACCAATCGCCTGGTCGAATCAGCTGTCACCGCAGTGCATTTCGCTTCACCAAGCGATGCCGATCTGGATGCGTATCTGAACAGTGGCGAACCACTCGGCGTCGCAGGCGGTTTCACCATCGACGGCCTCGGAAGCTGGTTCGTCGATCGCATCGAGGGCGACCCGTCGAACGTGATCGGGCTGAGCCTGCCGCTGCTCCGGCGGATGTTGGCGGCAGCAGGGGTCTCTGTCGGGGCCTTGTGGGGATCCCGTCACGGAGCCTGATCCGCGAGTCGAATCGGTGTGCCGGCACCGATCTTTCGTGGCCGCGGCGGGAGTTCCCGGACCGCAGTGACCAAATTGCAACCTAGTTTGAGGTGCGGCGCGCCGGGTTCAATCACCCATGTGGACCCCACAGCGGGTCGACACTGGGCCGCATGCCAGTCGAAGAGACGATGTGGGATGTGCGCGTGGCTCGCGACATCGAATCGTATGACCTGGAGCGGCTGCGCGCCGCATTCGCCGACGTCATCGCCAAGAGACTCACGCCGGGCAAGCGCCTACTGCGGGTGGTGACCTGGTGCCAGGACGGCGGCTCCCTGTTCCGCAGATCGGGTATCAGCACGCGGCGTTACGCCGTGGCCTACGAGGTCGCGTTCACCGCGTAGGCGCCGCGGCGAGCTTCGGCACCGCGTTGCCGGGCTTGGCCGCCAACAGCACCGACCCGTGCGCGTCGACAACGGGCGACTCGGTGACAAGCCGGGTCCCCGGACAGAGATAGACCTTCTCTGAACCAATGTCGCCGGACGAGAGATCATCGGTGGTGCATTGTTCGGATGCGCTGCTGTCCGACTGCGGCACATAGGGTTCCCAGCTCAACCTGGCATACACCGTGGCGGAATTTTCGACGACGGGCCCGCGGTCACCGGCAATCGTGAGGCACTGGAAGCGGCCTGATGGACCTGCAGCTCTGTCATACCGGTAATCCTTTGTCCGGTACGGGTAGGCACCCGCCGGCTGCCGATAGAAGACTTCGTACTCGATGCGACCCGTCAGAGTCTGACGCGGTCCGCGTTCGGTGTAGCCGATGATCGGCAGCATGCCCCGATCTTCGGGTTCGGGCGGATCATAGGCGGCGACAGCCGCGTCCCAGTCGGCTTTCTTCTGCTTCTCGGCTTCCGCGGCCCGCTTTTCACCGTCGCTCGACCAGAGCATCGCGGCGAGGAAGATCGCCAGCACGATCACGCCGAGACCACCCAGCGCGGACATCCCGTAGGCGGCGTCACTGGGTTCGTTGGCCTCGGGATTCTTGTACTTCCACGACTGGAACGTCCACCAGATCTGTCTGGGGCGCAGCAGCAGGAACAAGCCGATCGGGATTCCGACCAGCAGACAGACGATCGCCGGTCCCATGCACGAATCCTAAGTGCCACCGCTGTGGTGCCGAAGCAGGAACTTTGAGCCCGGCGGTAGGCTCATGGTGTGCCGCTGCCTGCAGATCCCAGCCCCGCGCTCGCCGACTACGCCCATCCGGAACGCCTCGTCACAGCCGACTGGCTGGCCAGTAACCTCGGCCGGCCCGGGCTTGCCATCGTCGAATCCGACGAGGACGTGCTGCTGTACGACACCGGCCACATTCCCGGCGCGGTGAAGGTCGACTGGCATACCGACCTCAACGATCCCCATGTCCGCGACTACATCAACGGCGAGCAGTTCGCCGAGTTGATGAATCGCAAGGGCATCGGCCGCGAGGACACCGTGGTGATCTACGGCGACAAGAGCAATTGGTGGGCCGCCTACGCACTCTGGGTGTTCACCCTGTTCGGCCATCCCGACGTCCGGCTGCTCGACGGTGGCCGTGACCTGTGGGTATCCAATGGTCGGGACACCACGCTGGATGTGCCGGTCAGGCAGACCACCGGCTACCCGGTCGTCGAGCGCGAGGACACACCGATCCGGGCGTTCAAACAGGACGTGCTCGGCATCCTCGGCGACGAGCCGCTGATCGACGTCCGCTCGCCACAGGAGTACACCGGTGAGCGCACGCACATGCCCGACTATCCGGAAGAGGGTGCGCTGCGCGGCGGCCACATCCCCACCGCGAAGTCGATCCCGTGGGCGAAGGCAGCCAGGGACAATGGCCAGTTCCGCACCCGCGCCGAGCTCGAGGACCTGTACAGCTTCCTCACCCCCGAGGACAAGACCATCGTCTATTGCCGTATCGGTGAGCGTTCGAGCCACACCTGGTTCGTGCTGACCCACCTGTTGGGGCTGCCCGGCGTCCGGAACTACGACGGCTCGTGGACCGAGTGGGGCAACGCAGTGCGGGTTCCGGTCGCCGTCGGACCGGACGCAGGAGAGGCTCCAGGTTCCGCATGAGTTCCATGCCGGCCGCGCTGGCGGAGGTGGTTTCGGACTTCCAGGGGATGGCCGGTCAGGACAAGCTGCAGCTCCTGCTGGAGTTCGCCAACGAATTGCCCGAGTTGCCAGCCCATCTCGAAGAAGCGGCGATGGAGCCGGTGCCGGAATGCCAGTCCCCGCTCTTTCTCGATGT
Source organism: Mycobacterium appelbergii (assembly GCF_032883035.1). Classification (NCBI taxonomy): domain Bacteria; kingdom Bacillati; phylum Actinomycetota; class Actinomycetes; order Mycobacteriales; family Mycobacteriaceae; genus Mycobacterium; species Mycobacterium appelbergii. The sequence continues at coordinate 366,407 of NZ_JAMQTH010000007.1, forward strand.
TGACGCGTCCGATCCTGATCAGGTCCGGCTCTACTTCAGCGCGCCCGCCGAGGCCCCGACCACCCGGGGCTTCGCGGCGATCCTGGCGGCGGGGCTCGACCACCAACCCGCGGCCGACATCCTCGCCGTACCCGACGATTTCTACTCTGAGCTGGGGTTGGCCGCGTTGATCAGCCCGCTGCGGCTCCGCGGGATGTCGGCGATGCTGGCCCGGATCAAGCGACGCCTGCGCGCAGCCTGAGCCTCACCGCACCACGGCCCCCGATGAGCTGCCGCGAACGATTATGAAGATCCTCACACCCATCGAGGCAACAGTATCGGCGACGGACACGCGCTCAATGTGATGAATTTCTGGACACAAATTCACCGGACCGCAACGCGATGCCGACCGCATCGCTGCTGGTCGCGAGGCTCACCACGACCGGCGAATACAACCTACCCATCAGTAACCGGCACCGCCTCGACGGCCACCCAGGTGCGCCGCCTAAACTTCCCCCGATAGATTCTTAAAGACGTTTCTTAGAGAACTTGCCGAGGAGGCACAGTGGCCAACCACGCCAGCTCAAAGATCTCCAAGGTGCTTGTCGCCAATCGTGGGGAGATCGCGGTCCGGGTGATTCGCGCCGCCAAGGACGCCGGACTGGCCAGCGTGGCCGTGTACGCCGAGCCGGACGCTGACGCACCGCATGTGCGGCTCGCCGACGAGGCGTTCGCATTGGGCGGCCAGACCTCGGCCGAGTCGTACCTGGTCTTCGAAAAGATCCTGGACGCCGCGGCCAAGTCGGGCGCGAATGCCATCCACCCCGGCTACGGCTTCCTCTCGGAGAACGCCGACTTCGCCCAGGCCGTGCTCGATGCCGGGCTGATCTGGATCGGTCCGAGCCCGCAGTCGATCCGCGACCTCGGTGACAAGGTCACCGCACGCCACATCGCCGCCCGCGCCAAGGCACCGCTGGTGCCGGGAACTCCGGATCCGGCCAAGAACGCCGACGAGGTCGTGGCCTTCGCCAAGGAATATGGCGTGCCGGTCGCGATCAAGGCGGCCTTCGGCGGCGGCGGCCGCGGCATGAAGGTGGCACGCACCATCGAGGAGATCCCCGAGCTGTTCGACTCGGCGACCCGCGAGGCCGTCGCCGCATTCGGACGCGGTGAGTGCTTCGTCGAGCGGTACCTGGACAAGCCGCGCCACGTCGAGGCCCAGGTGATCGCCGATACGCACGGCAACGTCGTCGTCGCGGGCACCCGCGACTGCTCGCTGCAGCGTCGCTTCCAGAAGCTCGTCGAGGAGGCACCGGCCCCATTCCTGACCGATGCGCAGCGCAAGGAGATCCACGAGTCCGCCAAGCGGATCTGCAAGGAGGCCGGCTACTACGGTGCGGGCACGGTCGAGTATCTGGTCGGCCAGGACGGCCTGATCAGCTTCCTCGAAGTCAATACCCGCCTGCAGGTGGAGCATCCGGTCACCGAGGAGACCGCGGGTATCGATCTGGTGCGCCAGCAGTTCAAGATCGCCAACGGCGAGGCGCTGGACATCACCGAGGACCCCACTCCCCGCGGGCACTCCTTCGAATTCCGGATCAACGGCGAAGACGCAGGCCGCGGCTTCCTGCCGGCTCCCGGCCCGGTGACGACGTTCACGCCCCCCACCGGACCCGGGGTGCGGCTCGACTCCGGCGTGGAGAGCGGTTCGGTGATCGGCGGACAGTTCGATTCGATGCTGGCCAAACTGATCGTCTCGGGCGCCACGCGCCAAGAGGCACTGGACCGGTCGCGGCGCGCGCTGGCCGAGTTCAATGTGGAGGGCCTGGCCACCGTCATCCCGTTCCACCGCGCGGTGGTCTCCGATCCCGCCTTCATCGGTGATGAGGATGGCTTCTCGGTGCATACCCGTTGGATCGAGACCGAGTGGGACAACACCGTCGAGCCGTTCACCGGTGGTGATCCGATCGAGGAAGAGGACACCGTCCCGCGCCAGACCGTGGTCGTCGAGGTCGGCGGCCGTCGCCTGGAGGTGTCGCTGCCCGGAGACCTGGCGATCGGCGGTGGCGGCGGCGCGGCCCCCGGTGTGGTTCGCAAGAAGCCCAAGCCCCGCAAGCGTGGCGCCGCTGGTGGTGCGGCCGCCTCGGGTGACTCGGTCACCGCGCCGATGCAGGGCACCGTGGTCAAGGTCGCCGTCGAGGAGGGGCAGGAAGTGGCCGCAGGCGATCTCGTCGTGGTGCTGGAGGCCATGAAGATGGAGAACCCGGTCACCGCGCACAAGGACGGCGTCGTCACCGGCCTGGCTGTCGAGGCGGGCGCCGCCATCACACAGGGCACCGTGATCGCCGAGATCAAGTAACCAACCGCTGACATTGTGCTCAGGGCTGTGGTCCACTGCGGATCGCAGCCCTGAGCGCATTCTCAAGGAGTGTGCGTCCATGGAACCCGTAGAGATCAATAACGGCCAGTGGTATCTACGCGGATTGCGATGCGACGACCGCGTCGACGACCGACCCGCGCTCGCCGACCTCGGTGAGACTGACCTGGATTATGTTCACGATGCCGAGGACGGCTGGGCCGACGACACCCGCTACACCTGGGCCGTGTGCGAACCGAGTACCGGCGAACTACTCGCCGAGGTCAGTCTCGATCCCGTCACCGCGTATCTGACCAGCCGGGCGCGCCCCGGTCACGACGATGTCGCCGCGACGGCGGAAGACACGGTCCGCCGGTTCGCCCAGGCCGCGCTGAACCTGCACGTCCAGACGTAACGGGCTAACGCACGTCGATGTCCGCCCCGGTGGCCAGGTCCGAGCATTCGACGCTGACGACGTCGTCGCGGCGGCGCAGGAACGGCCCGGCACCGGTGTCGCCGCCGAGCTGACGCAGCAATGCGGGCCAGTGCCTGCGCGCGATCACCACGGGATGTCCGGGACGGCCCCCGTAGACGGCCCGGGCCAACCCCGACGCCGAGGCCGACGCCGCTGCGAGTACGCGACGGACCACGTCAGCGCCGATGTCGGGAGTGTCGACCAACTGTAGAGCCGCATACTCGGCGGTGCCCAGGGCGCCGATCCCGGCGCGCAGCGACGCGGCCAGCCCAGCTGACCAGTCCTGGGCGATGACCGCCCGGGCAGGTGCGGGCACGTCCACGACGGCGGCCCCCAACACGACCACGACGTCGTCACACCCGCCGTCGTGTAACGCCCGCACCGCGGCAGCAAGCCATTCACCTTGCCCGGCAAGCGCTTTCGGCATCCCGAATCTGCTGCCAGCGCCCGCGGCGAGCACCACGCCACCGATCACACCGTCGTTCGACATGTGACCAGTGTGGACCAGCGACGCCTCTACGGCGTGGCGCATCCGGTGAAAAATGTGCGCTGACCGCGCCGGTTGTCCAACCACATTGATGCGCGTAGGGTCCGAAACAGGTTGAGTTCACAGCCGCCACGAGCCCACAGAACGAATACACGTATTCCGACTGATGGAGTCACCTATGACTGTTACACAGCCGACAACTCAAACCGACACCTACATCGGCAACAGTGCCGCAGTTTTTTCCGCTCACTGGCTACGGCCGTCGACCGTGGCGATCACCGCGCGGGGCGAACTCGACGCAGCCAATGCGGGCGAGTTCACCGAGTATGTGAGGCGACATACCATCCACGCCCAGCAGATCGTGCTGGATCTGAGCGGTATCGGTTTCCTGGGCACCGCGGGCTTCGCCAGCTTGTACGCACTGAACGCGAGGTGCGTGGACGCCGGCATCGACTGGACGCTGATACCCAGTCCGGCGGTGACCCGATTGCTGCGGATCTGCGATCCGACAGCCACGTTGCCGACCCACAACACTGTCGCCGCCGCACTGGCCGCCCAGGACAGTTCGTCGCTACTGCATCTGGTCGCGCAGCCGCGTTAGCGATTTCGCCAGCAACCGCGACACGTGCATCTGCGAGATGCCGACGCGTTCGGCGATCTGCGTCTGCGTCATCGACTCGAAGAAGCGCAGAACCAGCACGGTGCGTTCCCGCTCCGGTAGCTCAGCCAGCAGCGGTCGTAAAGATTCCCGGTTCTCGATCTGATCCAGGCTCGCATCCATGTCGCCCAGGGTGTCGACGATTGCCGGTGCGTCCTCGTCACCGCCGCCGCCGGTGTCGATCGACAGGGTGTTGTACGAGCTGCCTGCGATCAGCCCTTCGACGACCTCCTCGCGGTCCATCTCCAACTCGGCGGCCAGCTCCGATGCAGTGGGAGCCCGGCCCAGCCGCTGCGACAATTCAGCAGTTGCCGCGCCGAGGCGTAGATGCAGTTCCTTGAGCCGCCGCGGCACCTTGACCGACCAGCTGTTGTCGCGAAAGTGCCGCCGGACCTCGCCCATGATCGTCGGCACTGCGAACGACACGAAATCCGATCCGGTCTCGACGTCGAACCGGTTGACGGCGTTGACCAGCCCCACCCGTGCCACCTGGACGAGATCATCCCGGGCCTCGCCACGCCCATCGAAGCGGCGGGCGATGTGGTCGGCCAGCGGCAGACACCGTTGCACGATCTGCTCCCGTTTGCGGGCATACTCCCGCGAGTCCGCGCTCAGGTCGCGGAGCTCGCGGAACTTCTCGAGAACATCCGCGTATTCCGAGGTCACTGCAACAGGCTCGCTCGCCTTGTCATCAGCGAAATACCCATCACCCGGCGTTCTTCCGGGCCGACCCCGTTGGTGAACGTCGACACCTCATCGGTGAGCGAACTCAGCACATGCCAGCTGAAGGTTCCCGGCTCGATGCCGGCGCTGTCATGACACGTGGTGGACGCAGAGATCGCCAGGGCGTCGTCATGAGGATCTACCACCAGGACCAGTGTGGAATCGGGGTCCGCCGCCCGGATCAACGTGGTGCAGGCCTCGTCGACGGCGAGCCGGAGATCGGCCACCACATCGAAATCAAAATCCTCGAAGGTGGCGATCGCGCCGACCAGGGTTCGGAGCACCGCCAAATTCTCGAGCTCAGCTGCTACCCGCAGTTCGACCGCCCGCGCACCGCGGGTCGGCATGTTGTGTTGGCCCATCGCTTCGGCCATCTGACCTCCCGGCATATCCCGACCGACAGTACTCCAGGCGTCGGCGCGGGTTCGCCTCGTCACCCGGTAGCCGGGCGAGGTCGATGTGCGCCCGCTTCGGCAAAGGTTTTCACGGTCAACGCTTGTTGCTTCGCGTCTCCCGGCGGTTCGCTTTCTCGATCGCGGCTACCAGCTCATCTTTGTTCATCGTCGACCGTCCGTGGACGTCCAGCCGGCGAGCAACATCCATGAGGTGCTTCTTGCTGGCGCTCTCGTCGACGCCTTCGGCGGTGTCACCCTTCGCATCAGGACCGCCGCTGCGGGCCCTTTGGTCGGAAGGCCCGCGCTGCGCTTTGGCTTCCCAGTGGTCACCCACCTTCTCGTAACTGTGTTTGAGCGCCGAGTATGCGACGCGGTGGGCACGTTCGCCTTCACCGTAGGTCTCGACGGCAGAGTCATGGGCCTCGGCGAATGTCCGCTGTGCCTTGGTATCCGACTTCCGTAATGTGCTCGGCAGTTCGTCTTTCTTGGGCTTGCCCTTGCTTGTTGTCTTCGGCAACGTCAACACTCCTTCGCCTCATTTGCAGTCGCTCTGGACGGAGTGCCCGAATAATCCCGTAGACAAACGTCGCGGCAATACCGGTCGAACACGCGATGCCCGGCGGTGAGCGGTGGGATCATCGACGCCATGGACGCGGACGGTCCCGAGGACGACCGACATTGGGACCAAGCCGCTCGTCACGAGACGGAAGTCCAACGGCTCGACCGCAACTGGTCGAGCCTGCTGCAGGAGCTGCGAGTTGTGCAGACCGGCGTTCAGCTGCTCACCGGTTTCCTGCTGACGCTGCCGTTCCAGGAGCGCTTCGAACTGCTCGATGCGCCGATGCGCACCGTGTACCTCATCACCGTGGCGTGCGCTACCGGCGCAACGGCACTGCTGGTGGCCCCGGTGGCCATGCATCGAATACTGTTCCGGCGCCACCGCCTCAATGCTCTTGTCGCGGCAGCCCATCGCTGCGCGTTCATCGGTCTCCTGCTGCTCGGGCTCGCTGTGGCCGGCGTGACTGCGCTGATTTTCGACACCGTGGCCGGTCGCGCGGCCGGAGTGATCGCGGGCGCATGCGCCCTGATGGGGTTCGTGGGCCTGTGGTTGTGGCTGCCGCTGGCGATGCGCAACGGTCGCCCCATGTCGGTGGATCAAGCACGCCGTTAGTCCCCGCTACGACAGTTCAGCACGCAGCGCCGCCAGTAGCGGTTTGGCCGCTTCGTTCAGGAACTGCTCCTGGCTGTCCCCGCCGATCTGGACCAACGCGATGTCGGTGAACCCGGCGTTGCGATACTCGGCGACCGCGGCGACGATGGCGTCGAGATCGGGGCCGCACGGAATCGCCGAGGCAACATCCTCGGGCCGGACGAACTTCGTCGCCGCGGCGAACCCCGCCGGGGTCGGCAGATCCGCGTTGACCGACCAGCCGCCGGCGAACCATCTGAACTGGTCGTGGGCGCGCGCGACCGCTGCGTCGCGGTCGGGGTCCCAGCACACCGGTATCTGCCCGATCACCCGGCCCTCAGGAAGCACGGTCGCCTGCCTGTGGCGGTGCCAATCGTCGATCACGCCGGCATCGGGCGCGACGTTGATCAGGTGATCGGACAGCAGAGCGAGTTTCTCAACCGCTCGCTCGCCCGTCATCGACACCGCTATGGTGACCGGGTCGTCGGGCACGTCCCAGAGCCTGGCGGAGTCGACCTCGAAGTACTGGCCCCGGAAGTCGATGAGATCGCCGCTGAGGAGTTCGCGAATGATCTTCGTGGCCTCGCCGAGCATGTCCAGGCGCCGCTCAACAGTGGGCCACCGGCGCCCCACCACGTGTTCGTTGAGATTCTCTCCGCTGCCCAGTCCAAGGGTGAACCGACCGTCCGCGAGTATCTGCACCGTCGCAGCCTGCTGCGCGACGACGGCGGGGTGGTACCGGATCGTCGGGCAGGTCACATACGAGTACAGCTGAACCCGTTGTGTCGCGTGGGCGACCGCACCCAGCACGGTCCACGCGTTCGGGGCATGGCCCTGGGCGGCCAGCCATGGGCTGAAATGGTCGCTGCTGACCTCGAAATCGAAGCCCACCTCCTCGGCCGAAACCGCATATCGGACCAGATCTTTTGGCCCACTCTGTTCGGTCATCAAGGTGTATCCGAATCTCGTCATGGTCGAACGAATACCCGTGCACGAATCGGCGAAACTGGGTACTCCGGCATGCATGACCGAATCTGACACGCGAACGGGCGAGCAACGGCACCGGCCGGTCTGGCTGTCGACGAACTGGGTGTTGGCGGTGCTGACGATTCCCGCGGCGATCGCGGTCTTTCTGTACGGCATGGGCGCGGTCATGAGCATGGCCGGCTGCACGACCGATGCCTGCGCACGTCAGGGCCCCGGCGAATTCTGGTTCGGAATCCTGTTCTACGGCTCGCTGGTCGTGCCGGTGGTCACCATCGCCGTGTCGATCGTCACCGCGCGCCGGCGGGGCGGCATCATCGTCCCGCTGATCGCATTGGCGTTGTTGGCCATCGACTTCGCGGTCCTGGCCGTCACATTCTGAGCCGTTCCCGCCGAAGACGCGTGGAGCACGCACAAATGTCCGGCTGCCCGGCGGTTGATGGCCAGGCAGCTGCGCGCGGCGGTCCGGTCAACTGCTGGGTCGTTGCCTGAGCACACCGGGATGATCCGCGTACCAACGTTCTTCGATACGTCTCACCCTCAGATGCTCCAGCGCCAGCCACACCGAACCGATGGTGAATCCAGCCACAGCCAACCCGCCCACGGTCATCCCGACGTCGGGATGGCCGGTCGCGAAGGCGGCCAGGCACCCCACGAACATCACCAGTGCGAGGCCGATCAAAATGAGCGCAGGCATGATCACGTTGTCCTTCATCGACTCGCCCGCGTGTGGACGCGTCGTCCTGGCGTGATCAACCGGATCCTTTGGACCTTTCATGGCTGCTCCTTCCGCCCATCGCCCATACTTCCCGGGCTGATAACCACGGTAGAACGATCTGAACGCGCTGTCGCGCAAACAGACATCCGGGATGCAGACAATGCCCCGGCGCGCCCTGAAGGCTGACGCGGCCGAGGCAGGGTCAGTGATTCCTCAGTAGATTGATCAATTCCTTCTTGGACTTGCCGGAGTATCCCTTCAGGCCCAATTTCTTTGCGCGATCACGCAACTGCGCTACCGTCCGATCCTCGTACGAGTCGGAACGCCCGCCCGACTTTCCGACCGAAGATCTGCCCCTCGCGGCGGCGGCGTTGGATATCCTCGCCGCCTTCTCCTTGGAGTCTCCCTGTTTCCGCAGATCGCTGTAGAGCTTTTCATCCTTGATCGACGAACGCGGCATCATGCACCTCCCCTTCCGAGAGCTAATCAAATGTCAATACCAGCTACGGCGCCCCGCAACCGGGCGGCCCACCATCCCGAGCACCCAGAAGACCGCACCTATGACCAACAGGATCACACCGATCACCCACAGCCAGTAGATGTTCAGCACCAATCCGAGGATGAGCAGGATCGCTCCGAAGATGATCATCATGACCTCCGTTTCAGTGGGCGATCGAGTTCATCGCACTGGGTTCGGGCAAACGACATTCGTCCACCTTGGGGTTGACTCCGGCGTAGTTCAGCGGTCCTGCGAGAACAGTCAGCGCTATGGCGCCGGCAGTCGCACAACTGGTTGTTCCGGTCTGGAAGTAGTCACGCTGCCATGCCGCAACCACGCCGATCAGCAACCACACCAACACGAGTGTTCCGAATAGTCCACCTAGCCTCATGAGTCGACATATACCCAGGCAGGACGGTGATCAAACAACGTGGCAAACCGGGCCCCGGCCAGTGATCTTGAGACGGGACGCGAGCCAAGTCGTTGCAGTGTCAAGCATTCTCGTCGCCCGCGCGTCGCGCCGGTGATGAACAGTCCTGTGCCGCAGCGATGCCCATCGAGGGCGCTGCAATCCCTTGTCCGCCAGGGTCTCTCAGCGTGGGCGCGGTCCCGACGGTCGAGATCCATCTCAGCTGATAGGTTCATGAGAAGTCTCTTACACCGATTGTGCCTGGTGCGGGCCCGTAGTAGCGTTCATGCCAGGTTGAGTTCACAGCCACTGGACGCGCAGGACGTGCAGGGGGAAGGAACTCCCTGCAACCGGGGCTTTTGTGTAACGACACGGCCGTGACGCGTCCGAGAATGTCTCGCGCAATTCGACTATGGAGTCAACACATGTCCATCGATAACGTCGCTCGAACGCTCGTTCGGCCACCCCATGACCTTGCCGGACGGCAAACCGCGCACTTCGCCACCCGCTGGCTGGAACCGTCCACCGCTGTCGTGTCCGCGCACGGAGACCTGGACGCCGCCAATGCAACGATATTCACCGAATACTCACTGACACAGGTCAAACACAGCACCAGACTGGTGTTGGACCTGACCGCAGTCACATTCTTCGGAACGGCCTGCTTCGCGACGCTGCACACCCTCAACGTGGCGTGTGCCGGTGAAGGCGTCAGTTGGGCCCTCGCCCCCAGCAAGGAGGTATCTCGGATCCTGCGCATCTGTGACCCCGACGCCACGCTGCCTGTCTGCACTTCCGTCCGGGAGGCGCTCTCCGTGATCAGCGCTGAAGCACGACCCTTACAACTGATCAGCGGATCGGACTGACGCTTCCCCAGGGCCCCGCCGGCCTGGTGGTCATCGATATCCCGATCAACACCTGCTGGTCCTGGGCGCGGGAGAACGTGCTGACCTCATCAGTGAGTGAGGTCAGCACGTTCCAGTTCAGGTCATCCGGCTCGAAGGCTTCAGGGGTGTCGCAGGTCGTGGACGCATCCACCGTGATCGCGTCGTCACCAGGGTCGACCACCAAGCGGAGCATCGAGTCGGCCGCCGCGGATTGCACCAGCACGGTACAAGCAGCGTCGACGGCCAAGCGCACATCGGCGATGTCCTCGACGTCGAACTTCTCCGAGTCCGCCAGGGCCGCCACCAGAGTCCGCGCGACAGCCAACTGCTCGGGACGGGCGGCCATGCAGAACTCGACCGCCCGGTTGCCGTGGTCTCCAAGTCCTGTTACTCCTCGTGGTCGGCTAACCATCGGACCGCCAGGTGTGGGGCGGCACAACGCGGGGTAACCACAGATCACGATGACGAATGAGCGCCCGGACCAAGCTTTGCTGGCAACTTTTGACCGTTACTTCGCCTGCACCCGGGTCTGCCCGCGCATTTTCGGCACCCTGCTGCACTGAAATTGCCATGGTCCCCCAATACCCAGCTTGACCGGCAGTAAACGCACACGCAGGGAGATCGACATGCGACTTCGTCACAGCACTGTTGGCGGACCGGGGCTACGCCGTGTGCGCCGCGGCCGCGGTTTCAGCTATCACGACAACGATGGACGGACAGTCACCGACCCCGCAACGCTGCGCCGGATCGATGAGGTGGTGATACCACCGGCATGGAAGCACGTGTGGATATGCCCGTACCCCAATGGCCACATCCAGGCGGTCGGCACCGACGCCGCAGGCCGCCGACAGTATCTGTATCACCGGCAATGGCAGGAGGAGCGCAGCGAGGAGAAGTTCGACCGGACGCTGGAGTTGTCTGCGGCCCTGCCGGACTGGCGATCCCGCGTCGCCGCCGACCTCAGAATCCGCGGCCTCCCACGCGACCGGGTCCTGGCGCTCGGACTGCGACTACTCGATCTCGGATACTTCCGCGCCGGCGGCGACCAATATGCCGAGGAACACAACTCATTCGGCATTGCGACGTTGCTCGGCGAGCATGTCACGGTGCGCAGTGACTCGGTCGAATTCGACTATCCCGCCAAGAGCGGAGTGCGCCGGACGCTGGTCATCGAAGATCCGGAAGTGCTTCGTGTCGTCCGGGCCCTGCGACGCAACTGCGGCCGTGGCGGTCGCCTGCTGGCGTACCGGAACTCGGCCGGGTTCAGTGAGGTTCATGCCGATGATCTCAATGTCAGATTCAGGGAGATCGTCGGTGATGGTTATTCCGTCAAGGACCTTCGTACCTGGCACGGAACCGTGCTGGCCGCCGTGGCATTGGTCGACGCCGACCCCGCGGTCGACGGGAGGGTGATCAAAAGGGTGGAAACCGCGGTAATGCAAGAGGTGGCCGACGCCCTTGGAAATACCCCGGCCGTCGCGCGTAGTGCCTACGTCGACCCACGGGTGGTCGACGGCTACCGCGCCGGCCTCACCATCGCCGCCGGTGCACGCCGGGCGGCGCGGACTCGGGCCGCCGACAAACGCCAGGCCATACTGGAACGCAGCACCGCTCGGCTGATCCGCAAGGTGACCACGACCTGACGCCCGAACCGACTCAGAATCCCGCGGCTTTCCCGTTCCCGAGATATCCCAAGCCTGCCTCATCGATTGCGCTGCGATCCAGCAGATTACGCGTATCCAGCACCACTGCTGTCGGCACCTGCTCGGAGATCCGCGTCCAGTCCAGCCTCTTGAACTCGGACCATTCGGTGAACACCACGATCGCGTCGGCTTCCTTGGTCGCCAGGTACGGATCGTCGACCGGGTTCACCGCCGAGCGTCGCAGCACGTCGTGGTCGATCGCCGCCAGGCGCGGGTCGTAACCGGTGATCTGCGCGCCCCGACGGGCCAGTTCGGCACATACCGTCAACGCGGGTGAATCCCGGACATCACAGGTGCCCGCCTTGAACGTCAACCCCAGCGCTGCCACCCGCGCGGACCCCATTGGAGCCGCCATGGATCGGTCGAGTGCGGCGACGATCCGGTCTGCCTGGGCGGCATTGGTCGCGCGCGCGGAGGCCACCTCGAGCAACTCGACATTGTTACGGCGACCCGTTTCCAACAGTGCTGCGGTGTCCTTCGGTAGACAGGAACCACCCCAGCCCGGTCCGGGCTGGAGAAAATGCCGACCGATTCGGACGTCCGCACCCATACAGCGGGTGACGTCGGAGATATCGGCGCCCACCCGGGAACACAACTGCGCCAAGGAGTTCGCATAGGAAATCTTGACCGCCAGGAAGGCATTGCTCGCGTATTTCGCAAGCTCGGCACTCTCCGGGCTCATCCGCAGCGCCGCACCCTGGCCGGCACCATACAGTTTCTGCATCGCATCCGCCGCAGCGTCGTCCACCGCCCCGATCAAGACGCGCTCGGGATTTCGGAAGTCATACACGGCGTGGCTCTCGCGCAGGAATTCCGGGTTGGACACGGTCCGGACGCCGGTGCCGCGTAGCCGACGGGCGATTTCCCGTGTGGTCCCGACCGGCACGGTCGATTTCAGCGCCAGAATCGCACCGGGTTGCAGGACTTCAGCCAGGTTTCCCACCACGGCATCGACAGCGCTGAGATCGGCAGAGCCGTCCGACCGACTGGGCGTGGGCACACAGACGAAGACGATGTCGCGGTCACCGAGTTGCCCGTAGTCAGTGCCGAAGTGCAGGGTTCCAAGACTCAGCCCCGACTTCAGTAACTGTGGGAGCCCAGGTTCATCGAACGGGACCTCACCTGAGGACAACTGTTGAACCCGGGATTCGTCGACATCGACACAGACCGTGTCGTGGTCGCGTTCGGCCAGGCATACCGCGGTGGTGAGGCCGACATATCCGGCTCCGACAACTCCGACTTTCATGCGCGCACTCCCAACGCACTTTCCACGGCGTCCAATACCCGTGGAACAGTGATCAACAGCAGCCCGCTGTGCGGCTCATCGGCATGCGGATCGCCGATGTCCCCCGCCCAGACCGCGACGTGCGGACCGGTGCCGCGCGGGCCCCAGCGACTGGGCGGGGTGGGTCCGAACAGCAACACCGACGGCGTTCCGGTGGCGGTGGCGATGTGCCCTACCCCGGTATCACCGCAGATGAGCAGACTGGCATCGTTGATCAGCGCCACCAGTCCGAGCAGCCCCAAAGTTCCCGCGATCATCGCTGTTTCAGCCAAACCCGCCTGTCGCGCCACCGAGCGCGCCAGGTCGATTTCGTTACAGTCACCTGTGACGACAACGTCATGTCCGGCTTCGCGCAGGGCCGCCGCGACCGCGGCGAACCGTTCGGCCGGCCACCGCCGGGCCACTGCCGCAGCGCCCGGATGGATCACCACCACCCCGGACCGATCCGGATAGCCCTGCGGCCGGGCGATGGCCAGATCGTCCGGGTTGCACGCGATTCCATGCCACTGGAGCATCCCACACCACCGGTCGACCTCATGCAGATCCTCGCGCCACGGCGGCCCGGCGAAATCCGGGAAGTCGCGGTGGCGGTGACTCAGCAGAGTTTTCGGATGTTGAGCAACCAGTTCCCCGATACTCTCCGGGCCGCTTCCGTGCAGATTCACCGCCACGTCCGGCGGTCGACGTCGCGGATGCAGCCGTCCCAGGCCAGGTGTGGGATCGACCTCGTCGATCGCACCGGTCAACATCGCAAGCTGGCAGAACCGCTCCGGTGCGGCCAGCACGATGTGCGCATCCGGGTGAGCTCGCCGCAAGCCGCGTAGCGCCGGGACACCGGTCAGCAGATCTCCCAGGCCCAACGCGCGCAGAACCAGGATGTGCTCGGGATCGGATGGGGGCAGCGAAACCACTTGGTCATCGGTCGTGTTCATGGCCACGACGACTCCGTGGGTGCGCACACGACCAACTCCCGCACTTCGCAACCGGCAGGCTGCGAGAGCGCGAACACGACGGTCTCGGCCACGTTGCCGGGATCATTCAGCTTGGTGCCCGGCGGGGGCTTGTACTGGTCGTCGCGATCGTCGAAGAATGACGTAGCCATCCCCCCGGGAATCAGGGTGGTCACCCCTACCTCGCCTGCGAGCTCGGCTGCCAGTGCACGGCTGAAGCCGACGACCCCGAATTTCGAGGCACAGTAGGCGGTCGCGTCGCTGACCGCCTTGATGCCCAGCGTCGATGCGCACGTCACGATGCGGCCACCGCTGGCTTTGAGGAAGGGCAGCGCCGAGCGGATCACCGCGGCGGTGCCCAGGAGATTGACGTGGACGACCTGCTCCCAGTCCTTCACACTGACCTCGTCGAGCTTGCCGCACGAATCGATGCCCGCGGCGGTGAAGACGCCGTGGATCTGACGGTCCACCCGGTCGGCGAGGATGCATACCGCAGCGTCGACCGCCTCGGTGTCGGCGAGGTCGGCCCCCTGGAACGCGACATCCGCGGCGGGCTCGTTGCGGTCGATGACCAGGGGCGTACCGCCTTGGCGGAGAACAGCTTCCACCGTTGCCGCGCCCAGGCCTGACGCTCCCCCGGTAATGATGATGTTTCCCAAGTTCATGATGTTCACCTCTCGGTCATGGCGGCGATCAGTTTGGACGATGAGTAACCGGCAACGGTGGGCAGTAAAACCACCTCGCCGCTATGACCGCGCACTACACCGGCCTCGACCAGATCGGCTTCGGTGTAGTCGCCGCCCTTGACCCATACGTCGGGTCGCAGCAGTTCCAGCTGTGCTTCTGGCGTCGGTTCGTCGAAGATCACCACCGCATCAACACATGCGAGTGCGGCGAGCACCCGGGCACGGTCGTCTGCAGTTACGATCGGGCGGCCCGCTCCCTTCAGACCTCGGACCGAGGAATCGGAGTTGAGCAGCACGACCAGTGCGTCGCCGAGCTGCCTGGCCTGGTGCAGAAGGCGGACATGACCGGTGTGCAACAGGTCGAAGCAACCTCCGGTCGCCACCAGCCTGCCGCCGCCGCGGCCGTGCAGCCGGTGACGAACCTCTTCGGTATTCCTGGAGATGATCGCGGATTCATCGGGCCCAGAGCCGTGACCACCCAGTCGTGCAGGGCGGGATACCCCGACAGCACCGCCGGTGGCGACGAACCGGCTGGCCGCGTCAACGGCGGCCGCGACCGCCCCCTCGACGTCAGTGCCGTCGGCAAGCGCGAGTGTGGCGGCGATCGCGAATCTGTCGCCCGCCCCGCAGGTATCGGTCCGGCCGGCTCCGACACCTGCCGCGGCGGGCACCGCCACGTGCACGCTGCCGCCCCCCTCGGTGGCCAGCATGGCACCCTTTCCGCCCAACGTCACACACACCGCGTGCGCGTCCCATCGCCCACGCAGCGTCTCAGCCGAAAACCGTTGGGCCTCTGCCTGGTTCGGTGTTACCAGGTGGCACCGGGCCACGGGGTCCGCGCCACGCGGGTGTGGATCCCACACCACCGGCACCCGCTGGGCAGCCCTGGTCAGCAACCGTCGTATGCCGGCATGTGCGGTCACCCCGCGGCCGTAATCTGCCACGCATACCGCGCGCGCATCATCGAGCACCTCGGCGACGTCGGCTGGCGGCGCACCGCCCAGCACAGTGCCGTCACCGTGGTCGAGGCGGAGCATGGACTGGCCGGTCGCCCGAATGCGGGTCTTGCACGGCGTGGTGCCCGCCATCGGCAGTCCCACCACGGTCACCCCGGCCGACCCGAGCATCTCCGACAGTTCCCGGCCTTCGGCGTCAGCAGCGAGCGCAGTCACCAGAACCACGTCGGATTCCACCCGCGCAGCCAACAATGCCGCCAGCCCGGCACCGCCGGGACGGTGCCAGACCCGTTCGGCATCGACCACCGGCACGGGCGCCTCAGGGCTCAACCGCGTGGCATTGCCCTCGATGTCGATGTCGAGCATGCAATCTCCGACGATCACCACCGGCCTACCCACGGGTGGCTCCCAACAGTCTGCCGCTGCGCGCCAGTGCACCGTCGAGTGCGATGCACAGCGAGTGGACAAGAAGCAGGTGAATCTCCTGAACCGTCGCGGTGCTGGGCGCCTCGACACAGACCGCGTCGTCGCACATCGATGCCAGCGGATTGGGCGCGGGGCCGGTCAGCGCCCAGGTCGTCAACCGCATCTCGTGGGCAGCTTTGACTGCAGCCACTACGTTCGGGCTGGTGCCGCTCGTCGACAACGCCACCAGCACATCGCCGGGCCTACCGTGTGCGCGCACGCCGCGGGCGAACATCTCGTCGAGACCGTAATCGTTGCAGAGGGCGGTCAAGGCCGACGTATCGGCATGTAATGCGATCGCTGACAGCGGTATCCGTTCTTCGCGGAACCGTCCGACCAGTTCGGCGGTGAGGTGTTGAGCCTCGGCCGCGCTACCTCCGTTGCCGCAGGCCAGCAGCCTTCCATCGGCGGTGAGCACGTCGGCGAGGTGTGCTCCCCACGCGGTCAGGCGCGCCGCTTCACTTTCGATGTCCCCCACCGCCTGTGCCAGTGCGGACATGTGTGTCGCAATCATGGTTTCTTACCTCCGGAGTTGATCGACCGCGTCGACTAGGTCGGTGTCACTGATGCCGTCGAGGCAGGGATGACCGGGAACCGGACACCGGCGGGCGCGAGTTCGCCGGCACGGCGCTTCCTGATCTCCGAGTCGAATCACGCTGCGGGCGTGAGGGGTCCATTGCGAAGCAGGCACCACCGGGGCGAACAGCGATACCACCGGAACACCGACGGCCGCGGCCAGGTGCGCGGGACCGGTGTTGGGCACCACCACGACACTGGCACCGGCAAACACAGCGGCCAGGGTCGCCAGTGAGGTCAGCCCGCCCAGGTCGACGGCGATGTTCGCTGCAACATATGCGGTGAGGTCCCGCTCCGGCTCATCTCCCGTGACCACGACGCGGTATCCCGCGGCGACGAGCGCACGGACCATACGTGCGCTTCTCGCCGCCGTCGGCTGTCGGGCCGGCACTGCCGCGCCGGGATGGAACGCCACATACGGTGCCGTACCGATGATTTTCCGCAAACTGCCGGACAGCTGGACCGGCGTCCTGACCCTTAACGACCCATCGTCCTGCGGAGGCAATCCGCAACCGCCCGCGCGGGCCAGTGAGAGTGCGCGGACAGGTTCCGGCACGCCGGCCGGGACGTGATGGCGCAGGTTCAGCAGGGTGCCCGGATAGTCCTCACTGATCGCACCGATCCACTGTGCCCCGGCCATCCGGCAGATGAGCGCCAGCGGCAGCGGTGACTGGTGAAAGGACGTGAAGATGAACACCCGGTCCGGCCGCACATCTCGAAGTTGTTTGATCAGTGCGGTCACGTGGTCGGAAGTCAGCTCGGGGGAATCGAAATCGACCCACGGTGCCTGCCATTCGATGACTTCGTCGACCCCGGGTAACAACTCGGCGGCCGCGCGGCCACGCGGACCGGCCAGGAATACGAGGCGGTCGTGCCCGGCGGCGACAGCCCGCACCGCCGGGCCCGTGATCAGCACGTCGCCGGCGCTGTCCAGCCTGCCCACCAATGCCCGGCTCATCGGACGTCCCTCAGTACCAGCGACACCGCAGCTGCCAATGTCGGCGCGACCGCAGCGCGCCTGTGTGCGTTCGTGATCTCTTGTGGCAGTGTGCGTTCAGTCGGGATCAGAATCGCCCGCGCACCGGCCGACAGCGCCGCCTGGACGTCTGCCCCGGTGTCACCGATCATGACGCAGCGGGCGGCCTTCACACCGAGCGCGTCGGCCGCGGCATGGACCATCCCCGGCGACGGCTTGCGGCACGTACAGCCATCGCCGGTGTCGTGGACACAGACCTGCCACGAGTCGAACGGTCCCAGCAAGGTGTCCACTCGGGCGTTCACGTCGGTCAACTCGCCGGGTTGGATCAAACCCTTTGCCACGCCGGACTGGTTCGTCACGACGGCCAGCAGTAACCCACGTTTCCGTAAGCGGTCCAGTGCATCGATGGCGCCCGGGACCGGACGTACCCTTTCCGGGTCGTTCAGATACGGGCCGTCTTCGATGATCGTGTCGTCCCGGTCGAACAACACCGCCAATGGCGGATCGCGGCGTGCAGCCCGATACGCCCACTCCCCCCATAGCCGGTAAGCAACGGCCACCGGCGGTATCAGCACGCTGGTCGCCAGCATGCGCACCGCCTCGGAAAGGGTCCGCCGTCCGGACAGAAACCGGCGCAACGCGAATTCTGCGGTCAGCGACAGCCACACCGCTCGAGCCCACCGCGCGATCCCTGCCGGAGTTGTCACCGCCAGCAGCAAACCAGCAGTTGTGATCGCATGGACCGGCAACCGTCCGCGACCTTCACCGATCGCGGTCCGCCACCCGCTCCCGTACTTACGGTGCAGCAACGCGTCGTCGCGGTTGCCGATCTGTGCCCGCACGCTGCCGGCCCAGGTGGCGGGCGCGACCGGATGACTGGATCGACGCTTTCCTCGGGTGATGGTCTTGCCGGCCAGGGTAATTCGCAGCGCCAGATCGGAATCCTCCCGGTACGCCCGCGGGAACCGCTCATCGAATCCGCCGACCGCCACGAGCGCCGACCGGCGGTAGGCCATATCTGCGGTGATCCACTGTGCGTGCGCCAACCGCACGGTACGTTGTTCGTCATCGGAGGTACGCTGCCGCGGCACCGGCACCTCGATGACTGCCTGCGAGCCTGCCGCACCGACTGCTTCGGCCTGCCGAAGATCCTCGGCAAGGGCTGCGAGCCAACCGGGGTGTGGCACGACATCGTCGTCGAGAAAGCAGATCCACCGCGATGTGGCACCGCGCCAACCGACATTGCGGGCGCCTGCGGGGCCCCGGCCTCCACTGCGCAGCACGGTGACCGGCAGCTCGGTCATCAGCGGCGGTTGCGGGACCGGCCGGTCGTCGACGATGATCACCGCCTCCGGCGCCGGACCGTCGGATTGCTCCAATGCCGCAAGCAGACGCCGCAGCGATGGGCGGCCGATGGTCGGAATCACAATCGCAAAACTCACCGGGGCCTCCGCACCACGAACGGTCCGATTGCCAGCATGTCGATCGGCGCACTCCCGAAGCACTCCAGCGCATCACGGGGGCTGTCCACCATGGGCCGGCCGGCCGTGTTGAAACTGGTGTTGACGATCACCGGCACGCCGGTGCGCTCACAGAACCGACTGATGGTGCCGTGCAGCAGCGGATCGGCGCGGCCCACCGTCTGGATCCGGGCCGTACCGTCGACGTGGGTGACCGCAGGGATCTGCGGCCGCCACGCCTCGGCAACATCATGGACGAAAAGCATGTAGGGACTCGGAACCGGTCCGCCCGAAAAGATTTCGCCCGCGCGTTCGGCCAGAACCATCGGCGCTACCGGCCGGAACTGTTCGCGCCCTTTGACGTCGTTGAGGCGCTCGAGGTTCTCCACCCGCCGGGGGTCGGCCAGCAGGGAGCGGTGGCCGAGTGCCCGCGGACCGAATTCGGACCGACCCTGGAACCAGCCGATGACCTGGTCGTCGGCCAGGGCGTCACCGACAGTGGCTGCGAGATCGGCGGGCCGTTCGTGCGGGATCGCTGCCCGGTCGAGGGCCGATCCGATCTCCTCATCAGACCAGCCGCGACCCAACGCCGCCGAGGTCATGCCGGTGATCGGTTCGCCCGCCTCGGCGGCCAGCGAGAGCGCGGCGCCCAGCGCCGTGCCGGAATCCCCCGAGGCGGGCTGTACCCACACGTTGTCGAAACCGCCGTCGCGGTGAATTTTTGAATTGGCAACACAATTGAGCGCCACCCCGCCGGCGAGGCACAGATTCGGATGGTCGGAACGCGCGCGCAGCCAGGACACCAGGTCGAGCAGCACCTCTTCGAGCACCCGCTGCACACTGCACGCCAGATCGACGCGGTCATCCCACGTGGTTCCGAACGACCGCCAATCCACCGCGTCGGTACGGAAGCCACCGTCCCCGGTGGCGTAGACGAGCTTGCGGAAATGATCGGCAAAACGGGGTGTGCCATAGGAAGACATGGCCATCACCTTGTATTCGTCACTGGACCGCTTGAAACCCAGGTACTCGGTGAGTTCCTCGTAGAGCAACCCCAGTGAATGTGGCAACCGTTGGACGGAGAGCACGTCGAGCTTGTTGTCGGTGTAGGTGCCCGCCAGCATCGAGGTGCGTTCGCCGCGGCCGTCGACCACCAGCACCGCACAGTCCGGATGCGGGGATGCCAATGCGGTGGATGCGGCGTGCGCCACATGATGGCGGACATGCTGAACGACATCCGGATTCAGCCCGGGAAGTGCGGCTTGCAGAAACTTCGGAGCACGTTCGGCGTACAGCGTGCGCAGGTATTCCCAATCCCGGTCGGTCCCTGCCGGATCGGTATCGCCATCCTGCATCAACCGCGGGTCGTACGAGTAGCCGACAGCGTCGATGTTGGCCGGTTCGAGTCCCGCTTCTTGCAGGCACCACCGCGCCGCCTGTAATGGCAGCTCCCAGGTGGAGAACGCAACGGCCTCCTTGCCGTGTTTGCGCCGGCTGAACCGCTCCTCTTCGGCCGCCGCGACGATGTGTCCGTCCACGATCAGCGCCGCGGCGGGATCGTGGAACACCGCGTTGATTCCGAGTACCCGCATGTGCCTCTCCTAAAGTTTCTGTCTGGCAAACCATTCGATGGTTTCGGCAAGGCCGTGCCGGGGTTCCACCTGCGGTTTCCAACCGAGTTGTTCCCGTGCCGCGGTGACGTCGGGGCAGCGTCGTTGCGGGTCGTCATCCCCGCGCTGCACGAACTTGATCGGTGACTCACTGGCCGCGAGGTCACGGATGAGTTCGGCGATCTGAAGCACCGTCAACTCGTCAGGGTTACCGATGTTGATCGGCCCTTCGCACTCTGATCGCGCCAGCGCCACCAACGCATCGATGGTGTCGTCGACATAACACAAGGACCGGGTCTGCGCACCGTCGCCGTGTACCGTGATCGGTGCTCCGGCGAGTGCCTGCATGGAAAAGGTGGGCACGATACGGCCGTCGTCACAACGCATCCGCGGCCCGTAGGTGTTGAACAACCTGGCCACCCCGATATCGGCTGACCGTGAGCGCCGGTAGGCAAAGGTCAGCGCCTCTGCGTACCGCTTCGCCTCGTCGTAGACGCTGCGGGGTCCAATGGGATTGACATTGCCCCAGTAGGTTTCGCGCTGAGGGTGTTCCAACGGGTCGCCGTACACCTCACTGGTGGAGGTCAGGACGAGACGCGCGTCCCACCGCTGCGCGAACTCCAGGGCATTGGCCGTGCCCAGCGCGCCGGTCCGCAACGTCTGCACCGGCATCCGGTGGTAGTCGACCGGTGAGGCAGGTGAGGCGAGGTGGAACACGGTGTCGACGCGCGGCAGGTCCAGCAGCGGTTCGGTGATGTCGTGCAGCAGAAACCGGTAGCCCGTGCGGTCACGCAGCAGGCTTTCGGCGGACGGCGCACTGGTGGACCGGTCGTCGACACAGAGCACCTCGACACCGTCGTCGAGCAGGCGCTCGCAGAGATGCCCGCCGAGGAAGCCTGTTCCACCGGTGACCATGACGCGTTTCAGTTCGTGCATGAATGTCGCCGTTCTCTATCGTCGGTGAGTCAACCCGACGAAACGCCGGACGTTGCCGGTTGCTGGTAACCGGTCGGGCCTACGCGGTCGTAGACACGGAGCGTGTCGGTAGCAATGCGTTCCCACGAATAGCGAGACCGGGCGCGGTCACGGCCCGCCGCTCCGAGGCTTTGCCGGAGAAAATCGTCGCGCAGCAACTGATTGAGGGTTTCGGCGAGCAGGTCGGGGCGCTTCGGTGGCACCAGACGACCCGTCACGTCATGCACGACCGTATCGAGCATTCCGCCGACGGCCGAGGCCACCACCGGGATACCGCATGCCATCGCTTCCAGCGGCACTATTCCGAACGGTTCATACCAGGGGGTGCAGGCCACCACGTCTGCGGACCGCAGTAAGGCAGGCATATCGGCCCGTGCCACCGGCCCGCACAGCCGGACCCGGTCGGAGACACCGAGTTCTTCGGCCAAACTGCGCAGGCGGCATGCTTCCGGATCATGTTTCAACGCAGGCTTTTCGGGTCCGCCGACAATGACGAGTTCCGTGTCGGGGATACTGGCCAGCGCCCGGATAGCGAGATCGAATCCCTTGCGGGGCACAAATCTCCCGACGCTGACGATGCGGCGCGGTGCGCCACGGCGGGCTTTCGGCCCGTCGGGAGTGAAGAGGTTCAGATCCACGCCGCACGGCACCACCGAGGTGCGCGACTTGGACCGCCCGAGACGTATCAGCTCGAACACCTCGTCGGTACAGGTCGCTGCGACCCACGTCGCGCCGCGGGCCACCATGGCCTCCAGCTTGAGCCGCTCCTGCGGGCTGGTGTCCCGTGCCCCCTGGTGTCGCCGTTTGACCACGCCGAGGGCGTGGAACGTCTGCACCGTAGGAAGATTCAGATGGCGTGCACACAGTTGGGTCGCCACGCCCGACATCCAGAAGTGTGCGTGCGTGATGTCGGGCCGGTCGGCCGACCACTCCGCGTCCAAGAATTGCCCGAACTGCCCCATGTACCGCAGCATCTCGTCTTTGGGGATCTGTTCCGGCGGTCCGGCCGGCACATGGACCACGGTGTAACCGTCCGCGGTCTCCACGCGCTCGGGAAGGTTCGGGGCGTCGCGCCTGGTGTACACCGCAACCTCATGGCCACGACGGCTCAGCGCGGCGGACAACTCGGCCACGTGCACGTTCTGGCCACCGGCGTCGACGCCCCCGAGCGCAGCCAATGGGCTGGCATGCTCGGAAACCATTGCAATCCTCATTCGCTCCTCCTTCACGAACTCAGCAGCTGCACTCATCGATGACCCGGTCCCATTCCCCGAGGAACCGGTCAATACCGAAGTGCGCCACGGCGAATTCCCGGGCCGCTTTGCCCGCCGCCGTTGCTGCAGGTAGATCAGTCACGAAACCCTCCAGCGCGTATGCCAGCGTCTTGACATCCGCGCTCACAACGCCGGCATCGGGTGGCACCACCAGCGGCGCCATCGTCGACGCCACCGCCACCACCGGCATTCCCAGGTACATCGCCTCGATCAGCGACAGCCCCAGTGAGGTCCAACGTGCCGGGTGCACGTACACCCGGCGGCGAGCCAGCTGGCGCATCAACCGCGCGTGGTCCATGTCTCCCTTGCCCCGCACCGCGGCGTGGCCGGAGCGATTGAGCTCGAGCGAATCGATCCCCCAGACATCGATCGGCACATGGCTACTGAGCTCGGTGAGTAGATCGGTGCCCACCGTGCGCCAGCGCCGCAACGGCTCGTTGATCATCGTCGCCGCCGCCGCCACGTCACCGGTGTAAAGGTGGCCGGGGTCGGCGATGCCGTGGTTGATGACCCTGGTCGGTGCCACTCCGTTGTCCCACATCAACCTGTTGAAGTCGGTGACGTGGACCAACGGGATGTCACGACGGCGCGCCAAGGGGTGGACGCTGTCCACCGCCGACGGGCGCGGCGCATTGTGCTCGACGTACACCGCAGGAATATCGACCCCCGGCCGCCGACCCGACCATTTGGTGACGAGGTCAATTTCCTCGGGACGCTGCAGTATCACCAGATCGAAGTCTTGGGCGCGCAGATCGTTGTACGAAACCTCGTGTGCCGTCGGCCAATTACGTCCACTGAGCCCGCGGCCATCGATGTCCTTGGCGTCGTTGACCGGGACCAGGTACCGGTGCCGACCTGCGGTGAGGGACTCCATCCAGGAGCCGTGCACGTGCCACGCGAGGACCGACCGCGTGAATTCTGCACTCATGAAGCCGAAGTACCCGGCCAACCCACACTTAAACGCGCGAAGAGTTTGATCATTCTGTGCCCGGGTATCCCGTGACAATGACGTTCCCGGGGTTGCGACCAGGTCAGTCCAAGTCGGCCGGTATTCAGACACTACTCGGGTGAGCTGACATGGCCGCAGTGCGCAAAGGTGAGCGACTGCGGCAGCTTCGGATCGCGGTACTGGCGGTTCTGGTCGTCGCGGCGCTGGGCCTGCTGCTGACCCGATGTCCGCCGAACCGGGACGGCATGTCAGGACAGCTCTCACAGGCGATGGAGGAAACCGCGGCCGCCGCCCGCAGTGGGGCGCTGGCGTTGGACCTGAGGATGCGTGACCGCACCACCGCTCGACTGGTCAGCGTGCAGATCTCCGATGCACGTGACGAGGTGGTGAAGGCCTATGAGGGCATCGCCGACCTCAAGGCCGACTACCCGGCAGACCTCGCGCGCCAGCAGTTCCTGACGAAATCCATGACGACCATCATCGACCAGCTCAACGCGGCATCGGCACATATACGCCACGTCGTTTCCGATCCGGCTTTGCCGAAGCTGCGTGCTGACCTCATGTCATCGGCGGACGAACTGGAATCCGGGTACCGCTGATGAAAAAATTCTTCGCGGTTGCCCTGGGAATCCTCACTGCGATCGGTGGGTTCCTCGATATCGGCGACCTCGTCACCAACGCCGTCGTCGGTTCCAGGTTCGGTCTGGCCTTGGTCTGGGTCGTCGTCGTCGGCGTCGTCGGCATCTGCCTGTTCGCGCAGATGGCAGGCCGGGTGGCGGCCGTCAGCGGTCGCGCCACCTTTGAGATCATCCGGGAAAGACTGGGTCCGCGCACCGCCGCTGCCAATCTTGTCGCCTCGTTCCTGATCAATCTGATGACGTTGACCGCAGAAATCGGTGGTGTCGCCTTGGCGCTGCAGCTGGCCACCGATGTCGGCCGGATGATGTGGATTCCGGTTGCCGCGTTTGCGGTGTGGCTGGTCATCTGGCGGGTGAAATTCTCGATCATGGAGAATGTCGCAGGGCTGATGGGGCTGTGTCTCATCGTATTTGCGGTGAGTGTTTTTGCACTGCACCCTGATTGGGGATCACTCGCACATCAGACGACTCAACCGGTGATCCCGGAGTCGGAGTCCTCGGCCACCTACTGGTACTACGCCATCGCACTCTTCGGCGCGGCGATGACACCATACGAAGTGTTTTTCTTCTCCTCTGGCGCCGTTGAAGAACACTGGAAGACCAAGGACCTGGGCGTCTCACGGCTCAACGTCATGATCGGTTTTCCGCTGGGAGGAATCCTGTCGGTCGCCATTGCCACGTGCGCGACGTTGGTGCTGATGCCCAACCGCATCGAAGTGACGTCGCTCTCACAGGTGGTGATGCCGGTGGCCGAGGCCGGCGGCAAACTTGCCCTGGCGTTCGCGATAATCGGGATCGTGGCTGCCACTTTCGGTGCGGCACTGGAGACCACGTTGTCCAGTGGATACACGCTGGCGCAGTTCCTGGGCTGGCCTTGGGGGAAATTTCGCCGCCCGGCGCAGGCTTCCCGGTTCCACGTCGTGATGTTCGTGAGCATCGTCGTCTGCGCGGCAGTGTTGTTCACCGGCGTTGATCCGGTCATGGTGACGGAGTATTCGGTGGTGTTCTCGGCCATCGCACTGCCGCTGACCTATCTGCCAATTCTCATCGTGGCCAACGACCCTGAGTACATGGGTGACCACACCAACGGAAGGGTGACGAACGTGTTCGGTTCGGTGTATCTGGTGATCATTCTGGCTGCGTCGCTGGCAGCGATCCCGCTCATGATCGTGACCGGGGCAGGGCAATGACCACATTGGATGCGCGACTCCATCTGCTCGATCGCCAATTGCTCGACCACAAAGGCGATCCCGTCGGGATCGTCGATGACCTTGAGATTGATGGGGTCGAGATCGACGAGGACATCGCCCCCGGTACGCCGGCGCCGCGCATCACCGCGTTGTTGTCGGGACAGGTGCTGGCCACCCGCATCTTCGGGGGTGCCCCGCCACGATCGCGGCTGCAGGGCATTTCGTGGAAGCTGGTGGCCTCCATCGGGACCACCGTGCGATTGGCACCCACGGACATGGAGTTCGACGTGCTGTGGGTGGAACGTTGGCTCCGCGACCACATCGTCGCCCGCATTCCGGGAGGGCGTCATGCAGCTGAGTAGGCTTCTCGGCTTGCCCGTCGTGGATGCCGGCCATCACCGGGTCGGCACGGTGATCGATGTCAGGCTTTCCGTCGCCGGTGACCGCGACGACAATCCGAAGGCGGCCACGGTGACCGGCCTGATAGTCAGTCCTCGGAGCCGCTCGTCGTATCTGGGATACGAGCGCACCGGCATCAACGCTCCGGCGATGCTGGGCGCGCTCGCGCAGTGGCGACATCGCGGAACGTTCCTGGCCGGCTGGGATGACCTGGCGCGGATCGGATCTGAGCAGGTGACGCTTCGCCCCGGCTACAGTCGTCAACCGGCTGCACTACGTACCACGAAGTGACCGGTTCCGCGGAATCAACGTGACGCGTCAGCGGGTTCGAACGAGTGGTCGTGATCGCGGCCGACATGGGCCTCCGCGCGCATGCGTTCGACCATGTGCGGGTAGTGCAGCTCGAATGCCGGTCGCTCGGAACGAATCCGGGGCAGTTCGGTGAAGTTGTGCCGCGGCGGCGGGCAGCTCGTGGCCCACTCCAGGGAGTTGCCGTAACCCCACGGATCATCGACGGTGACCGGCTCGCCGTAGCGCCAGCTCTTGAAGATGTTCCACAGGAACGGCAGCATCGAGACCCCAAGGGTGAACGCGCCGATCGTCGATACGACGTTGAGCGTGGTGAAACCATCAGAGGGCAGATAGTCGGCGTAACGCCGCGGCATGCCCTCATTGCCCAGCCAGTGCTGCACCAGGAACGTGGTGTGGAACCCGATCAGGGTGAGCCAGAAGTGCAGCTTGCCGAGGCGCTCGTCGAGCAGGCGTCCGGTCATCTTGGGGAACCAGAAATACACCCCGGCAAACGTGGCGAACACGATGGTGCCGAACAGCACGTAGTGGAAGTGCGCCACCACGAAATAGCTGTCGGTGACGTGGAAATCGATCGGCGGGCTGGCCAGCATCACCCCCGTCAAGCCGCCGAGCAGGAAGGTGACGAGGAAACCCACGGAGAACAGCATCGGTGTCTCGAACGTCAACTGGCCCTTCCACATGGTGCCGATCCAGTTGAAGAACTTGATCCCGGTGGGCACCGCGATCAAGTAGGTCATGAACGAGAAGAACGGCAGCAGCACCGCGCCGGTGGCGAACATGTGGTGTGCCCAGACCGCCATCGACAGCGCCGCGATGCTCACGGTGGCATAGACCAGCGTGGTGTACCCGAACACCGGTTTACGGCTGAACACCGGGATGATCTCGGTGACGATGCCGAAAAACGGCAGCGCCACGATGTAGACCTCGGGGTGTCCGAAAAACCAGAACAGGTGCTGCCACAGGATGGGCCCGCCGTTGGCCGGGTCGTAGATGTGCGCGCCGAGATGACGGTCGGCGGCCAGGGCGAACAGTGCCGCGGTCAGCAGCGGGAAAGCCAGCAGGACCAGGATCGACGTCACAAAAACATTCCAGGTGAAGATCGGCATCCGGAACATCGTCATGCCCGGGGCACGCATGCACACCACGGTGGTGATCATGTTGACCCCACCCAGGATGGTGCCGAGCCCGCCTACGGCCAGGCCCATGATCCACAGGTCTCCTCCCGGGCCCGGGCTGTGGATGGCGTCGGTCAGCGGGGAGTAGGCGGTCCAGCCGAAGTCTGCGGCACCCCCTGGGACGATGAACCCCGCGATCGTGATGATGCCGCCGAGCAGGAAAAGCCAGAACGACAGCGCATTCAGCCGCGGAAAGGCCACATCGGGGGCGCCGATCTGCAGCGGCAGCACCAGGTTGGCGAACCCGAACACGATCGGGGTCGCATAGAACAGCAGCATCAGCGTGCCGTGCATGGTGAACAGCTGGTTGTACTGCTCGTTGGACAGGAACTGCAGCCCCGGTTCGGCCAGTTCGGTGCGCATGAACAGCGCCATCAGTCCGCCGACGAAGAAGAAGGCGAAGCACGCAACCATGTACATGATCCCGATCAGTTTGTGATCGGTGGTTGTGATCAGCTTGTAGACGAGGTTGCCCCTGGGTCCCATCCGCTCGGGGAATGGCCTCTTGGGCGTCAGTAGCGGCTTAGAAGGTGCGTCGGCGGTCATCGAATCTCCAAACGTGCAGCACGGCCTTCCGGCCTGTCCCCGAGCACGGTTCAATGCGGCCGGTCCGACAGTCGAATTACCTTTTACGCCGTATTTCAAACCGACGGATTCACTCCCACTGAATCGGTTTGGCGGTGGGGGCCGCGTGGTACGCGGGGGTGTCATGTCTACCGCCGGCCCGAAGGAGCACCAATGTTCATCCATAACAAGGACTTGCAGTTCGAGGTTCGGGTATCCGGACCCGATCCCAGATTCGCCACCATCCTCCAAGAGCAGTTCGGCGGAGCCAACGGCGAACTCAAGGCTGCGATGCAGTACTTCACCCAGGCGTTCGTCCTGAGGCAGAAGAATCCGAAGATGTATGACCTGTTCATGGACATCGCCACGGAGGAGTTCAGCCATCTGGAGATGGTCGGGTCGATGATCACCATGCTGCTCGACGGCCTGAACGACGACCTCAAGCTCGCCAACGAACGCTGCAACTGGATGCCCGCAGTCGCCAGTCCCGACGGTAGAGACGAGGCCATTCACCAGGTCGCCGTAAACCCGCTGTTCTTCGCGCTCACCGGGGGCGGCCCCGACGTCAAGGATTCCGCGGGTGTTCCGTGGTCGGGCACGTTCGTCAATTCCAACGGCGACCCGTCGGTCGACCTGCGCAGCAATCTCGCCGCTGAGTCACGAGCCAAGATCGTCTACGAATACCTCAAACAGTTCACCGATGATCCGGGAGTTCAGGACACCTTGACATTCCTGATGACCCGCGAGGTCGCGCACTACCAGCAGTTCACAGCGGCACTCAACGAGCTGCCGGTCAATTTCCCACCCGGCACGCTGGCCGGAGATGACCGATTCCAGAACGTCGCGTTCAACATGTCCAACGGCAAACGGGACGCACGGGGACCCTGGAATCAGGGGCAGGGTCCCTGGCCGGAGGGGATGAAGTGGAAATACATCAAGTCCCCGACCGACGAGTGGCTCGGGAGCTCGATGCGGGAGAACAAGGGCGCAAAGACCAATCCGGAGGGAGAACCCGCCGTCCACAGCGACAAGCCGTTCACCCACGAACAGCACACCGCGATGTCCTGACCAGTGTGAAGAGGGCCGACTCACTGTCGGCCCTCTTTCCTCACCCCGCCAGGTGGCGAACCGCACGCCTCAACCGATCACCCGGCGTGGCGCCCGTGCCGACTGCGGTCGTATGCGTGGGCTCGCACATTGGCCAGCCAGCGGGGCCTCGGCTCGACACCCTGCGCTACATGCAGCACTGGGTCGAACGCCACATCATGTGCTTCGCCGGACGGAACCACACCGGTGACTGTCAATCGAGCCAACCGCCGGAACTGTCCGGCGCCGCATGCCTGGTCAAGATCCAACTCCAGAGCAGCGGTGCACAACTGGTTGCGCATGTCATCCAGCGACACACCGATACCCTTGACATCACTGACGATCCGGGCGCTCAGCCACCAATCGGCTCCGCGATACCGCAGCGGCATCACACTTGACATGGCCTGCCCCGACCATCGGAGGACCGGCTGGATGCCCACCACCCTCCCCAGGGCCCCGGTCCCGGCGGAGGCCAGCAGTATGTCCCACGGGGTGGCGGCGAGCGGTCCCGGCGGCAGGCGCAGGGCCAACCCGATGATGTCGGGCACCGCCCCTGGCGTTCCGAGGCCCTTGGACAACCGGGCCAGGACCTCAGAAGCCGTCTCGACCGGCAAACCCTCACCCGCAGGAGCGATCCGCTCGATCGATCCGGTTGTCAGCACGCCATGGGGGTGGAACACCCGCCCGCGACGGATCGCCGCAGTCCACTGGAACGGGACGGTGAGTGCGTTGAGGGCACTCACTGTGGATACCGCCATGCGGAGCCGGAATGTCCACACGATGTCGGCGTTGTCATCGGTGGGTGTCCTTCTCTCAAGATCGGGTTGTAGTACCCGCGTCGGCTACCCGTTCATCTGCGTGGTGAATCGGTCTCTGCCCACGAGTTGGCGAGCCGTCTCCACCATGGGTTGATGGTGTTCGATCGACAGGTTCTCCAGTATCGACGTCGCTGTGCCGACGTCGATGCGGTAGCGCTGCACCAGCATCCGCGTGGCTTCCTCGACGACGACATCGGTTGCCCCCGACGCCCTCGATGCCGGTCGTGGCGCGCGACCGGCCTTGAGCAATCGTGCCGCATGTTCGGCGAAGAGCTCGCCTGCACTCTCAGTGTCGGCATCAAGCGCTCTTGCACGATTCGAATACAGATTCAGCGCGGCGCCGCCGCGGGCATTGGTGAACAGCGGCAATGTCAAGAAAGACCGAATCGGTGTCGCGGCCAACGATCGTTCGACAAAATTCGGCCAGCGTGATTCTGCGGTGAGATCATCTACACGGATCACCTGGTGCCCGGCCGCCGATTCGTAGCATGGACCCTCCAGCAAGCGGCGCTGGATATTGTCCAGCACAAGCGGATATCCATCGGTGGCGGCGAGTGACCGAATGATCTTCTTTCGGCCCACCAGGGTGACACCGGCATGGCTAACCGATGAAATGTGCTCCACAGCGGCCATCGTCAATCTCGCGACCACCGCGTAGGGGTCAATGTCGACGCAACCCGGTGACGGTCGCATCAGCTCCGCTATCGCCCGTTCGATTCGTGCAGCCTCATACCCGCCGATGCCGGACACCGGACCTCCAAGAACTCACCGCATATCACTGCGGACCGCGTTGGACTGGATGAGTACCCAGCCGCGACCGCGGCAAACACCGCTCAACCACAGCTGTCATCACACCCGGCTGACGCTCCTACGAGTTTTATGTGATCTGCCTGCGGGTACTACCAGTGCCGCCGGCTGGTCCGCGGCTGGGAG
This sequence comes from Mycobacterium appelbergii, assembly GCF_032883035.1. Taxonomy (NCBI): domain Bacteria; kingdom Bacillati; phylum Actinomycetota; class Actinomycetes; order Mycobacteriales; family Mycobacteriaceae; genus Mycobacterium; species Mycobacterium appelbergii. The sequence continues at coordinate 397,146 of NZ_JAMQTH010000007.1, forward strand.
CGCCTGACGGGAAAGAGGCAGCCATGCAAGCTCAATCCGAGGCGCAGAACAGCTTGACGGCGGTTCTCGACGTGATCAGCCGGATCGCCGGATCACGTTGGACGGCACTGACAGTCGCCGTCGCGGCGATCGCGTTTCTGTTGGCAGGGGCGGTGACCGGTTTCGATCACTGGTGGCAGGTTTTCATCCATTCTGCCGGCGCACTGGTGACACTGCCGATGTTGTTCGTGCTGCAACACACGACCAACCGGGAAACCAGGGCCATCCTTATCAAGCTCGACGAACTCATTCAGGCCAGCACCGGCGCCAAGGAGGATCTCATCGATCTCGAGGATCAGGAAGTGAGCGATCAAGAGCAACTGCACGACGAATTGCACCACACTGGCGGCTCCGGTGCCGCCGCCGAGGATTGAAGGAGGATGGGATGCAGCATATTCGACGTTGGGGCGCGGTGTATGTACTGCTGCTGCTGTTCATCGGGTCCTGGCTCGGTCAGTTCATCGCGCAGCTTCAGACCTTTCAGGCCGACCAGGCAGCGCACGGTCAGCCGTTCCGGTGGCCGGAGTATTGGAGTGATTTCTTCGCCAGCACCTTCGAGAATTGGCAGAGCGAGTGGCTGCAACTGGTGTTCCAGGCCATCCTGTTGCTGGGTGCCAAACACTGGATTTTCAAGGTGGACGCCGAGGACATGGAGCGCATCGAAGCGAAGATCGACCGCATTCAGGACGAACTCGGTCTGCCGACACCGCCGCCGGACAGCAAGACCGCACTCGGTTGACAATTACCGTCACGCCGTTCGGGCATTTCGGGACCGGCAAAGTGACGATACCGCCGCAACGTGTTCCACTGTCGGTAGCCTGACCGCCCGGCGGACGACCTCCATTCCGACAGGATCGTCTTCGTCGACGCCGATCAGGTGTATCCCGTCGTTGACGCGGCGCACCCACGCTTCCGGCTTGATCAATGCCCTTTCCCACTCCCCGCTGTCACGCCAATCATTCATTCCCAACTGTGCTGCAGTGCTCTGCAACACCGCGCCGAGCGGACCATCGAGGAGTTGGCGTACGGAATCGGCGCCGTGGCCCGGATTGGCGATCAACCAGGAATGACAGGCACCACGCACGCGGTAGAGTGTGGCGTTCGTGTGATCGGCTACGTCACAGGCACTTTCGAACGGCACAATCGCATCACACTCACCATGCAGCACCATCGTGGGGATGTGCCGGTCCCGCATAGCACGCAACAGTGGCGTGCTTTGGCCGGACCGCATGATGGCTCGCGCCGCACCGGTGAAGCCGGACTGCGGCAACACCCTGCCCAGCAGCACCGCACCCAGCATCCGCAGATACCGACCGAGTGCGTCGACCTTCATGTGAAACGGGTCGCCGTGCATATCGGAGACTGCGCCCGCAACGGTGCGGATCATTTGTCTCGGCGAGCGCATCACAATCGAAACGGCGGCATCGAACGATGCTCCGGCCGCCGCGTCGAACAAGACCACCGCAAGCGCCCGGTCGGGTACGACGGCCGCAAGATGTAGGGCCATCCTGCCGCCCATCGAATGCCCCGCGAAGACCGCCCGGTCGATACCCAGCGCGTCCAGGGTACGAATCACCAGATCAACCCGATCAGTGAAATCACTGTTATCACATGATAAGTCACGGGTATCTCCGTGCCCGGCGGCGTCGACGGCCACCACCAGAAAACCCAGGCCGGCCACTCGGCTGAGAAGCCGAAGGTAAGCCCGGCGGCTCAGACCGAGGCCGTGCAGAAAAACCAACGGCATACCATGCCCGCCGAGCGACACACCCACCGAATGCCCATCGTCGAGTTCGACGACATGGTGAGCGAGGCGCACTCGACGACCGGACGTCACCGCTTTCATCGGGAAGCTCTCCTACGTTCGTGGCCTGGGTACCCGCGGACCACCGGCGCAAACTTCGACATCCTGGGTTTGCACAACACCGCGGCGGGTAGTCAGCCCGATGATGAAAGCCGCCAGTGGCCAAGATCGGGTCTCATTCGTCATCGCCAGCCGCAATCGCGCGCCCGAATTGGCGGGGGTGCTGGAGCGCCTCCTCGACACCACGGATTGCCGCATTGTCGTGGTGGACAACAACTCCACCGATGACTCGCCGAATACCGTCAGACGTATCGCCGCACGATCGGCCTGCCGTGTCGAGCTCATCGCCTTGGAAAGCAACCAAGGAGCCGTCGGACGAAACGTGGGCGTGAAGGCCTGCGCCACACCATATGTCGCATTCTGCGATGACGATTCATGGTGGGCGCCAGAGGCGCCGGCCCTCGCGGCCGACATCTTTGACCACCACCCCGGTGTCGGGCTGCTGGCAGGGCGCACCACAGTGTTGCCGCATGGCTGCGATGATCCGCTGGCCGAGCAGCTGCGCAACAGCCCGCTGGGACACCAGCCGGATCTGCCGGGTCCATCCATCCTCGGCTTTCTCGCCTGCTCGGCGATGGTGCGCACGTCGGCGTTCACGGAGGCAGGCGGGTTCAGCGAGATCCTGCACTTTCGTGGTGAGGAACAACTGCTGGCACTCGACATGGCCGCATCGGGCTGGGAGCTCTGTTACTGCCCGCAGTTGACCGCCTTCCACCAGCCGTCGACCGTGCGGGCAACGACGGCGGCACAGGATGCGCGCAGCATCCGCAATGCGGTGCTCACGACCTGGTTGCGCCGTCCGCTCCCGCACTGCGTCAGGGCTGCCGGGACCCTCTTCTGCGCCGCCCTCCGCGATGGCGAGCATGCCCGCGGCGCGGCCCAGGCCGTGCTACGGCTACCCGCTGTGATCAACCAGCGAAAAACCCTGCCGCCCGGCGTCGAAACCAAGCTGGCCGCGTTGGAGCGCTAGCCCACATTCCGTACCACTTGCGATGGTCGGGTGTTGATATGGCGGTGCCCGGGTATCCGGTCGCCATGGAACGCCAGGATGTGCCAGACGAGGTGCCGATTGCCGACGCTGTCGAGCAAGACCGCGACGCTGTCGAACCCACCCCCGACGAAGAGGCCCCGGAACCGGCAACCGGCATGCCACTTGAGGCCACGGGCGCGGACTGGCAGGAGCAGAGCGAGACGGTGGATCTGGACCCGTATCTCGAGGAATCCGACCCGGGCGCGTGACCGGCCGCCTCAGCCACTCGTTGGTGACTGTCGGCTTGGTCGCCGATCCCGGTTTGTCGACGAAAATTGTTGAAGCGCTGGCCGAAGAACTTCCGACCGCATTTGCCGAGAAGATCAGCGACCGTGTCGACTGGAGGGTGGAGGTCTACAGCCTGGCCTTACCGCTCGACGAAGACGGCAACATCGAGGTGTCGAAGTACAGCGACGATCTGATGCGCGAGAAGGGATGGAACCTGGTCGTCTGCGTTACGGAGCTGACGCGGCGCCTGGGACAGACCCTCGTCGTCTCCGACACCAACAAAAGCCATGGTGCGGCGCTCATCTCACTTCCCGCACTTGGCGCCATCCGACTGCGTCACCACGCCAGAGGCTCGATCATCCGGGTGGTGCGGGGCATGTTCGACCCGCGCAGCCCCAACGCGGAGCGTCTCAACCGGCTGAATGCCTCATCCCTGCAACCAATACGGGAGAGAGTCGCCGACGACAGCAGCGGCAGAAATGTGTTCATCGAGTTGAGCCCGCTGCGGGGGCGACTCCGCGTACTGCTGGGCATGGTGCAAGTCAACCGCCCGTGGCGCATGCTGCCGAGCCTGTCCAGCGCTATCGCGGCTGCCGTGGCCACCGCTGCATTCGGAGTGTTCTACTCCAGTATCTGGTCAATGGCCGATTCGATGAGTGGTACACGGCTGGCTTTTATCAGCGTCGTCGCCATCATGGCCATGATGGCGTGGCTGATGCTCTACAACGGTCTCTGGGAGCGGCCCCGCGATCTCGATCAACGCAAGAACGCCGCGCTCTACAACAGCGCAACGGTGCTGACGTTGGCAGTTGGGGTGGCCAGCATGTACGTCCTGCTTTTCGCCGTGGTCATGTTGGGCGCCTTGGTGATCGTCCCACCGGATTACCTCCGGGCCTCGCTGTCTCATCCGGTGGACTGGCGTGACTACACAGAACTGGCATTGCTGGCCAGCTCGCTGGGCACCTTCGCAGGCGCGTTGGGGTCCAGCTTTGAGACCGACTACGCGATCCGTGATGCCACGTACGGAAAGCGTGAGCAGGAACGGCACGCAAGAGCCACAGCCACGTCATCGGACTATCCGAGGTGAACCCGACTGCACACCACGACGGGGCACCGGAATACGGGCGAGGTCCTCGGCCATCACGATATCGCCGTCGAACACCGCGGCCGCCTCGTCGCGGTGTCTGCCGGTGTTGGGATAGCGCTGAGAGAAATGCGTGAGCACGAGGCGTCGAACACCACATTCGGCAGCCACCAGTGCCGCTTGCTGCGCCGTCAGGTGCCCGTATCGGTCCGCGAGCTCACGATCCTCGTCAAGGAATGTCGCCTCGATGACGAGTAGGTCGACGCCCTCGGCAAGCGCGTACGCCGCGTCGCAGAGCCGCGTGTCCATGACGAACGCGAACCGTTGTCCACGACGCGGCACGCTGACGTCTTCCAACCGGATCATGCGGTCGCCCTTGCGGATCGTTCCGCTGCGTTGCAATTCCCCGACCTCGGGTCCGGCGATGTCGAAGCGGGCCAGCAGTTCGGGAACCATCCGTCTGCCATCGGGTTCCACCAACCGGTAGCCGATCGCGTCGATCGGGTGGTCGAGCCGGCGTGCCTCCAGATCCCCGAACGCGCCGGCCGCCACCCTGCCGCCTGTAGCGACGGGTTGCTCACGCAGGTCAGCGGTCTCGTGGAATATGCAGGCGTGGCGCAGCCTGGCGAAGTAATCCTGACCAGACGCGGGGAAGTGTGCCCAGACAGGGTGATTGACGCGGTCCAGTGACAGTCGTTGCACGATGCCGGGCACCCCGAGACAGTGATCGCCGTGGAAGTGTGTGAGGCACAGGCGGGTGATGCTGCTTGCCGGCACCCCGGCCAACAGCAGTTGCCGTTGGGTGCCTTCGCCGGGGTCGAACAGAATCCCCTCGTTGTCCCAGCGCAATAGGTATCCGTTCTGGTTGCGAAGTCGGGTGGGTACCTGGCTTGCGCTGCCGAGCACGACCAGCTCACGGATCACGAGTCCCGATTCTTGCCCAACTCCTCGGCGATGGGACTGGAAGTGGGAATGTCCTTTGCTCGTGGAACCGGAGGGACCGCCAGTCACGCGTGGGGAGCGAGTCGACGGAGATGCGGGTTACGCCCGCGCTGTCCGGCACCGCTGAGGCACTGTTCCACGAATCCGACCTCGGCGACTTCTTCCTCCGACTTGCGCGGGACGGCAGCCCATCACTTTTGCCTGCATTTCCGTTGCTGGCGCGGGCAATCGGCGTGATCTACAGTCCGCGAACCGAACGCCAAAGCCGCTACTTCCTGGCCCGGGTGGCCGACCAGTTCGACGATGTTTACCGATCCCCATGGGGTCACGCAATTACCCGACGTCCATCCGTCCAAATGTCACGTCGGGGCGATATACCGGGGCTGCTATTTGCTGGAAATTGCCGACACAAATACCGATACTCGCGGCCGGCGCATGTCTGCCGGAATCAGTTGCCGACCTCCCCCGGTGGGAGTAAATTCTGCAGCCAGGTTGAGTCCACAGCCCCCCAAAGCGTCACGGACGTTGTGCTGCTGACTCCCAACGGGCGACCCAGCGGCGAAGCATCGACTGAAAGGGGTCGCCGATGTCCGCCGTGATAACGCTCGCGCGGCCAACAGCAATCGGGCCGGTTCAAACTGTGGGTGGGCGGCGTGCCAGCCACGCCGCCTCCTTCACGACACGTTGGGGCCGCTCGGGAGGACTGGTAACCGTCAGGGGCGAAGTTGACGCCGCCAACGCAGATCAACTCGTTGATCACCTACAACGCGCCGCGTGCTATGAATGGGTCGTGGCGGACTTGGCCATGGTCGAATTCATGAGCACGTCGGGCATTGTGGCTATGCATCTCATCAATGCCCGATTCGCTGACGTCGACATGCGTTGGGCAGTGGTTCCCGGACGCGTGGTGTCCCGACTGCTCGATGTGTGCGATCCGGGCACTCGTCTGCCGATAAGAAAGTCACTCACCGTGGCTTTGGCATCGGTACAGAAACTCCCGGCCGGGCGATGACCATTGACCGCTTGGTCCGGCCTCGATGTTGACGTGCAATGCTGCAGGACAAGTCAGTTCGAATCAGCAGAGGATATGGATCATGCGGAGAAGTGCTCTCATTGTGGTCGCGATTGCCATGATGTCGATACCGTTCGTCTTCAACGTGGCAACGGTTTCAGCGCAGCCTTGTCCCGACATTCAGGTGGTGTTCGCTCGCGGCACCGGAGAACCTCCAGGCGTCGGCCCGACGGGCCAGGCATTCGTCGACGGCCTACGTTCCCGGGCCGGTGACCAGTCGCTCGAGGTGTACCCGGTCAACTACCCGGCCACCGACGAGTGGTCAACGGGCGTCGACGGCATTCGTGACGCCGGTGCTCACGTCACATCGATGGCCGCCGACTGCCCGAAGACCAAGATGGTGCTCGGCGGATACTCGCAGGGCGCGGCGGTGATGGGCTTTGTCACCTCGGCCGCGGTGCCCGCCGGTGTCGATCCCGCGACCGTCCCCAAACCGTTGGATCCCGGTGTCGCCGAACACGTTGCCGCGGTCGTTCTCTACGCGCCGCCGAATGTCCGGGCGATGAATTTTCTCGGTGAGCCGCCGGTTGTCATCGGTCCGCAGTATGACGCGAAAACCCTCAAGGTGTGTGCCCCGGAGGACGCAGTTTGTTCCGATGGGTTGAACTTCGCCGTACACACCTCCTACGCCTACGACGGACTGGTCACCCAGGGCGTCGATTACGCCGCCAACCATCTCGGTCTGACGCCGGTGGCCAATCCCCCGGCGCCTGTTCCGGACGGCCAGTGGGACCATCCACCTGCGACGCCGTAACACCGGCGCTTCCCGGCCACGACGGCACCTATGTCGGACGGACCGAGCCCGATGACTCGGTCGATGTGGGTGAGACCGGCGCAGAGACGCGCAGCGAAGAGGATGACGATAAGTAGACGCTGACGGTGACAGATTTCGCCGTGACCTACCTCGACGACCATGTCGACCAGCTCGCCGCCCTGCCGCTCACCGCTTGCGCGTCTCCTGGCCTTGACTCGGCCGTGCGGCGGTGCTGACGTCCGGATCGTCATCGGCAGGAGGCTCTGGATCGCGCCACTCCTCGGCACGGCTGGACCTGTTGCCCTGCAGCGTGCCGCGAAGTTCGTGTTTGAGCTCGTCGTCCTCCCGCGGGCTGTGCTTGCTGCTCTCGCGCTCCATCAGCGGACTCCCTTCAGCGGGTCATGGCCGATCGTCATCAATCGGTGTCGCCAGTTCTCCTCACCGGCATCCGGTTCCAGGTCGTCTGGTCGTTCGGCGTGGATACGGTCCACCACGGTGCGGATGACCTGCTCGTCGTCCTCGGTGATGTCCACCCGCCGTTTCTGCAGGATGTCCAACACCCTCCGGCCCGTCTCGGTGCCCGCGCGGTCCGGCAACTCTTCAGTGCTTTCACCGGCCGATCTGGTGCGCAGCCACTCGGACAGCTCGCGTGAAGTCATGTTCACCACGCGATGGAATTCATCCCACAGTGCGGTGTCGATTTCGGCATGTCGGGTCACAACAAACGCCTCCTGGTCACCTCATCGCTTCGGATATGGGCGTGACCTGCTCAGCTACTGGGTTCTTGTTTGGGCGTATCCGGGTGTTCGTCATACCAGTGTTGGTCCAACTGGCGCACTCGTCGGTGCGCAAGAGCGAACCAGACCATCGAGGCAGCGAACACGATCACAGCGACACCTGACAGTGTCACTCCGACACCGTGGTGGTCGGTGGCGAACGCGGCCAGGCCTGCAACGAATGACACGAGTGCGACACCGAGCAGAATGAAAGCGGGCATGTTCTTGGTGTCTTTGAGAGACTCCCCCGCGTGCGGTCGCGTCGTCCGGGCATGGTCGACGGGATCTTCAGGTGACTTCATAACTGCTCCTTCCAGCTGGGACATCTACCCGCAGTGCCCGCACGCAAAACGTGCCGACGCTCCATGGCGCTCGGCCCAGACCTCAGAGAATCGGCCGCCCGCCCGTGACGGCGATCCGTGCGCCTGTCACATAGCTACCCTCGTCGGAGGCGAGCAACACATAGACCGGCGCGAGCTCCACGGGCTGGCCGGCACGGCCCAGCGGGGTATTTTCGCCGAACGCCTTCACCTTCCCCGCCGGCATCGTTGACGGAATCAGCGGCGTCCAGATAGGGCCTGGAGCAACGCTGTTGACCCGAATTCCCTTTTCGCCCAACATTTCGGCAAGACTGGCCGAGAAGTTGGCGATTGCCGCCTTCGTCGCCGCGTACGGCGCGAGGGTGGGGTTGGGCATATCCGAATTGACCGACGAACTGCCGATGATCGCCGACCCGGACCGCAGGTGGGGCAACGCCGCCTTGACGAGATAAAAGTACGCACCGACATTGAGTTTGAACGTGTAGTCCCACTCCTCGTCGCTGACCTCGTCGATGCTCTGGTGCGTCATCTGGAAGGCTGCGTTGCTGACGAGCACGTCGATGCCGCCGAGTTCGGCCAGCGCTCGGTCGATCACTTCCCGACAATGTGCGGGTTCGGACAGGTCACCCGGCACCAGTACACATTTGCGGCCCGCCTCCTCCACATACCTTTTGACGTCCTGCGCATCGACGTCTTCGTTGAGATATGCGATCAGGACGTCGGCACCTTCGCGCGCGAACGCAATCGCAACCGCGCGCCCGATGCCACTGTCCCCACCGGTGATGATCGCCTTCTTGCCGGTCAACCGGCCGGCACCCCGGTAACTGGTTTCGCCGCAGTCCGGCATGGGCTGCATGTCGGCCTGGATTCCGGGCGGAGTCTGTTGTTGTTCGGGAAAGCTCATCAAGGGTCCTCACGATCGACTCGAATATCGTCGGAATAACCCGCCTTCTGGAATGCAAACCCGTCGGTCCTCCGGAGTTCACCCACACCGCCGCCCCAGGCGCGCCCTGACCGACGCCGCGCTCGGTTTCCCGATCGCGCTGCGGGGTACGCCCCTTGCATGGCTGAACACCGCGCGGATGCCGCCGAGCAGAGAAAGTCCGTCGTCGTCGTGGGTAGTGGATTCACCGGCTTCGAGTGCGCGCGTAGCCTCGCGCGTCTACTCCGCAGACATGATGCGCCGGTCGACGTCACGATCATCTCGCCGATCGACTACATGCTGTACACGCCGCTGCTGCCCGACGTGGCCGGCGGTGTGGTGGACGCGCGATTCGTCACCGTACCGCTGGCCGGCACGCTCAAAGGCGTGCGCGCCGTACGCGGCCACGTCGACTCGGTCGACCTGGACGCGCGCACTCTCGCCTTCACCGATCCCGAGCGGCGTTCACTGAGCACCTCGTGGGATCGGCTGGTACTGACTCCTGGATCCGTCACCCGGCTGTTCGACATTCCCGGTCTCGCCGAGAACGCCCGCGGGTTGAAGTCCACCGCCGAGGCGCTGTATCTGCGCGATCATGTGCTCGAACAGTTCGAGCTCGCCTGCCTCGACGGCGATGGCACCCAGGCCCAGGCTCGCCGGACCATCGTCGTGGTCGGCGCCTCGTACTCGGGCACGGAACTCGTGGCACAACTGCGCGCACTGGCGGACGCGGCGGCGAGCCAAATGAACTTCGATCCCCAATCGGTCCGATTCGTGCTGCTCGACCTCGCCAAGCAGGTGATGCCCGAGGTCGGCGAAAAGCTCGGCGAATCAGCGATGCGGGTGTTGCGGCGCCGCGGCATCGACGTTCGGCTCGGCACCACCCTCAAGGAGGTGCACCCGGATCATGTGGTGCTCAGTGACGATTCGGTGATCGGCACCCGAACTGTCGCGTGGGTTACCGGTGTGACCGCATCCCCACTCATCGAAACCCTGCAGCTGCCCACCGAGAAGGGTCGGTTGAAGGTGCAGACCGACCTGCAGGTACCCGGCCATCCCGACGTGTTCGCCGCGGGCGACGCCGCGGCCGTCCCGGACCTGACCCAGCCGGGGAAGGTGACACCGCCCACCGCTCAGCACGCGACCCGGCAGGGCAAGACGCTGGCACACAACGTCGCTGCAAGTCTCGGCTACGGAACAAAGAAGCAGTACAAGCACCGAAACATGGGCCTTGTCGTGGATCTGGGACCGCGCTACGCCGTTGCCAATCCGCTCAATGTGCACCTGTCCGGCCTGCCCGCCAAGCTCGTCACCCGCGGGTACCACCTTTATGCGATCCCGCGACTCGTCAATCGATGGGCGGTTGCCCTGGCGTACCTCACCGATGCCGTCTTCGCCCGCACGGTGGTCTCGATCGGCCTGTCATCCGAAGATGACGCGAGCTTCGCCGCGGCAGAGGGCATCCCCATGCCCAGGAATGACTAGCTGATCGGGAAAAGTCGATTGTCAGATCATAATTCGCGGGGCGGACCGTTCAGCTGCCCCTTGGCGAGCCGCCTGCGGTGACTGGTGTCGCACAACGGATAGTTCTTGGATCGTCGGCACGTGCAGATCGCCACCATGAACCGGTCCGAGTCCAGGGTGCTGCCGTCGGGCAACTCGATGGAAACGGGGCCCTCCACGAGGATCGGTCCGCCCTGCACCACCCGCACCGTCCGCTGTTCGGTCATCGTGTGTCCTGTTCAGCCCGGCCGCGATCGCAGCATCCCGATGTGGTCACTGGAATGGAATACCCCGAGTGGGTTCCCGCAAACCGGGTACCCGAAGTGTGGAGACCGAAAACGTAGCGGATGAGGAGGCCGACATGACCGCGTCGACGGTGGGACAGCACCAGGAAGACCAACGTCGTTGGATCCTTCGCCTGACGACGAATTGGGCGCTGGCGGTGTTGACGATCCCCGCTGCAGCCTATGTGTTCCTGTTCGGCATGGGCGCGGTGATGAGTACCGCCGGCTGCAGTGGCGATGCGTGCAGCCAAGGGCCCGGAGAGTTCTGGTTCGGGATCCTGTTCTACGGCGCGCCGGTGATCCCGGTGATCACCATCGCCGTATCGATTTTCACCGCCCGGCTCAAGCACGGGATCATTGTGCCGCTGTGCGGTCTGACGCTGCTGGCGATCGACTTGGCAGTCCTCGCAATCACATTCGGGCCCTGACCGGTCGCGCGTTTAACGCTATCGGCACCAGGGAACCCCACCGTCAGCGGGGATTTTTCCCGTTCAGAAAAGACCAGTCCACTCCAGTAGCGGAAGGCAACCATGACTGACAAGAACACCGGACCCGAAGAGGGCATCAAGGGCGCCGTCGAAGACGTCAAGGGCAAGGCGAAGGAAGCCGTCGGGACCGTCACCGGCCGGGATGACCTGGTACGGGAGGGCAAGGCCCAACAAGACAAGGCGGACGCACAACAGGACGCGGCCAAGCGCGAGGCCGAGGCGGAATCGGCCCGCGCGGGGGCCAAGGCAGCCGAAGAGCGTCAGCAGGCCAGCCAGCGGCCGTGACAGATAGACCGTGACAGATGCAAAGGGGATGGCCCAGCCGGTCGGCTGGGCCATCCCTTTTCAGTCCCTCTTCAGGGGCGATCTACTCGTAACGCGGGTATTGCCCGTTCTTCAGTAACTCGGCCAGGTGCGCAGCGTTGCGGGTCGCCGCGGAGGTGGTCCTGGCGACGGCATCAGGCGTCTCGCCCAGATCCTTGTAATCCGTACCTTGCATGGCCTCGCCATTCCAGTACGTACACCCTTGTGCCGGTATCGAGAAGCCGATGTCGTTGAGGCCCTGAAACAGATCGGCAACAACTTTGTGGGCCCCATCCTCGTTCCCGACGACCGCGACCAGCGCGACTTTCCCGATCATGATGGGCCGGCCCGCCTCGTCAGTGTTGGACAGTTCGGCGTCCAGGCGTTCCAGCACCCGCTGCGCGATGCTGGCCGGGTGACCCAACCAGATGGGCGTCGAAATCAACACGATGTCGGCATCCAGCACCTTCTGGCGGATCGCGGGCCATTCGTCGCCCTCACCCATGTCGGCCTCGACGCCGGGGGCGATCGCGAAGTCCGCGCAACGCACGATTTCGGTCGTGGCGCCAAGTGTGCGCAAGCTTTCGCAGATCTGCTCGGCCATCAACACGCTGCTGGATTCGGCCGGGCCGGATTTCAGAGTGCAAACAAGCGCCACGGCGCGCAGCGACGTCGGGCCGCTCATGAGAACAGCTCCAATTCGATTATCAAATCACTACACCGCCGCCTGCTGGCGGTCCACCAGCTCGGAGTGCCCGGACTCCCGGGCGCAGTGTGCACAGCAGAACATCGTGCCGGCCGCCTCGACGCCGTGACCCAGAATCCGGCAGCCGCAATGGGCGCATTCGGGTGCGATCCGGACGGCCGCGCATTCCACGCTGTCGAACGTCTCGGTGTTGCCGTTCCAGCTCACCGTGAAGGCCTTGTCGTAGTCATTGCCACACGTCGCACAAATTGGCATAGCTCGTCTCCCGATTCCTTGCTCTGACATCGGGAGTCTTCCCTGCGCTTCTGTGGGCTAAACCTCAGGTTCGACGCGCAGATGCGCGGTGAGCAACAGCTTGTCGAATACCACTCGTGCGGGCAGGACTTCGCTGAAATCGACTTGCTGAAAATCCTTGGCGATCTGCGCGGCCAGCAGCCGCAGCTTTGTGTTCGTCTCCTGGGATCGCCATTTCAACAGCTCGAACGCGGCCTCGGCATCAATGCGGTAGATCACCATCAACATGCCCTTGGTCTGTTCGATAACACTACGGGCCTCGGCGATCTCGGCCACCGCTTCCGAGACGACCTGTTGGCGGACGTGGTGCGACGGCGTGACATCGACGTAGAAGCCGTGGGTACCGATGATCGCACCGCCGTCAGCGAACAGTTGATCGCCGATGACGATGACGTGATGAGTTTCGCCTGCGGTGTCGATGATGCGGTGCCGGGTGCTGAACGCGCCTGAGGTACGGCGGATCTCGTCGAGTGTGGCGGCCACCTGGCGGTAATCATCGGGATGTTTGTGGGACAACACCAGTTCGGTCGTCGGATTTGCGGTACCGGGCGGATAGCCGTGCATCCGCTCGACCTGTGGTGACCACTCCCACCGCTCATCGTCGAAGTAGAACCGGAACCAACCGACGCGCTGCGGCTCTCCCCCTGCGAGCGCGTATTCGACCGGTGACTGGGCACCCCTCGACACCGGCTCATCCGTCATGTGTGAAGGTTAGCCCGCCAACCTGCGAGCGGTATAAAAATTCGTGTCGTCGTGATCATTTACCATTCGGCCCGTGGCCCGGTTGCGGACGAAGTTGTACCTCGTTGTCGGGGCGTCATCCGGCCTCGTCGCCCGCCTCTATGGTGCCGACATCCCGTGGAGCCTGATGATCGGCATCTGCGTGCCACTGTTACTGGTGGCCGCCCCGCATTTCCTGATGGGCACCGTGGCCGGTATGCGCACGCCGGGATCCCGCGAATGGCCGCAGCAGCAGATGTCCGGTTTGGAGTTCGAGGACTACGTGGCGCGGATCGCCCGGTCATGCGGTTTGCCGGTCATCATGACACCCCTGACCGGCGACTGGGGTGTCGATCTGATCGTGGGCCATCGGCCCAACCGAATCGCCATCCAATGCAAACGGCAGTCCCGCCCGGTGGGCGCCGGCGCCGTCCAGGAGGTGGTGGCCGGCGCGCCGATGCAGGACTGCGCCAGAACCATGGTGGTGACCAATCACGAGTTCACCGCGGCTGCACAGAAACTCGCCGCGTTGCACGCCTGCGAGTTGGTGGGCGGGGCTGAGCTACCCATGCTGAGAACGACCATCCGCCGCCTCACCGCGAACCCGTCGCACGACCCGTCGCCGTGACGTACTGCGCTTCGTTCTATCCGGCAATGCCGTTCAGCGCCGCACGCACTGCATCGACCGCCGCGTCGATGTCGTCGTGCGACACCGTCAGCGCGGGCCGGAACCGGACCGAGTCCGCACCACTGGGCAGCATGATGACGTGGCGATCCCACAGCCGAGCGATGAGCGCGTCACGCTGAGCCGCGTCGGGCAGGCTGAACGCGCACATGAGACCCCGCCCACGCACGTCACGCATCAGCGCGGGAAACTCGGCGGCCAAGGTGTCCAGCTGTGACAGCAGATAGGTGCCCGACTCGGCCGCGCGGCCGAACAACCCGTCCATTTCGATGACTTCAAGGATGCGCCGCGACCGCACCATGTCGACCAGATTGCCGCCCCAGGTGGAATTGATCCGCGAGCTCACGGTGAACACGTTGTCTGCGACCTCGCCGACGCGGGACCTGCTGTGCTCCTCGCGTGCGCGGCCGCCTGCCATCACCCCACACACCTGCGTCTTCTTGCCGAACGCGACGACATCGGGAACCACGCCCAATTGTTGGTAGGCCCAAGGGGTTCCGGTGATCCCGCAGCCGGTCTGCACTTCGTCGAAGATCAGCAGTGCGTCGAACTCGTCGCACATCGCCCGCATCGCGGCGAAGAACTGCGGCCGGAAGTGCCGGTCCCCGCCTTCGCCTTGGATCGGCTCGGCGATGAAGCACGCGATGTCATGCGGGTGGGCTTCGAACGCAGCTCGGGCCTGCCGCAAGGATTCGGCTTCCAGCTCGGCCATGTCCGCATCGGGTCGGAGGTAGGGCGCATCGATGCGCGGCCAGTCGAATTTGGGGAACCGCGCCACCTTCACCGGGTCGGTATTGGTCAGCGACAGGGTGTAACCACTGCGGCCGTGGAAAGCTCCCCGCAGGTGCATCACCTTGGTGCCGAGCGCGGAATCCCTGCCATTGGACTCGTTGTGCCTGCTCTTCCAGTCAAAAGCCACCTTCAGCGCATTCTCCACGGCAAGCGCACCGCCGTCGACGAAGAACAGGTGCGGCAACGCCGGATCGCCCAGCACCCGGCGGAACGCGTCCACGAAACGGGCCATGGGGACGCTGTAGATGTCGGAGTTGCTCGGTTTGTTCACCGCGACCTGAGCCAGTTCGGCGCGGAACAACTCGTCACCGGCCAACGCCGGATGGTTCATTCCCAGCGCCGAGGAGGCAAAGAACGTGAACATGTCCAGAAACCGGTCACCGGTGCGGGCGTCGACCAGATACGAGCCGGCCGAGCGGTCCAGATCCAGCACGAAGTCAAAACCATCGGCCAGGATGCTGCGCGCCAGTACTTCGCGCACGCGGTCCGGCGTGACAGATTCCAGGGAAGTCAGCACTGCGGTCATGCCACCACATTAGCGCAATATTTACGGGCTTTGGTACCGTAGACCGCAATAGTTACGGTATATAGTCCCGACCGCTGTAAAATGACTGAAGGATGACCGTGCTTCGGGTTCGGACGTTCGCCGCGGTCCTGATCCGTTGCAGCAGGTCCTCCAACGCGCGCGCCGAGGCGACACGCACCAGAAGGACGTAGCTCTCATCGCCTGCCACCGAGTGACATGACTCGATTTCGGCGATGTGCTCGAGGCGGGCAGGCGCATCATCGGGTTGGGAGGGATCGAGAGGAGTGATGGCCACGAACGCCGACAGCATGCGCCCGAGCGCCTCGGGGTTGAGCCGCGCCGAGTATCCGGTCACCACGCCGCGGGACTCCAGCCGGCGGACCCGAGCCTGCACCGCCGAGACCGACAGACCGGCGCTGGCCGCCAGATGCGCCAGCGTTGCCCGCCCGTCCGCCACGAGCTCGCGAACCAGAATCCGGTCGATTCCATCCAGCGCGTGTTCGTCGGATTCACCCATGGCCCGCACTGTAACGCTTCCGATTTATTCCGTCCGTTTCCTTCGCTATGCAGGCGACCAGAAAGGCGCATCATGACCACTACGGAACGCACCAAGCTCCCCACTGCTGACGACCTACGCCAGCGGGTGCGGCACGCGTTGGACTCTATTGGCGCGAGTGCTGCTCTCGGCGGGCCTGACGAAAATGGCATGCACGCGAGCACGCCGATCACCGGTGACGTGCTGTTCACCCTTCCCGAAGACTCTCAAGAGCAGGTGGACGCCGCGATCGCCGAAGCAGCAGAGGCGTTTTCGGTGTGGCGCACCACCCCGGCTCCCGTGCGTGGCGCGTTGGTGGCCCGGCTGGGCGAGTTGCTCGTCGAGCACAAGGCCGATCTGGCCACCCTGGTGACGGTGGAGGCCGGGAAGATCACCTCCGAGGCGCTCGGCGAGGTGCAGGAGATGATCGACATCTGCCAGTTCGCCGTCGGGCTGTCCCGACAGCTCTATGGCCGCACCATCGCCTCCGAGCGGCCCGGTCACCGGCTCATGGAAACCTGGCATCCGCTGGGCGTGGTCGGCGTCATCACGGCCTTCAACTTCCCGGTGGCGGTGTGGTCGTGGAACACCGCGGTTGCGCTGGTGTGCGGCGATACCGTGGTGTGGAAACCCTCCGAACTGACGCCGTTGACCGCGATCGCGTGTCAGGCCCTGATCGAGCGGGCCGCTGCCGACGTGAGGGCGCCCGCGGCGGTAGGCCGGCTGATCCAGGGCGGGCGGGAACTCGGTGAGCACCTGGTCGACGATCCACGGGTGGCCCTGGTCAGCGCGACCGGTTCGGTGCGGATGGGCCGGCAGGTGGGCCCGCGGGTGGCGGCCCGGTTCGGCAAGGCGCTTCTGGAGCTCGGTGGCAACAACGCGGCGATCGTGACGCCGTCGGCGGACCTGGACCTGGCAGTACGGGCGATCGTGTTCTCCGCCGCAGGCACCGCAGGCCAGCGCTGCACCACGTTGCGCCGGTTGATCGTGCATTCGTCGGTGGTCGATGAGCTGGTCGAGCGGATTGTGGCGGCCTACCGGACCTTGCCCATCGGCGACCCGTCCACCGACGGCACGCTCGTCGGCCCGCTCATTCACACGCGCGCCTACCGGGACATGGTCGGCGCGCTCGAGCAGGCCGCGGCAGACGGCGGTGAGGTGTTCGGTGGGGAGCGTCATGACGTAGGCGGCGAGGGCTCCTTCTACGTCGCACCCGCGGTGGTACGGATGCCCGCACAGACCGCCGTGGTACACACCGAAACCTTCGCCCCGATCCTCTACGTGCTGACCTATGACGAGTTCGATCAGGCCATTGTGCTGAACAACGAAGTACCGCAGGGCCTTTCCTCGGCAGTGTTCACCACCGATGTGCGGGAGGCCGAGCGGTTCATGGCGGCCGACGGATCGGACTGCGGCATCGCCAACGTCAACATCGGAACCTCCGGCGCAGAGATCGGTGGGGCGTTCGGCGGCGAGAAGCACACCGGCGGCGGCCGTGAATCAGGCTCGGATGCGTGGAAGGCCTACATGCGCCGCGCCACCAACACCGTCAACTACTCCTCGGAGTTGCCGTTGGCCCAAGGCGTGCACTTCGGGTGACCGCGCAGGACCGGTTGGTGCGGCTGACCGACACCAGCCGTGCCTGACGCAGCACGATCCGGTCCTGCGGCGCAGTGGCGACCGCCTCCTCCAGGCTTGACGACCGAATCGCCAGCAGGTCGGCCACCAGCCCCATACCCACGCCTGCGGCCGCGAGCCCCATGACATCGCGCGCACCGTCGCTGACGGCGTGGTAGGCCTCACCAACCGTCAGGTGCCCCGCAGTGACGAGCAGCATCGCGGTTTCGAGCGCATCGCTGCGTCCGAGTGGGTTGTACGGGTCGCGCACGTTGTCCCCGCCGCCTGCGACCCGCACACCCACATCGAGGAGCGCCCGGATGGCGGTGAGACCTCGCGGTGTGGCGACTGGGTCCCCCCACCCTTGCAGGTACAGATTGGTGATCGGGAGACTGACGATGCCGATGTCACTGGCTTTCACCGCACGGATCACCCGATCGAGCACGTCCGGCTGAACCATCCCGAGGCTGACGCAGTGTCCGGCAGTCACCGGCATGGACTCCGGCCAGTCCCGCACCGAATGGGCGAGTTCTTCCAGCGTCAGCATCATGGGGTTGAGCTGCTCGTCGGTATGCATGTCCACCCCGACATTGCGGGCTCGGGCAATCGCCAACAGCCGCTGCAGGTTTCCGCTCGGATCGGGCGTCTGGTGCGGATGGCCGCCGACGAAATCGACACCGAGGTCAAGGGCCGCGTGCACGACCTCCTCGTCGGCGAAGTACGGAGCAAGAGCCACGAGCTGGATGTCCATGACGCCTGCCAGCTCATCACGCACCCGCACCAGCGCCCGGATGCCACGCAGCGGGTCGTCACCGCGCAGCAGGTTGACATGCGAACGCACCGCGGTGGTTCCGTTGCCGAGCAACAGCAACGCCGCCCGGCGGGCACGCTCGGCGACCCCCTCGACAGTCAGGCTCGGGGTGTGATTTTCCCATGCCGTGATCGCCGCACCGAGATCCCCCATGGGCGGCCGGATCTCGTCGAACGACAGCGCCTTGTCGAGATGCGCGTGCGGTTCGGCCGGTGCTGTCAGCAACAGATGGCCGGTGAGGTCGAGCTCGTCTCCGACCGGCAACCGTCCCATCCCGGGGACCACATCCCACACCCGCCCGTCGGCCAGGCGCACGTCGACAACCCGCCCGTCCGGCAACGTCGCATTGTGCAGCATCGGCACCGGGCGTCCATGCGCGATCATCGGTGATTCTTCAGACACGGCACTCCTAACGGAAGTCACTCTTGCGGATCGAGCAGTGCACGCCCTTGACGATGTCGACCACCTGGGTCACCGAAAAATCGCCTGCGGCACTGAGATAGAGGTAGGCCTCACTGGGCGTCATGCCGGTGTGTGCGGCTAGGAAATCGACCGACAACTGGGCGCACTCGCGCATCGCCTCGTCGAGG
The DNA here is from genome assembly GCF_032883035.1 of Mycobacterium appelbergii. NCBI lineage: Bacteria > Bacillati > Actinomycetota > Actinomycetes > Mycobacteriales > Mycobacteriaceae > Mycobacterium > Mycobacterium appelbergii. The sequence goes on from NZ_JAMQTH010000007.1 coordinate 416,031, forward strand.
CTCTCGTTCATCCCGAGGATGATCCAGTGATCGTCGGTGTCGACGAAGGGCATCGGTGCTCGGGATGGTGTCAGCGTCGCCACCACAGTCATGCGCGCGGTGACCCGCAACGAGCCTTCCAGCGCGGTCAAGGCGATCTCACCATTGCCTTGCGCAAAGTGGGGGTCTCCGAGGAAGAACCCCGCGCCGGGGACCTGCACAGGCAGATACAGCGAGCTGCCGACGACGATGTCGCGAACATCCATGTTGCCCCCGAACGGGCCGGGCGGAATGGTGCTGAGCGGTTGGTCACCGATCGGCGTGACGCCGCACAGCCCCATGAACGGGCGGATACCGATTACCGCTCTGCCGCCGGCGAATTCGAACACGGCATCCGTGCCGTCGAGCCGGCAGAACTTGCTGAACACCGCGGCGAAGCTGCCGTCCGCCTCGCGAGGCAGCCGGTCGGGCAGGGCACCACGCTGATGCCTGCTCGAGACGACGCCGTACGGGACGCGCGGCCGCAGATCGAGGAAGTCGACGCGCAGCCAGTCACCCGGCTGAGCCCCGCGAACATGGACGGGACCGAGCACCACGTGGGGCGCCTTCGGCGGTACCGGCTTGCGCAGGTCGCACGCCGCCAGATCGATGGCATCGGTCAGCACCTCGGCGCGCTCGACACCGTGCCTGCCGAAGTAGGCCACCGGGTCGCGGCCCTGGTCCTCCATCAGGCCTTCCTGCGACACCGTGTCGAACGTGACCGTCCGGCCGCTGTCCACGGTGAGCACCGGCGCGGTGGCCGGCGTGGGAAGCGTTCCCCAGCTGACGGTTTCGGGGGTGCACCACAGGTAGTGGTCGGCGGTTGCCGGATCGATCCCGGCTTGGAGAATTCCCATCACCGGGCCGGCGCGGCGAGATGCTCGCGCCAGCCGCCGGGAACGGTGATCTCGCGTGCACGGGCTGCACCGCTCGGCAGCGACCGGCACACCATACTCAGCGCCCCGCGGCCGTCTTCGAGTTCGATCACCGACAGCTCGAGTTCGGCCGGTTCGCGCGGAAGGAGCTTGTCGCGCAGTTCGGCGTAGGTCACCTCGTACACCTCGCCGGGTACCGACCAGCCGCCGTCGGGCACCCGCGCGAGCCCGGGAAACACGTCGTCGAAGGAGAAGAACCGATAGGCGGGAGCGGTTCGTACCTGCCCGACGAAACGGGCGGAAGCCAGGGCGTCGTTGAGCGGACCGCCGCTCATCGCCTGACCATTGACGAACATCAGGACAGTGTCGTGTGACATCACATTGCCTCCATCTGGAAGTTGGGTCAGCCCAGGGTGGTGTTGCCATGTCCCCGCAGCGCGTGCACACGCATTGCGGTGGCGGCACACTCCAGGTCGCCGCTGGCGAGATCGTCGAGCAGGGTGCGGTGCTGCGAGATCGGCTCATGCCCGGACTGCTGGACGTAATCGTCGGTCGGATACAGAAACGCCTGCCGCTCCAGGAACGACGACGTGATCGGGCAGAACGCGGCACGGTTGATGGCCATATGAAACTCCAGGTGGGCCATCGCGTATTGCGAGCTGCCGACACCGTGGTCGCGCAGGGCGTCGCCCAGCGGAACCAGCCTGCCGTACAGCGAAACCCAGTCCACGTCAGCGCTCTTGGCGGTCAGCAGCTTGGCGGCAACCTGGTCGAACGCAACCCTCAGCTCGTGCAACTCGGCGCGTGCCGTCGCATCGACCTCCACCACGATCAGCTGGCCACGTCGCACCCGCTCGACCAGCCCTTCGCTGGTCAGACGCTGCAGCGCTTCGCGAATCGGTGTGCGGCTCACGCCGAGGTCTTCGGCGATCTCCTCCTCCGTCAGCCGGATGCCTCCCCCGTATTCGCCCGTGGTGATCTGCTGGCGGAGGTAGCGGTACACCCGCTCGCGGGCGCTCACGGGCTCCCCGGTCTGAGTCGTGGCGGCACTGTCCAACGGACTCATGCCATTCTCGCTTTCGACAATGCGGCCCGGCAGGCGTTGGTCGCGCGTTGCATGAAGGTCCCTGACATCACGTTCATCCCCGCTTGCAGCGCCGATGTCTGCAAGGCGCTCACACGGTTGTTCAGATCGAAGTACTGGTTGCCGGGCGCGGTCAGCCGGCCGAAGTCGAACACCAACGGCGCTTCCTCGGAGGCGTCGGTCTCCCCCCATGTCGTGGTGTTGACGAGCAAGGTCGGACGTCCGCCGTCGAGCAGGTCAGGAAGCCCGGCCGGGCTTGCGTACTCGGCCCCGAATCGCTGTGCCCACACCGACAGCGCCTCAGCGTTGCGTGCCGAACCGATCAGCCGGGCGCCGGGCCAGACGCGACGGCAGGCCAAGGCCACCGAGTTCGACGATCCACCTGAACCCAGCACCAGAATGGACGCCGGGGTCCTGCCGCCCATCAAGGTTTCCATGGCCGCCTGGGCAGCCCAACTGTTCGTGTTGACACCAACCGGCTCCCCGGCCCCACGGACAATGGTGTCGACCACACCGGTCCGGCGTGCCGACGCAGTCATTGTCGGTACGTGCGGAGCAACCTCCTGCTTCCACGGACTGAGCACGAGCGCCAGCGTCCAACTCGAATCACCAAGCAATTCAACCGGATTCGCGAACTGCGCGGTGTCGGCCACTTCGACACACTGCGCGGCCAGCGCGTCGTGCAACAGCCTGCCTTTCAACGCGTGTGCGGCAGTCGTGCCGATCCCCGCGATCACCGCCGGGCCCGACGCCGCTGCTGACCCATTGCCGACCTCGTCGACACACTGCGCGACAGCTGCCCGGACCGTCGCTGCGCCATCGGCCCCCAGCAGTGTCACGCGGGTCATGCGCTCACCTCGGGCTTGACCTGGCGTCCGGCGGGCTCGCCGACCACCTCCCCTTTCTCGTAGATCAGTCCGCCGCGCAGATAGGTCGCCACTACGCTGCCGGTCAGCGCCCAGCCGTCGTACGGGGTGACGCTGTGCTTGGAATGCAGCGTGGTCTGGTCGAGCACCACCTCTGCACCGGGATCGACAAGTACGAAGTCGGCGTCGAAACCCGGTGCGATCTGACCCTTGTCTGCCATCGACCATCGCCGTGCCGGAGTGTAGGAACACAGTCGCACGATGTCCTCGATGGTCAGCCTGCCCCTGGCGGCGGCGGTCAGCAGCAGAGGAAGCATCGTCTCGACGCCAATGAATCCGCCATAGGCCTTCCACACGTCGGTCTCGGCCTGTTCGGCCACGGTGTGCGGGGCGTGATCAGTTGCGATGACGTCGACGTCACCACGGTCGATGCCCGCCCACAGGGCGGCGACGTCGGCCGCAGGCCGGATCGGCGGATTGAGCTTGATCAGGTTGCCGTATGTGTCGTAGGCGTTGTCGTCGAGAAAGAGGTGGGATACCAGCGTTTCGAGGCTCACCTGGTGGCCCTGTGCGCGCAGATCCATCACCCGCTGCAATCCTGCGGCCGTGGACAGGTGGTGAATATGCAACTTGGTCTTGGCCTCGGTGGCCATGGTGATGATCCGGGTGATCGCCTCGACTTCGACGAACGCGGGCCTACCCTCCAGGTGGGCACGGGGATCCCGTCGGCCCTGGGCTTGGAGTCGATCGCCGAACATGCGCAGCAGGTGGTCATTCTCAGCGTGAACCCCGACAACTAGATCCGCGTCAGACGCCGCTTCCAGTCCACGGTAGATCGCGGCGTCGTTGGGACAGCGGTTATCGCCTGTGGTCTGCCCCATGAACAGTTTTAACCCCATTGCCCCCAGTCCGGCCATGCCGGCGATCTCGTCCGCGTTGTCGTGATCGAGCATCCCGTAGAGCCCGAAATCCACGTACGCCTTGTTCTTCACCAGGTCCAGTTTGTGCTGGTAGCGCTCCGCGGTAGCGACGGGCGGTTTCGTGTTGGGCATGTCGACGACGGTCGTCACGCCACCCGCTGCCGCAGCCGATGTGCCGCTCGCGAAGTCCTCCTTCTCGGTCATTCCCGGTTCGCGGAGGTGGACGTGGACGTCCACCAGTCCCGGCAGGACCAGCAGCCCCGCTGCGTCGACTGTCGAAACCCCGTCCAACACGAGATTCTCACCGACGGCAAGAACACGGCCGCCGGCCACAGCGATGTCCTGGCGACGGCGGCCGTCATGGGACACCACGGTTCCGCCGGTGACGATGAGGTCGGGGGTGTTCGGAGCGGTCATATACGACCTTTCTGTGTGTGGGAGCATGTCAGCGGATGCGTGCTACACGAGCGCCAGGTCCGGGTTCTCGTCGTACACTTCGCGGATGGGGCCGAGCTCGAACAGGTCCTCGACGGACAGGTTCAGCCCACCCGCGTCGATCGCCTCGATATTGGCGGCCGCGGTTTCGTCAGAGATCGCCAGCAACTGTTGTGCGGCTTGGCCGTTGCGGATCAGCTCGTTACCTGCCAGGCAGCAGTCGTAGGTGGCCGCCGGGTTCAGGTGCAGATCCTTGCCGTAATCGTTGACCGTAAGATCGGTTGCCATCGCCGGATCGTCGAGGACCCCGCGCCAGCCGCGGATCTCGGCGTGCAGAAACGCCTTGAGCTTGTCGCGGTTGTTGTCGATGTGCTCCTGAGTGGTGATGTAGGTCTGCCCGACAAGTGGAAATCCGACATCAGCCAGCAACATCGTGTTGATGTCGAAGCCCTTGTGCCGGAGGTCGACGACCTGACTATTGATGAATCCCAGGTAGCCGTCAATCTCACCGACCGTCATGCCGATCGGATCACCCTGCACGGGCACCGTCTTGATCCGCGATGTGTCGAGCTTCAGCGCGGCCATGAAGTTGCGCCAGACCGGCTCGCTCGACGACGCGCATCCAATGGTCTTGCCGTACAAGTCCTCCGGGGTGTTTACGGGCTTGTCCGCCATGGTCATGATGCACCCGGCGTAGCGGCTGTAGACCGCGCCGACGATCTTGAGTGGCGCTCCCTTCGAGACGGCGGATCCGACGATGGGCACCTGGCTCACTCCGGCGAAGGTGCGTGACAGGACATCGGATTCGATCGGCGGGGCTGTCGGCCCACCGGAGACCAGGTCGGCGCCGCTGAAGCCGGCGTCGGTGTAGTAACCCTTGTTGTCTGCGACGTAGCTTCCGGCAAACTGGGTGTTCTTGATCCATGCCAGCCGCTGGGAGGCCACCCCGAAACCGTTGGCTGCGCCACTGGATTCACCTGAGACACAGGCTGACAGGACGGCAGGGCCGGCCACCGCCAGGCTTCCGAGGGCGATCCCCCGGGTGAGGAACTGTCGACGATCGAGATAGTTGTTCACAGATATGTCCGTTCGGAGAGGTGGTGTACTCAGCTGGGAGCACTCATACGTGCGGTGACAGCGGCTTCGACGACGCTGACAATCTGGTAAACGACAATGCAGGTGACGGTCAACACCACTACCGAGGCCCACAGCCGCGCGAACTCGAATTCGTTTGCATCTCTCAGCATCTGACCGCCGAGCCCTTGGCCGCTGGCCAGCCACTCGGCGAGTAGGGCACCGACCACAGAGGTCGTCACCGCCACGCGCGATGCCGCGAACCAAGTCGGAATCGCATGGGGCAGAGAAACCTTCCAGAAGGCCGCCAGCGTCGAACCGCCATAGGCCACGATCATCTCGATGTCGGTTCTCGGAGTGCTGCGAATCCCGTGCAGCATGGTGAGCAGCGCGGGCACGACGACAATGGCGGCTCCGATCACGGCGGTGCCGATCACCCCACGGTCGAAGATCAACACGAGAATCGGGGCGACCGTGACCATGGGTATCGCGTGCAGTGCGGTGACAGTGGGCAGGAACATGGCCTCCACGGTCCTGGAGAAGTAGAAGATCAGTGAAACACCGGCCGCCAGGGCTAATCCGACGACGAATCCGTACGAAGCGTCGAGGAGGGTGCGGGCCAGATTGGACGTGATACCTGCCCGGTGGGCCGCAGCATCGCCGTCGGCGAACAGGTAGTTCCACACGTCGACAGGAGATTTCGCGACATACGAGCTGACGTCGACCACGGCGATGAACGCCGTCCATACCACGAGGATGGCCAGCACAGCACCGACCGAGGTCAGCAGGGTGCGCACCGCACTGCGCGCCGTAGGGGCAGATGCTTGCACGCTCGTCGTCATGCTTCGCCTCCGGCTATTCCGGCCGCCCACGGCGTGGCGATCTTCTGGATCGCGTTGACCACCACGAAGGCGAGACCGGCGATCAAACTCGACACCAGGGTGATGCCCCAGGTTCGGACAACGTCGCTGGAAGACTGCGCGACCACCAGCGCTGCGCCGAGACCACGCTCCTGCCCCATGAACTCACCGATGATGGCGCCCAGGATCGCTCCGGGCACAGCGACTTTCAGCGCTGTGAGAATGCTGGGGAGCGCTGAGAGCAGTTCGACCTTGCGCAACACCAGATACTTGCCGCCGCCGTAGGCGCGCACGAGGTCCTTGCTCAGCGAATCCGCGTGACGCAGGCCGTTAATCGTCCCCACAAGCGTCGTGAAGAAGACCGATACGGCCGCCATGATCGCCGATGTGACCAAGCCGTCGAAACATGCCGCGAGGATAGGTGCTATCGCGATCAACGGGATGCACGCCGAGGCGACCCCGGCCTGCAGCACCAGCTTCTCCAGTTCGGGCACGGTGGTGACCACGGCGGCGCAGGCGATGGCGGCGAGGTTCCCCCAGAAATACCCCACCGACGCCGATGCCAAGGTGACGGGTATGTGGGTTCCGTAGAAGGCCGGGCCGTCGGACAGCACACCGGTCAGGATCTCTGTGGGCGCGGCAATGCCGGGACCGAGAACCCCGCTCATTCCGACGACTTGCCAGACGGTCAGCACTATGATCGACCCGAGCAGACCAAGGAAGCGATTGCGTCTCATCGCCCCACCGGCACTGGCGCTTCGGCCTCGTCAAACCGCGTCCCGAACAGTACCGATGACAGCAGATCCACGTACTCATGAAACTCGCTGGTGCGCATCATCTCAGGCAGCCGCGGCCTGGGCAGGTCGATCTGCACCGACTTCACCACCCGGCCGGGCCGAGCGCTCATGACCACGACTGTGTCGGAAAGGAACACCGCCTCGGCGATGCCGTGCGTGACCATCAGCGTGGTCGCCGGTCGCTCGGTCCAGATGCGGAGCAGTTCGGTGTTGAGCGCCTGGCGAGTCATATCGTCCAGGGCGCCGAACGGCTCATCGAGCAGCAGCACGCGGGGCTTGACCACCAGAGCCCGCGCGATGGATACCCGCTGACGCATTCCACCGGACAGTTGGGCGGGTCGCGCAGACTCGAACCCGGTCAATCCGACGAGCTCGATGAGTTCCTGAACGAACTCGTCGGATACAGACTGCTTCGATACCTCCAGCGGCAGTCGGATGTTCGACCGAACCGATCGCCACGGCAATAGCGCCGACTCCTGGAATGCAATGCCGAGGTGGTGGTGCCTGCGCATATCCTGCGGAGTTTCACCGTGGACCAGGGCGGTGCCTGCGTTCTGCGATTCCAATCCGGCCAGGATTCGCAGCACGGTGCTCTTACCGCATCCCGACGGTCCGAGCAGCGTGACGAACTCACCCTGCTCTGACTGGATGTCCACGCCGTCGAGTGCGGTGATCTCGGATCGACCGACCTTGAACCGTTTGGTCAGGCCACCGATGTGAATCCCGGGTGCGGTCGGCGGGATCATCTGTTCTCCTCACGATTAGCAGACTTCGAGTTCCGGATCCAAACTTGGATCCATAACTTAGAGACGGTTTGTTTCCAGCCGATGAACTCCGGACACGATCGAGTTACATGTGTCGTGCGGATTGCCGCACGCCGGGATTCAACGGTGAACCGGACCAGTCAGCACGCATTCCGATACCGGCCGGTGCACCCCGACAACCGGTTACGGTGCACTGTGACACCGGATCCGCTCACACTTTGGTAGGCAGGGAGCATGGAGATTCAAGACCGCGTCGCGATCGTCACCGGCGCCGGCTCGGGCATCGGCTGTGCGCTGGCGGAGGCGTTTGCCTCGGCCGGCACGCGGGTGGTGGTGGCAGATCTCGACGGGCCTGGCGCCCAGGCCACTGCGGAGCGCATCCGGTCGAATGGCGGTTCGGCAGTCGCGGCCAGGGCAGATGCCGCAGCGACCGAAGACATCGCCGCCCTGATCGCGCTGGCGGAGCGGAACTTCGGGCCGGTCGATATCTATGTCGCGAACGCCGGCATCATCGGGGCGTCCGGTCTGGGCACGGACGAGGACTGGGAGACCATCCTCGACGTGAATCTGCGCTCACACATTCGTGCTGCGAAACTGATTGTCCCCGAATGGGTGTCCCGTGGACACGGGTACTTCGTCTCGATCGCGTCGGCGGCGGGCCTGCTGTCACAGATCGGCGCGGCGGGCTACACGGTCACCAAGCACGCAGCGGTCGGATTCGCCGAATGGCTGGCCATCACCTACGGCGATGACGGCGTCGGGGTGAGCTGCGTGTGCCCGCTGGGTGTGGATACCCCGCTGCTGGACGCGGTCCGGGGCGCGACCGAATCCGACGTGCGGATGAGCGCGGCGTCGATCGTGCAGTCCGGCAGCGTCATAGGAGCAGACCAGGTGGCCGCGGCGACCCTGGATGCGGTGGCCGCCGACCGCTTTCTCGTGCTCCCCCACCCTGAGGTCCTCGGCATGTATCGCCACAAGGGCAGCGATTACGACCGGTGGATCTCAGGTATGCGGCGCTACCAGCGGTCGCTGCGTCAGGGTTAGTCACGCCCGGGCAGACCCGTCGCGGGAGCCTCGTAGCCGTACCGGCGGTGTGTATTCGCCCAACAGGGTGCGTTTCCACCAGAGGTGTTCGCGGCGCAGTTCCGACCAGCTGCTGAACTGGTAGCGGTACAGGCGGGCCCGCACATACCGCGGTGGCGTGTCGGGAAACGGGTTGTGCCGCAGCAGACGAAGTGTCGCCTGATCGTTTTCCAGCAGACGGGTGAGCAGGGTTCGCAACCATGGCTGAGCGTATGACGGGGACAGCGCCGCGAACCACATCATCCAATCCAGGCGTAGGTGATAGGGCGCGAGCTGTGGCGGCCGGTGGCCGGTATCGCCGGGCTTGCCTCTGAACTCGTATTCCCGCCACACCGTGTGCTCGGACAGTTCGTCGTCGTCGGTGCCTTCGAGCACCACCTCGTCGCGGTGACGACTGATCGCGCCGAACGCCCCGTAGGTGTTCACCAGGTGATATCGATTGAAGGACGCATTCATTCGTTGCCGCGCGGACAGTAGGTTGCGCACCGGCCAGTAGCTGAGCACCACGATTGCCGCCGTGCCCGCGACCACCACCACCACGAACCACAGCGGGGGCGCCCCGTACGCCGGGGCCGGAGGCAACGGGATGACGGCGGCCGCCGCGGAGTCGGCAATCGCACTGAACGCCAATACGATCGTCACCCAGTTCAGCCACGCGAAGTTGCCCGATGCCACCAGCCACAGCTGCGTGACGACGACGACGGCTCCAGCCACGCTGGCCGCCGGTTGCGGGGCGAACAACGCGAACGGGACGATCAGCTGGGCAAAGTGGTTCCCGGCCACTTCGATTCGGTGCAGTGGCTTCGGCAGATGGTGGAAGAACCAGCTCAACGGCCCCGGCATCGGTTGTGTCTCGTGGTGGTAGTACAGGCAGGTCAGATCGCGCCAACACCGGTCGCCGCGCATCTTGATCAGGCCGGCGCCGAACTCGACCCGGAACACCAGCCAGCGCGCCAACCACAACACCAGCACCGGTGTGGCGGTGTCGTCATTCCCCAGCAGGGCGGCGAGGATGCCGGCCTCCAGCAGCAGCGACTCCCAGCCGAACGAGTACCACGCCTGGCCGACGTTGACGATCGACAGGTACATCGCCCACACCAGCAGCCAGACCAGCAGCGAGGCCCACAGCGGGACTCGATCCCCGGCGCCGGCCACCAGGGCCGCCGACAGTATCGCGCCGGTCCAGCACACGGCGGAGAAGAACCGGTCCGAGTAATGGAGGTGGAACATACTAGGGGCGTGACGGAAAGAAGAGTGTGCCAGGAATTGCGGTATCGGCAGTAACCCACGCTCGCCCAGGAGCGCCCTGAATTGGCGAGCGGCCACGATGAACGCGATGAGATAGATCGCCGCGGTACCCCGCTGCAACACTTGCCTGGCTAGCCAGTACTCCGGTGCTGTAAACCATTCCATGCGTCGACCTCGGACGATGTAGGCCTATACCCAACGACGGTACGCCGAAACCGCAGATTGTCAGTGGGTCGCGGCAGTATGGACGGATGGCTCCACCCCATTCGGCGTCCGGCGCGTTATCCCGGTTCAGCACGCCCACCCGGGAGTGGTTCTCGGCTGCCTTCGCGGCGCCGACAGCGGCGCAGGCGCAGGCCTGGTCGGCGATCGCCGAGGGCGAGAACACCCTGGTCATTGCCCCTACCGGTTCGGGTAAGACGCTGGCAGCGTTTCTGTGGGCCATCGATCGGCTGGCAGCCGCGGAACCGGGTTCCGGCACCCGGGTGCTCTACGTGTCACCGTTGAAGGCCCTGGCCGTCGACGTCGAACGCAACCTGCGCACCCCGTTGACCGGGATCACCCGGGTCACCGAACGCCACGGCCTGCCCGCTCCCTCGATCAGCGTCGGGGTGCGCTCCGGGGACACCCCGCCGAACCAGCGGCGGGCGCTGATCACCAAACCGCCCGACATCTTGATCACCACGCCGGAGTCACTGTTCTTGATGCTGACGTCGGCTGCGCGCGAGACGTTGGCCACGGTGCAGACCGTGATCATCGACGAGGTGCACGCCGTGGCGGCCACCAAGCGCGGAGCGCACCTGGCGCTGTCCCTCGAACGCCTTGATCAGCTGCTCGACACGCCCGCACAGCGAATCGGGCTCTCGGCAACGGTGCGCCCACCCGAGGAGGTGGCGCGGTTCCTGTCCGGGGCATCGCCTACGACGATCGTGGCCCCGCCAGCCAGCAAGACCTTCGACCTGTCGGTGCAGGTCCCGGTGCCGGACATGGCCAACCTCGAGAACAACACCATCTGGCCCGACGTCGAGGAACGCATCGTCGACCTCGTCGAGGCGCACCAGTCCTCCATCGTGTTCACCAATTCGCGTCGGCTCGCTGAACGGCTCACGTCGCGGCTCAATGAGATCCATGCCGAACGCATGGGGGTCGAGCTGCCGTCGACCCGCAATCCGCTGGTCGGCGGCGGCGCCCCGGCCCACTTCATGGGCAGCGGTCAGGCCCACGGTGCACACCCGCTGCTGGCCCGGGCCCATCACGGCTCGGTCAGCAAGGAACAGCGCGCCCAGGTCGAGGACGATCTCAAGAGCGGGCGGCTGCGGGCAGTCGTCGCGACGTCAAGCCTGGAGTTGGGCATCGACATGGGCGCGGTGGATCTGGTGATCCAGGTCGAGGCGCCGCCGTCGGTGGCCAGCGGTCTGCAGCGCATCGGCCGGGCCGGCCACCAGGTCGGCGAGATCTCGCACGGCGTGCTGTTCCCCAAACACCGCACCGATCTGATCGGCTGCGCGGTGACTGTGCAGCGCATGCGCTCAGGTGACATCGAAAGCATGCGGGTACCCGCCAATCCGCTCGACGTGCTGGCCCAGCACACGGTGGCGGCCGCCGCACTCGAGCCGCTCGATGCCGATGCGTGGTTCGACGCGGTGCGACGCAGCGCGCCATTTGCGACGTTGCCGCGCAGCGCTTTCGAGGCGACGCTGGATCTGCTGTCGGGCAAATATCCGTCCACCGAGTTCGCCGAGCTCCGGCCCCGGCTGGTGTATGACCGCGACACCGGAACATTGACGGGTCGTCCGGGCGCGCAGCGCCTGGCTGTCACCTCCGGCGGAGCCATCCCCGACCGCGGGTTGTTCACCGTCTACCTCGCGACGGATTCTGAAACTCCGTCCCGCGTCGGCGAACTCGACGAGGAGATGGTGTACGAGTCCCGACCGGGTGACGTCATCTCGCTGGGCGCCACCAGCTGGCGGATCAGTGAGATCACCCATGACCGGGTGCTGGTCATCCCGGCACCCGGCCAACCGGCACGGCTGCCGTTCTGGCGCGGCGACAGCGTCGGCCGCCCAGCCGAGCTCGGCGCGGCGGTCGGTGCGTTCACCGGCGAGCTCGCCGCCCTCACCCGCGATGCGTTCGATCAGCGCTGCGCGTCAATGGGTTTCGCAGGATTCGCCACCGACAATCTGCACCAGTTGCTGCGCGAACAGCGGGAAGCCACCGGTGTGGTGCCGAGCGACACCACTCTGGTCGTGGAGCGGTTCCGCGACGAGCTCGGCGACTGGCGGGTGATTCTGCATTCGCCCTATGGGCTGCGGGTGCACGGGCCGCTGGCGTTGGCGGTCGGCCGCAGGCTGCGGGAGCGCTACGGTATCGACGAGAAACCGACCGCCTCCGATGACGGCATCATCGTCCGGTTGCCCGACAGTGGTGAAAACCCGCCCGGTGCAGATCTGTTTGTGTTCGAGGCCGACGAGATCGAACCCGTCGTCACCGCCGAGGTGGGCGGGTCGGCGTTGTTCGCATCCCGGTTCCGGGAGTGCGCGGCCCGCGCCTTGCTGTTACCGCGTCGCCACCCCGGCAAGCGGTCTCCGCTGTGGCACCAACGGCAACGGGCCGCCCAACTGCTCGACATCGCCCGCAAGTATCCGGACTTCCCGATCGTGCTGGAAGCGGTGCGTGAGTGCCTGCAGGACGTTTATGACGTGCCTGCCCTCATCGAACTGATGCGCAAACTGGCGCAGCGCCGGTTGCGGGTGGTCGATGTGGAGACCGCGACGCCGTCCCCGTTCGCGGCGTCACTGCTGTTCGGCTATGTCGGCGCGTTCATGTACGAGGGTGACAGTCCGCTCGCCGAGCGCCGGGCGGCTGCACTTGCGCTCGACACGGTGCTGTTGGCCGAACTGCTGGGACGGGTGGAGCTGCGTGAACTACTCGACCCGGACGTCATCGCGTCCACCGCTGCCCAGTTGCAGCACCTGACCGAGGACCGCGCCGCCCGCGATGCCGAAGGTGTCGCCGATCTGCTGCGTCTCCTCGGCCCGCTCACCGAATCCGAAGTCGCTCAGCGCTGCCGCGTCGAGAATGTCGGCGGATGGCTCGACGGGCTGCACAGTGCCAAACGGGCCCTGCCGGTGACATTCGCCGGGCAGACGTGGTGGGTGGCCGTCGAGGACATCGGGCTGCTACGCGACGGCATCGGGGTGCCGGTGCCGGTCGGCGTGCCTGCCGCCTTCACCGAGTCCGTCACCGACCCCCTCGGCGAGCTGATCGGCCGGTACGCGCGCACCCGGGGACCGTTCACCACCCAGGGTGCCGCCGACAGGTTCGGTCTCGGCGTGCGGGTCGCCGCCGATTTGTTGGGCCGCATGGCCGTTGACGGCCGGGTGGTACGCGGCGAGTTCGTCACCGACCTCGCAGGCGACCAGTGGTGCGACGCCGAGGTGATGAGGATTCTGCGCCGCCGCTCGTTGGCTGCGCTGCGCGCACAGGTGGAGCCCGTCAGCACCGCGGCATATGGCCGTTTCCTGCCTGCCTGGCAGCATGTCGGCGCCAAACACAGCACCGGGATTGACGGCCTGGCCGCAGTGATCGAACAGCTGGCCGGGGTGCCGATGCCCGCCTCGGCGATCGAGTCGCTGGTCTTCGGCCAACGGGTTGCCGACTATCAGCCGGCCATGCTCGACGAGCTGCTCGCGTCCGGCGAGGTGACCTGGTCGGGGGCCGGGCAGATCGGCGGTACTGACGGTTGGATCGTGTTCCACCAGGCTGACTCGGCGCCGCTGACCCTCGCCGCCCCGACCGAGATCGAGTTCACCGACACCCACCGCGCGATCATGGAAACCCTCGGCCACGGCGGTGCGTACTTCTTCCGCCAGCTCGCCGACTCCCCTTCGGAGGCCGGGCTCAAAGAAGCGCTGTGGGAACTCATCTGGGCCGGCTGGGTTACCGGCGACACGTTCGCCCCGGTGCGTGCGGTGTTGTCGGGTCCACGGCGTTCCGGCACAACGGCGCACCGCATGCGGCAACGCCCGCCGAGGTTGAGCCGTTACAGCGTCGCACGACCCACCGCTCGCGCCACCGACCCGAGCGTGTCCGGCCGGTGGTCGGCGCTGCCGGGCGCCGAACCCGATTCCACAGTGCGCGGGCACTTTCAGGCCGAGCTGCTGCTGGGCCGCCACGGCGTCCTGACCAAAGGCGCGGTCGGCGCAGAGGGCGTACCCGGCGGATTCGCCACGCTGTACAAGGTGCTGAGCGCATTCGAGGACGCCGGCCGCTGCCAACGCGGATATTTCGTGGAATCGCTGGGTGGTGCGCAGTTCGCCGCGGCCTCGACCGTCGACCGGTTGCGGTCCTATCTCGACAGCGTCGACCCCACACGACCCGAATACCATGCGGTCGTGCTCGCCGCGACCGACCCGGCCAACCCCTATGGGGCAGCCCTGCCCTGGCCGGCGTCGGCCGAGGATTCCCACCGGCCGGGCCGCAAGGCAGGCGCGCTGGTGACGCTTGTGGATGGGCAGCTCGTGTGGTTCCTCGAACGTGGCGGACGGTCGCTGCTCAGTTTCGGGTCCGATGCCGAGGCGCAACGGGCCGCGGCAGCAGCGCTGGCCGACCTGGTGAGTGCCGGACGGATACCGTCGCTGTTGGTCGAACGCGTCAACGCGGTGGCGGTGCTGGATCCCAGCGTCGACGACGCGCGTGCCACCGTTCAGGAGGCACTGACCGGAGCCGGATTCGCGCGTACACCACGTGGTTTGCGGTTGCGGTCCTGAACGCGCGTCCCACGAGCCCGACAGTTGGCCCTCACCGCGGCGCGTGCGGCAACACCAATGCGTCTCCCGGTTCGCCGTAGCGGACGGCGTCAGCGGTGACGTCGTCCCCCATGCTCTGGCTGGCCAGTTCGGCCCGAACCCGGCGACGGTAGCGTTCCACCTGCGCGCTCTGTTCCTGGGGCGACCATCCCAGGACCCCGGTCACCAACCCGGCAGCAGCGGTCGCTGCTTTCACCCCGCGATCGGCCGCCTCGAACGAGATGCGGGTCCGGCGGGTCAGAATGTCGTCGAGATGCCTGGCGCCTTCCGTCGTTGCGGCGTACAGCACCTCGGCGCGCAGGTAGTCCGGCGCACCGTCGAGCGGTTGCGCCAGTGCGGGGTCAGTGAGGCACGACGCCAGCACATCCGGTGTCTCGGACCCGTATCGGCCCAGCAAGCACTGGACCGTCGGTGACGGCAGGCCGTAATCGGCGGCGAGCCGGTCTACCGAGCTGGCCATCGCCCGGAAGCCGGCCGCGCCCACCAACGGCACCTCTGCAGTGCAGCAGGGACCGGCTGATGTTCCGAGGTCTTTGATCGCTTCGTCGACCGCGTCTCTGGCCATCACGCGATAGGTGGTGTACTTGCCGCCTGCCACCGAGACCAATCCGGTGACCGGATGGGACACCGCGTGTTCGCGTGACAGCTTCGCCGTCGTCGCCGAACTGCCCTGCACCAGTGGCCTGAGACCGGCGAACACCCCGACGATGTCGGCCCGGTCGATTGGATGGCGCAGGACCGCATTCACGCGTGTCAGCAGGTAGTCGATGTCGGTCGCGGTGGCTGCCGGATGGTCCTTGCGCAATGTCCATTCTGTGTCGGTGGTGCCGATGAGCCAATGGTCGTTCCACGGGATGACGAACAGCACCGACTTCTCTGTGCGCAGGATGATCCCGCTTTCGGACGCGATGCAGTCTCTCGGGACCACCAGATGGATGCCCTTGCTCATCCGTACCTCGGGATCGGGGCGTTGGCCGCACAGCGCGGCTATCTCGTTGCTCCACACGCCAGTTGCGTTCACCACGCAACCCGCCGTCACGTTGATCTCGCCACCGGTGGACTCGTCCCGAATGGTTGCGCCCCGCACTGCCCCGCCTTCGTGATGCAGTGCCGTCAGCGTGGTCCCTGTGGTGACGGTAGCGCCATAACCCGCGGCCGTGCGCGCCAGCGCCATGGTGTGCCGCGCATCGTCGACCTGGGCGTCGTAGTACATCAGCGCGCCGGCGAGCCTATCGACGCGCAACGACGGGGCCACCGACTTCAGCCGGTTGCGGCTGAGGTGGCGGTGCCACGGGATACCGCCGCGACGGCCACCCAGCGATGCCATCGCGTCGTAGAGACCGACGCCGGCCCCGACATACAGACGCTCCCACCCCCGGTGTCGCAGTGGGTAGAGGAAAGGTATGGCGCGCACCAGATGCGGTGCCAGCTTCTCCGCGATCAGACCGCGTTCCGACAGCGCCTCGGCGACCAGACCGAAGTCGAGCATCTCCAGGTATCGCAGACCACCGTGCAACAGTTTGCTCGACCGGCTGGAGGTGCCCGCGCCGAAGTCACGCGACTCCACCAGGGCGACCGACAAACCCCGGGTGGTCGCATCAAGTGCGACACCGCACCCGACGACCCCACCACCGACGACCAGCAGGTCGAAGTGCCTGCCGCCCAACGACTCGACTGCCTGCCGTCGATAACGCGGCGACAGCGTGGAGGTGGAAGAAACCATCAGTGCCTCTTTCTCTCAGGTTCTCGCCGAGGTGCCTGCCGACGGTGCGCCACCAAGCTGCGAGCCTGGGGGTTGTCGGCCTCGATGTTGCCGGCAAACGTGTAGCGCAACAGCGCAATATCCAGCTGCCCCGCGATCTCGTAGGTGTCCGGTGTCCAGCCCGCGAAGCTGAAAGCGACTACGCACGCCCCATGGAGATCGGCCCACCGGTGCAGGGAGGCCAGCCGTGACGGACCCAGGGGAAGCGAATCGAACGTCACCGATGCGCGCACACCGGTGCCCGAAATTCCCTCTGGGCGTTCGTTGTCCACTCGACGCGCATCGGCGAACCCGACCCACCGCAGCCAGTCCACGGCAATCTCCTCCGCTTCCACAGCATCTCGGATCAAGCGGTGCCGTGGGCGCGGTGCGGAACGGCTGAACATGTTATGCCGCTGCCATTATCGGGTCGTGCCGTGATGATTCGATGTGACGTCTCCAGGTGTGCTCGAATTCGATGCAACCGACCATAAGTTCGCGTCGACGAGGACACCAACGTCGATGGCATTGATTTTGTCAATGCCCCGAATTGGTTTCTTGACGTTGACTCTCTCCGAGACCTGGGTCACATTTCCTGGGGCATCCGACACGCCCAGAGAAGTTCGAGGAACAGATGACAAGACGATTGCGGTCCATCGCCAGTGCGATGGTCAGCGTATGTGTCGGCGCCGCGGCCGTGGCCGGTTGCGGTGCCACCGACGACTCCGCGGTGACGGTCGGCGCCGTCCTGCCGCTGACCGGGGATTTCGCCACGTATGGAGGTCCGATCAGACAGGCTGCAGATCTCGCTGTCGAGCGGGTCAACGCCTCCGGTGGCATCAGAATCGGTGACCGGAACTACGATCTGAAACTGCGCGTATACGACGATGCCACCACGCCCGAGAAGAGCATGCCGAGCCTGTTCCCCCAGGCAGTGTTGCGTGATGGCTCTCCGCTGCTGATCACGGCGTGGAACTCGGCCAACATCGCCCCGTTCCTTGAGGACAACCCCGTTCCGGTCATCGACGTCCTTGCCGCGACCTACGACCCTCCGGTGAACTCGCTGGATCCGAACATCTTCCTGTTGCGCCCGTACACGCCCGACATCGTGCCCGGCGTCGGCCAGTACCTCGCCGATCACTACCACGCAAAGACGATCGCCTTCCTCGGCCCCAACGAACCGTTCGCCAACGGTCAACTGTCGTCGCTGGAGAAGACGGCCGCCGACCATGGGCTCCAGTTATCGGACAAAGTCCAATACCCCGCCGATGCAACAGATTTGTCGTCTTTCATCCGGTCAGTGCGGCGCACCGCGCCCGATGCGATCCACATCGGAGGATCGACTCAGGCGGTGGCACCTGCCATCACCCAGTTGCGTCAGTCCGGTTTCGACAAGCCGATCACGATGTACACCGGTATGACGCCCGATCAGGCGCGCGACCTGATCGGTTCGGGCGTCTACAACACGGTCATGGCCGGCGTCTACGAGTTCGAAGGTGTCACGCCGCAGACCAACCCGGTGCCCGAGGCGGCTCAGTTCGGCAGAGACTTCGAAGAGCGGTACCACACCTGCGGGATCGATCTCGTGCAATGGGCCTATGACGCGATCTGGATAGCCAAGGCTGCGATGGAGAAGGCCGGGAGTTCCACCGACCGCGCCGCCATCCGTCAAGCGCTCACCGAGCTCACGGTTCCGGACCAGACGATCACGGGCTGGACCAAACACGACGGTGATCGGCTGTTCAACGCGGATCGTCAAGCCAGGTCCCTGTCGGTGGCGCTCGGCTGGAACACTCAGACCGCCACCTGGGATCCCAAGATGTACTTCACGGCGGGCCTGCCCGATCAATCGGTTTCGATTGTCGACCTGGAAAGCCAAGAGCTGGGCGGTGTTCGGTGATACAAGTACTGATCGATGCGGCGACCCTGGGATCGCTGTACAGCCTGCTGGCGATCGGATTATCGCTGGTGTACGGGGTGATCGGCATTCCCCACTTCGCGCACGCGGGCGTGATCGCCACCGTCGCACTGCTGGCGGTGTATCTGCAGACGCGCCTCGAGCTGCCCTTCGCGGTTGTCGCCGTCGTCGTACTGGTCGCCGGTGGGTTACTCGCGGTGGCTGTCGAACGACTTGCGTACGCGCCCATCATGCGCCGCAACAAGGGTGCGGCGGCAGGCCCTGCCGTCGCGCTCGGCGTGCTGATGGTGCTGGGCAGCGCGAACCTGATGATCTGGGGCGGGCAGCGCCAGATCCTCTCGACGCCATACAGCGGCGCGAACCTGTCGATCGTCGGCAACAACGTCTCCGGCATCCGCATCGCCGTGATCATCTGGGCGATCGTGGCGACCATCGCACTGCAGGCGTTTCTCAAGCGAACCCGGACAGGCCGGTCCATCGTCGCGGTCTCCCAGGACGGCGACGCGGCGCGCCTGATGGGAGTCGACGTCCGCAAGACATATATGTCGGCGTTCTTCATCTCCGGCCTGCTGGCAGGGGCTGCGGCGCTCGCCTACGGCGGTCTCGCCCCCGCCTACCCCTACATGGCCGACACGGTGATCCTGAACGCCTTTGTGGTCGTCATCATCGGCGGGTTGGGCAGTATTCACGGGGCAATCATCGGAGGTTTCGTGATCGCCGTCGCGCAAGTGCTTGGGACAGAGTTCATTTCAAGCGACTACACACCGATCTATGCCTTCGTGGTGCTTCTGATCGTGCTCAGCGTCAAACCCAGCGGGCTGTTCGGAAGGCAGGTACGCACCGCATGACAATGTCTCGATATTCAGCAGGAACACTGGCGGTGGCGGTCGTGGGCGGCGGCTTCGCGCTGCTGGTCGCGTCCCCGTATCTGCAGGCGGTGATCGCCGTGATCCTCATCTACACGATCGCCGTCAGCGGGCTCAATCTCCTTGCCGGTTACGGCGGTTATCCCAACCTCGGTCAGGCGACCTTCATGGGTGTCGCCGCGTACATCTCGGCCTGGGCGGTCAACACCGTCGACTGGGGGTTCTGGGTGCAACTTCTCGTGGGTCCGGTGATCGCCGCCCTCGTCGCCCTCGTCGTCGCGGTACCGCTCCTACGGCTCAAGGGCCAGTACTTCGCCATCGCCACACTGCTTCTCGGGGTCGTGCTGACCACGGTCCTGGCCAACACCCCGGCCCTGGGCGGATCAGTCGGTATCGGCGGCTTCAATCGGCCCGGTCACGGTCCTCTGCCGTGGCTCTCGGTGCTCATCGTGCTCACCGTGCTCGTCACGCTCGTGTGTACGCGGATCATCACCCTGCCGATGGGTCGCCATCTGGCCGCCATCCGGAAAGACGAGGCACTCAGCGAGAGTATCGGCATCCCGGTTTACCGCCGAAAGCTGCAGGCATTTGTGGCGGGCGCGTTCATCGGGGGCATCGCGGGGGTGTTGCTGGCCTACAACTCCTACTTCATCTCGCCTGATCTGTTCGGCTTCTACGAGTCGTTCCTGCTGTTCGTCGCACTCATCGTGGGCGGTGCGGGCACCGTGTCAGGGCCGCTGCTGGGATCGATTTTCCTGGTCGGCCTGCCCGAGCTGTTCCGATTCGCCGCCGAAGGCCGTTACCTGACAATGGGTTTGGTGTTCATTGTGGTGATGGGCATAGCACCTGACGGTCTGGCCGGGTTCGGTGGCCGAATCATGAGCTGGATATCGGCGCGCCGGGTCGCCGGCCGACCACCCGAACACGCGGTGGCTGACGTCCACCCGACCCCACTACACACCGGAGCGTGAGAATGCTGGAAGTCGAGCACCTGCACCGGAGCTACGGCGGCGTCAAAGCGGTAGACGATGTCAGCTTCACCGTGGGAAATCACAGCATCGTCGGCGTCATCGGACCGAACGGCGCAGGCAAGAGCACCCTCATCTCGCTGCTGATGGGGAATACCAAACAGATGGGTGGCACGGTTCGACTCGACGGCGTCGACATCAGCAGGTTCGCCCCACATAAACGGGTTCACCACGGCCTGGCGCGGACCTTTCAGGAGACCCGGCTGTTCGGCGACCTCTGCGCGCGCGACAACGTCCTACTCGCGGCGACCGAGCATTCCCACGCACCGGGTGCGGCCGATCGGCAGACCGATGAATGCCTCGAATTCGTCGGTCTGAGTGCCCAGGCCGGTACGCCGGCAGCTGAACTGACCCACCTCGAGCAACGCCTGTTGATGCTCGCCACCGGTCTCGCGTCAGGACCGCAACTGATTCTGCTCGATGAGCCCGCGGTCGGCACGGCCGGACAGGAGTTGACGCGCATGATCAACACCATCGAGCGCATCCCCACCGAGCGGGGCTGTTCGGTACTGCTCATCGACCACAACATGCGCCTGGTCATGGGCGTCTGCAGCCATCTCATCGTGTTGGACTTCGGCAAAGTGATCGCCAGTGGAACACCCGAGGCCGTCCAACAAGATCCACTCGTGATCGAGGCGTATTTCGGAAGTGAGTCTGCCGATGACTGAGACAGCCCTTCGCGTACAACACCTTTCGTCGGGCTACGGCGGTCAGTCGGTGGCGCTGCACGACCTGACTCTGGATGTCCGCCGTGGTCAGATCACCACGATCGTCGGACCGAACGGCGCGGGCAAGTCCACCTTGATGAAGGTCCTTGCCGGAATCCATCCGCACTCGAGCGGGCGAATCGAGTTGTTCGGCGAGTCGATCGAGCGCTCCGACGCCCGTCGACGGCTCATGGGCGGATTGTCGCTATGCCCCGAACGTCGCCGGATCTTCCCGGAGATGACCATCGAAGAGAACCTTCTGATGGGCGCACTGACCGCCAGGACGGTTGATGCCCGAAGCCGGATCGAACAGGCCTATCAGAATGTCCCCTGGCTGAAGCAGCGGCGGAAGGCCTTGGCCGGCAACCTTTCCGGTGGGCAGCAGCAGATCCTCGCCATCTGGCGTTCCATGATGTCCGCACCTCGACTCCTGTTGCTGGACGAGCCGTCCCTCGGCTTGTCGCCCCGGGTCGTGAACGAAGTGGCGCAACTCATCCGGGACATATCGAATGACCGGGACATCACGGTTCTCATCGTGGAGCAGAACATTGCGCTCGGCCTTCGGCTCGCTACCGACGTGCACGTTCTCAACCAGGGCCAGATCATCCGTTCGGGCTCGGCTGACGCGCTGCGCCAGGACCGGGAACTCATCGCGACGTACTTGGGATAGAGGCTTGATTCAGTGAACTCGATAGCATTCATCGGCGCCGGAGTCGCGAGCATCAGCGCCATCGACGCGCTCCGCGACGGCGGATACGACGGGCCGATCAGCCTGCTCAGCGACGAGCAGCAGCTACCGTACGACCGTCCCCCGCTGTCCAAAGACGTGCTCCAGGGCAGTGCGCCGGACGGCGTGGCGCTACGACCCGAAGCGTTTTACCGCGACAACGAAGTCGACCTGCTCCTGGGACAACGCGTGACCGGTCTTGACTGCACCGAAATGGCATTCACGACCACGGACGGCACACAGCACCGCGCCCGGTCGATCGTGTTGGCCACCGGGGGTTCAGCCCGCCGCCTGCCGCTCCCCGGCGCCGATCTCGACGGTGTGTTCGTGCTCCGCACTCTCGACGACGCGATTGCGCTGCGCCGGCGCTTCACCGCAGGCGCACGGCTCGCCGTGATCGGCGGCGGGTTCATCGGCACCGAGGTCGCCGCATCGGCCGTGTCCTCGGGCCTCGACGTGGTACTGCTCGAAGCCGCGGCCATGCCACTGGCCGCCGTGCTGCCTGAACTGGCTCCGCGCGTCGTGGATCACCACCGCCAACGGGGAGTCACGATCAGAACAGAAGTCGCCGTCGAGGCATTCACAGGTCAGGACCAGGTCACGGGCGTGCGGCTCGCCGACGGCGAGGTGGTGCCTGCCGATCTCGTGGTCGTCGGCATCGGGATGCGGCCCAACGACGGACTCGCTGCCGCCGCAGGTTTGGCGACGGGCAACGGGGTACACGTGGACGAAAGCATGCGTACCGCGGCACCTGGTGTCTACGCCATCGGCGACGTCGCGAACATCGGTACCACCGCCGGACGCCAGCGATGTGAGCATTGGAGTCACGCCGTCGACACGGGCAGACGGCTCGCCGACGACCTGCTCGGACGGTCCGGCCGTCTCCGACCGGTGCCATGGTTCTGGTCTGACCAGTACGACCTGAACATCCAGCTCGTCGGCCGTCCGCAACCGGCCGACGAGCGAGTTTGGCGCGAGGATCCGATTCGCGACCGGGTGACGGTGCTCTTCCATCGGCAAGGACGACTCACCGGAGCCGTGACGCTCAACAACGGCAGGGACATCCGGCCGATCACCGATCTCATCGCGGCGGGAGCAGCCCTCGACGTGCGCGATCTCGACGAACCGCGGACCGACCTGCGCAAACTGGCCAAGCAAATGCGGTCAGGTGAATCGGCTGCCACAGCATCGATTTCGTGAATACCAACGGTCCAAAACAAGTATTGGTGGTCCCCGTTGTCACAGTGTGACGATAGGGCGACACGCATCACACCGACAGGGAGGTCATGACATGACAGCGAGCCCGGAGACCGCCTCCGACTCCGGACAGCCGGACCCGTGGGCGGTCGCCACCGCGGTGCCGATCCCGCGTAAGGAGCTTCGTGCCCTGCAGAAACGGAGCGACGGACCCGCGTTCCGCTGGATGATCGGCCACCTGTCCCTGCTGGCAGGCACATCCGCGCTGATCTGGTGGACGCTGCCGTCCTGGTGGGCGATCATCCCGATGTTCCTGCAGGGCAGCCTCATCGTGTTCCTGTTCGCGCCGTTGCACGAATGCTCGCACGGCACCGCGTTCAAGACTCGCAGACTGAACACTGCCGTCGCCATGACCTGCGGATTCGTCATGATGCGACCGGCACTGTATTTCCGCTACCGCCACGCCGCGCACCACTCCTATACCCAGGACCCGCAGCGCGACCCGGATCAGGTGCCGTTCCCCGAAACTGTCCGCGGGTACCTCGGCGAGGTACTGGGGATGCGGTTCTGGCCCAAGATGATCGGAACCCTCTACCGCGGGTGCACCGGCCGGTACAACGACCGTGAGAAGTTCTTCCTCCCGGAGAACGAACGTGGTCGAGTCTCTGCCGAAGTCCGGGTGTACGTGGCGCTGTACGCCGCGATCGCCGCGCTGACCATCCTGACCGGGACGTGGCAGATTCCGCTGATGTACTGGCTGATTCCACGGTTCATCGGAGAACCCGTGTTGCGCACGTTCCGCATCGCCGAGCACACCGGGATGGAAGAGGGTCCCAACCTGCTCAGCAACACACGAACGACGCTGACCAACCCCGCAATTCGGTTTGTGTACTGGAACATGCCCTTCCACGCCGAGCACCACCTCGCCCCTTCGGTGCCCTTCCACCGACTGGCCGATATGCACGAAACGCTGCCGGCGGACAGCCTGCAGCCCGCCCGCGGATACCTGCGTGTCCATCGCGACCTGATTCGCCGGGTCAGGACCGGCGATACCCGATACGACCCCGCGGCGGCTGCCTGACTGCTGATACGTGTGTCCACCACCAGGAGGTATCCAATGACGAATACGCTCACCATCGGAATCGATATCGGCACGACGAACGTCAAAGCGTCCGTGCTCGATACCGGTACCGCCCGGGTGATCGCCCACGCCGCCGCTGAGCATCCGCTGTATCACCCACGGCCCGGGTGGGCCGAGCAAGATCCGGACAACTACTGGCGAGCAGCCGTGTCCTGCATTCGCCAATGTCTGGATTCCGACAGCTCCATCGCCGATCGTATTGTCGGCGTGGCGTTCTCGGGGTTGGTGGGTGTCACGTTGGCGGTGGATCGAGAGGGACGTCCGGTGCATCGGGCGCCCATCTGGATGGACGGGCGCTCTGACCCCCAGTGCCAGCAGATCCGGGATCGCGTCGGTGAGGAGCGGATCAACCGGAACAACGGAAACCGGGTGGCGCCGTGGTTCATCGAACCGAAGGCACTGTGGCTGGCACAGCACGCACCCGAGGCCTTCGATCGTGCCCACAAGCTGCTCTCCCCCGCCGGATACTGCACGTTCCAGCTGACCGGCGAGTTCTCGATGAACTATGGCGACGCCGGCCTGTGTTATCCGTTCGACTACCAGAATCAATGCTGGAACAGCGAACTCGCGGAGGCAATCGGAATCCCCGTCGACCTCTACCCCACGCTGTACGGCTCGACCGAGATCGTCGGCAAGGTGACCGAGAAAGCCGCGCGGGAAACGGGTCTCGCACCGGGAACGGTGGTCGTCGCGGGCGGCACGGACATCAGTTCCGCGGCGCTCGGCTGCGGTGTCACCGAGGCAGGCCAGGCCTACTACTCGATGGGGACCGGCTCGAACCTGGGCATCATGATCCCCACGCCGCAGCGGATCGACGAGTTCCGAATCCTGAAGTGGCCGCATGTGCTACCGCACCTGACGATGTTCGACGCACCGATGGCGTTCACCGGTGCCTCGTTGAAGTGGTTCCGTGACATGTTCGCCGATCCAGAGGTCATCTTGGCCGAGCGCAGCGGTCAAAGTGTGTTCGACCTGGTCACGATGCAGGCAGACCGGGTGGAGCCGGGCAGCGACGGACTGATGTATCTGCCGTACCTGGGCAACTCCCTGGCGCCGCGGTGGAACACGAAGGCCACCGGCACATTTTTCGGCGTACAACCGTCCACCTCGCGGGCGCACTTCGTGCGCGCGCTGATCGAAGGGGTGGCGTTCGACCTGTATTCGAACCTCCGCATCGCCGAGGCGGCAGGCGCACAGGTCAACCAGTTGGTGCTCAACGGCGGGCCGACGCGTAGCGCGATGTGGAACCAGATCACGTCCGACGTCACGAACAAGCCGCTGATCGTGCCCGATATCGGGGAGGCCGCACCGCTCGGCGACGCGATTCTCGCCGCGACCGGCGCCGGCCTGTACAGCGATCCCACCGACCCACTGTCCACCCTGGTGACGACGAAGGCCGTCATCGAACCCAATCCGGCGCTGCACGAGCGCTACGCGGCGATGTTCGAGATCTGGGACGACCTCTACACCGCCCTGGGTCCGGTGATGAGCCGCCACAGCGATCTGCTGCACAGCCAGGAACTGTTCGCCGGCTCCGTCATGCGCGGCGCCGCCGACTGACGCACATCTGCGAGCAAACTCTGAGGAGCGAAAGAATGTCTGAATGGCTTGATATCTGCGGTGACGATCTGGTCGACGAGGATGACGTCATCCAATTGATGGTCCCGGGCAGGCGACTGGCCGTCTACAAGGTCGATGGAACGGTCTATGTGACCGACGACCGGTGCACCCACCAGGAAGCATCGCTGGCCGACGGCTATCTCGACGGGACAACCATCGAGTGCCCACGTCACCAGGGAGTTTTCGACATCTGCACCGGCAAGGCGCTCGGCCCGCCGCTGGAACGGGATCTGCGGACCTACCCGGTGAAGATCGACGGCGGGCGGGTGTTGATCGACGTGGACGAACACACGTGACGACCATCACAGATAGCATTCGGTGCATGGAGTCTGACGACCCCCACACCACGCTCGGCGGGTTGCCCTACGTCAGCTTCAACCAACTGAGATCGTTCCACGCCGTCGCGATCACCGGCAGCGTCACCGCGGCGGCGAAACTTCTCCATGTCGGCCAACCGACCGTCACCACCCAGCTCCGGCAGCTCGAAGCGACCTACAAGGTCGAACTCGCCCACCGCCTGCCCGGTGGCATCACGCTGACCGACACCGGACGAAAGCTGTTGGCGCTCACCGAGAAGCTGTTCCAGATCGAGGCCGATGCCGTCGATCTGCTCCAAGGCACACCCGAGCAGCTACGCGGCACCTTGCGGGTGGGTAGTGTCGACCCACATTTCGTCATGCCGCCGCTGAGTGAGTTCGGGACCGAAAACCCCCTTGTCGACATCGATCTGACGCTGAGCGATTCGGCGACCATCGCCGCGCAGATCGCCGCCTGCGAGCTCGATATCGCGATGATCGGACACCTCGGGCTGGATGGCCGCTACCTGTCGCTGCCGTTCAGCCGCCAGCAGTTGGTCTTACTCGTCCGCGACGACCACCCACTCGGGAACCGGGAGACAATCTCGATCGGCGAACTCGCCGGCGAACGGCTCATCATGCGCAAAGGCGGCTCGACCAGCCGGCGGGTGCTGGAACGCGCTCTGGAAAGAGCAGCGGTCGACTATCGGGTGGCCCTGGAAGTCGACCGTGAGGGCGCACTCGAGGCCGTGCAGGCCGGTCTGGGAATCGCGGTCGCGACCACCGCCGAGATCCACAACCAGCACGGCATCTGCGTCGTCCCGATTGAGGATCCCGCAGGCGATCTCTACACCGACGCGTTCGTGGTCTGCCTGAAAGCCCGGGCGTCTGCCCCGCTGATTCACCGATTCATCGCCACCGCAGCACGTTTCCGCTCCGGTGTACCGGGCGAACTGTGAAACCAGAGCCGCCATCGAGTGCCATTGTTCTCCGACGGTCTTACGGCCCGTTGCCCGATCAATACGGTGATCTGCACCTTGCCGGCGGACCGACGATTCGAGGGTCCGTCGTGCTCATCCACGGCGGGTTCTGGCGTGCGCATCGCGGGCTGGAGATGACCAACCCGGCCGCTGCGGCACTCGCTGCATGCGGGTGGAACGTGTGGAACATCGAATACCGGCGTGCCTGCGGGTGGCGCGACACGGTCGCCGACTGCGCCCGCGCGTTCCGGCATTATGAGACCCTGGCCGCAGAGTTCGACATCGACTGCGGCACAACCTTGTTGGTTGGCCACTCCGCCGGCGGACAATTGGCGGCATGGGTCGCCGGCAATCACAGCGACACACCTCCCCTGCACGGTGTCGTCACCCTCAACGGAGTAGTGGATCTCGAACTGGCACACCGGCTGAACATCGGCAGTTCGGCCGTCGAGGAGTTCCTCGGACCGGATGCGGCACCGGCCGATCTCCACGACGCCGACCCGGCGCTGCACCCACCCCGAGTATCGGCTCGATGCCTGCACAGCCGCTCGGATGAGCGTGTCCCCCAGGAGATCTCCGCCAGCTACGTCACCAAGGTACGCACTGCGGGTGGACGGATCGCACTGGTTGAGGTGGACGGACACCACACCGCGGTCATCGAACCGGACAGTACGGCCTGGACCACTGTGCTGGACACCATCAACGGTGGCTGGCCGAACCAGCCCTAACGACCGAAAGCACCAGGCAATTGATCACATCATCAGCAGCAGTCCTGTTCGGACCCGGATCCGACCTCGAGTTGACCGAGGTACGAGTGGCGCCACCCCGCGCGGGTGAAGTGCTGGTCGAAATCGTCGCCAGCGGCCTGTGCCACACCGACACCACGACCTTCACCGGGGACAACCCGAGTTGCGTGTATCCGGCGATTCTGGGACACGAGGGTGCAGGCATCGTGCGAGAAGTCGGCGAGGGAGTCAGCAGCGTCGCCGTCGACGACAGGGTCATCCCGCTGTACGGACCCCAATGCGGCAACTGCCGCATGTGCGCCAGCGGCAGGACGAATCTGTGCTGGAGCATCAAAGCAAGCCGCGACAAAGGCGTGATGCCGGACGGAACATCACGGTTCAACACGCTGGACGGTCAACCGATCCACCACTTCATGGGTACCTCAACGTTTTCCAACTACACCGTCGTACCCGAGATCGCGCTGGCCAAGATCCGCGCCGACGCACCGCTCGAAACCGTATGCCTGCTGGGATGCGGAGTCACGACCGGCGTCGGCGCAGCTCTCAATGACGTCCGTCCAGGAGACACCGTGGTGGTGTTCGGGCTGGGCGGAATCGGGATCAACGTCGTTCAGGGCGCACGGCTTGCCGGAGCTGAGCGGATCATCGGCGTGGACCCGGTCACCTCGAAGCAGGTGCTGGCCACCCAGTTGGGCATGACCGACTTCATCGATCCTTCGACCTGCGGGGCCGTTGTCGATGCGCTCAAGGATCTCACCGGCGGCGGGGTCGACGTGGCGTTCGAATGCACGGGGATTATCCCCGTGATGAGGCAGGCCATCGACTGCCTGCAGCCGGGGTGGGGCACCTGCGTTCTGCTGGGTGTGGAACCCGCAGGCCAGGAACTGGCGTTCCCGCCGGTTCTCGCCCGTTACGGCCGCACCATCAAAGGGAGTTACTTCGGTGGTGTGCAGGGGCGCTCCGGGCTGGCCTGGTACGTCGACCTGTACCTCGCCGGGGACCTGGTCATCGACCCGCTGATCACGCACCGCCTACCGATATCCGACATCAACCAGGGGTTCGCGCTCATGGCCGGCGGCCAGAGCGTCCGGACCGTCGTCAGCTTCTAGCACGGCGGGCCGGGGCAGACCTGATTCAATAGGTCATGCCCGAAGGCGACACTGTCTTTCACACCGCCGCCGTGTTGCGCACGGCGCTTGTCGGTAAGACACTGACCCGCTGCGATATCCGGGTTCCGCAGTACGCCACGGTCGACCTGAGCGGGCAGGTCGTCGACGAAGTGCTCAGCCGGGGCAAGCACCTGTTCATCCGGGTCGGCCCGGCCAGTCTGCATTCACATCTGAAGATGGAGGGCAGCTGGCGGGTGGGGTGGTCCGGCAGTGCGGCCCATCGGGTCCGGGTCGTGCTGGAGACCGCCGATACCCGGGCCGTCGGCATCGACCTCGGCGTGCTGGAGGTACTCGACCGGGACACCGATATGGACGCCGTTGCTCATCTGGGCCCCGATCTGCTGGGCGACGACTGGGATCCACGTGTCGCAGCAGCCAACCTGACCGCGGATCCCGACCGACCCGTCGCCGCGGCACTGCTCGATCAACGGGTGATGGCCGGCATCGGCAATGTCTACTGCAACGAATTGTGCTTCATCTTCGGCCGTCGCCCCACCGCACCCGTCAGCACACTGCCCGATCCGCTACGGGTCGTACAACGCGCCAGGGACATGCTGTGGCTCAACCGATCCCGGTGGAACAGGACCACCACCGGCGATACCAGGTCAGGCCGTCAACTCTGGGTGTACGGACGCGCCGGAGCGCCATGTCGTCGCTGTGGAACTCTGATCGAGACAGACAACACCGGGGACCGCGTGACGTACTGGTGCCCGGTCTGTCAACCCTGAGGTGCCCCATGAGCGATGCAGTGGCCGTCCGCCCAACGGTCCCCGAAGACTTGGACGCGATCCGTACCATCTACGCCCATCACGTCGAGACCAGCGTCGCCACATTTGAGCTCGCGCCACCAGACCGGGCAGAGTGGGATCGGCGGTTGACGACGGCCCGAGAGCGTGAATTGCCTTTTCTCACCGCAACACTCGACGGGGTGGTCGTCGGCTACGCCTTCTGCGCGCCGTGGAAAACCCGGCCCGCGTATCGCCACACGGTGGAGAACTCGATCTACCTCACGCCGCAGGCGTTCGGCCGTGGCATCGGCGGCCGCCTGATGCGAGCGCTACTGGACGGATGCGCTGCGGCCGGGGTTCGCGAGGTCATCGCGGTGATCGTGGACAGCGACGACGCGGCCGCCTCGTTCGCTCTGCACCGCAAATACGGTTTCAACGAGGCCGGGCGGCTGCGCTCGGTCGGATTCAAACAAGGGCGCTGGCTGGATACTGTTCTGCTGCAACGCAGCCTGAGCGTCAGTTGACGAACCCTGTGGATGAAATCCCGATTGAGGATTACGAGCTCGCGTGTCGGTGGGGTATGGCAGTATCGAACGTATGTTCGATGGGCTCGGTGAGGCGGCGTTGGCCGTGGGGATCGAGGATGAGACCCGCGCGGCGGCGG